>NZ_CAMXVC010000004.1 GCF_947252345.1 uncultured Finegoldia sp.
AAGATAAGGATGGAAATACTATCCACAAATACCATAAGATAGTAACAAAATATGTTGATGAATGTGGAGACCCAATTCCAGGCAACCCTACAGAAGATGGTGAAAAGGTAGCTAAAGATATTCCTGGTTATGAACATACAAAGACAGATGTTGATAATACAACAAAAGATGTAACTCATGTTTATAAGAAAAAACCAACACCACCAACACCACCAACACCTCCAACACCTCCAACACCAGTTATTCCAACTCCAATTGTTGAAGAAGGAGAGTTCCAAGAACACCACATCTATCAAATAGTTGACAAAGATGGAAAAGTAATCTCTGTTGTTGAAGAAAAGGATGAAGATGTTACTAAGGGTAAGATTTACGAAGAGTACAAGACTTCTAAGAAGGATAAGAATGGTTACAAACTTGTTAAGGTAAAAGCAACTGATGAAAATTCAGAAAATATTGTTAAATTTGACAAGGATGGAAAGGAAACTAAGGGTAATTATGTAAGCGGTAAGAAGTTGGAAGTAACTTATATTTACCAAAAAGTTCAAGAAACTCCTAGTGCTCCAGGAAATGAAAAACCATCAGAAAATCCATCGAAAAAACCTGAATCTAACAAGCCACAAGACAACAAAGAAAATGGCAAGAAACCTTCTGACAATAAGGCAGAACAAAAGGGCGGAGAAAAACAAAACTCAGATTCTAAAGCTGAATCTAAAGGTCAAAGCCCAACAAAGAAATTGCCAAAAGCAGGTTCTGAAATGGAATTGTTGCAATTAGCAGCAGGTGCATTGTCAATAGTAAGTGGATTCGGAGTATCTTTATCGAAAAAGAGAAGAAAATAAATTCCCGATGAGATTTAAGTTTTAAAGAGACAACTCGAGAGAGTTGTCTCTTTTTTTGCTGAAAATTTTCCTTGACAAATCAAAAATTAAGAACTAGAATGATAATGCAAATAATTTGCATTAGAATTTTTTATGGAGGAAGTATGAAAAAATTAATAAAAATTTTATTGTTAGTTTTGATTATTTGCCTGGCATCTGGTTGTGCTAGACAAAACAATGAAGTTAACAATCAAAAAGCACAAGAACAAAAAGAAAAAACAGACGACAAGTCTAGTGATAAATCAAATTCAAAGAAATTATATGTAAGTTTCTATCCGTTGGAATATATGGCAAAAGAAATCGCCAAGGACAAGATTGACGTCGTGAATATTATGCCTAAAGGCGTGAGCGTTCACGAATGGGAGCCAACAGCTCAGGACATCAAGGATTTATCAGATTCCAAGATGCTCATCGTAAATGGGTTGGGACTTGAAGGTTGGTTGGATGATGTAAAATCAACTTTGAAGAACACCGAAATTGTCGATTCTTCTGCTAGCATCGAAAAGATAAAAGCTGAGGAGGAAGCTGAACACGACCACGACCATGAACACAGTGATGACCATGAAGAATGTGAATGTTGCAAGAAAAAGGAAAAATGTTGCAGCAAAGATGAAAAACCAGAATGCTGCAAGAAAGATGACAAGGACAAGGCTGATGACTCACACGAACATCACCACGGAGAATTTGACCCTCATATTTGGATTAGTCCTAAACAAGCTAGGATTCAATTGAAAAATGTTTACGAGGCTATTGTGAAATTTGACCCTGCAAACAAGAATTTCTACGAAGCTAATTACAAAGAGGTTGACAAAAAATTTGAAGATTTGGATAAAAAATACGCTGATGTTTTGAAACCTCAAAAGGATAAATATTTTATCGTTCCTCATGAAGCGTTTGGGTATTTTGCTAGGGATTATCATATCAACCAAGTTCCAATCGAAGGAATAAATTCAGATTCTGAACCTGATTTGAACAAGATGAAAGAGTTGACAAATTTCGCCAAGTCTCACAAGATTAACACTGTATTCTATGAAATGGGTGAAAGCGACAAGATTGCAACAGCTTTGGCAAAGGAAATCAACGCTAAGACTGCAGGCTTGTCAACTATTGAAGCGAAAACACAAGAAATTGAAGACGGCAAGGTTAATTATTTCTCTTTGTTAGAAAAGAATTTAGATGAAATTTCAAAAGCAAAATAATATGAATGAAGTGTTAAGTGTTGCAAATTTGGATTTTTCATACAGAAATGAAAAATTGTTGCGAAACATAAATTTTAATATTAACGAGGGAGATTTCGTGGGCATAACCGGAGCTAATGGCTCCGGTAAGTCTACGTTGTTGAAACTTATTCTCGGGTTTTTAAAGCCAGATAAGGGCGAAATCAATTTTATCGGTGGTAAAAAAGATTTTACAATTGGTTATGTTCCACAAAATAATCACGAGAAAAGTATTTCGTTTCCGATTACAGCCTATGAGATTGTTTCTATGAATGTGAGAGCTGACGGCGAAAATTCGTCTGATGAGAAGATAGAAAATGCTCTCAGCCTTGTTGAGATGAATGATAAAAAGTATTACGATTACAACAAGATGAGTGGTGGTGAACAAGAGCGAGTTATGATTGCAAAAGCTTTGGCAAATGAGCCGAAGATTTTGATTTTTGACGAGCCAACAGCGGGTCTCGACCAAGAAAGCAAGGAGAATTTGTTTCGATTGCTGAAACATTTGAACAGCCACCACAAAATAACAATTTTGGTCGTAACTCACGAATTGGAGTTTACGAGGGATTATTTTAACAGGATTTTTAGATTGGAAAGTGAATTTGTAGAGGTGAAAAATGTTTGAGATGTTCTCGTATGATTTTATGAGAAGGGCATTTATTGTCGGGGTTTTGGTGTCGATAATTGTTCCGTTGATTGGAACTTTTGTCGTCAACAAGAAAAACTCGATGGTGGGAGATGCTCTAAGCCACAGTTCATTGGCAGGCGTCGCTCTCGGACTTATTTTCGGATTTAATCCCGTAATTGCCGCTATTTTGGTGTGCGTTGTTGCGGCTTTTGGAATCGAAATAATCAGGAAAAATTTTGCGAAAAGTTCCGATTTGTCGACGGCTATAGTTATGAGCAGCGGAATTGGTTTGGCGGCTATTTTGTCTGATTTTGTTCCTGGAGCTGCAAATTTCCAATCATTTATGTTCGGTTCCATCGTTGCTATCCCAGATGTGGAGTTGTACACTGTGTCTATTGTTGCGACATTGGTTATAGTTATGTATTTTACGCTGTACAAGAAATTGGTTTATATAATTTTTGATGAGGACGGAGCGAGATTGTCTGGAATCAATGTCGATTTAATCAACAAGATTTTTACTTTTTTGATTGCCATAACCGTTGCAATAGCATCAAGAACGGTAGGTGCGCTTATGGTTTCGAGTTTGATGGTCATTCCAGTGTCTTGCGCTATAAAAATATCCAATTCATTCAAAAAAACCGTAATTAATTCCTGCCTTTTTGGAATTTTGTTCACAATCATCGGAATCAATTTGTCTTATTATTTGCAATTAAAACCGGGAGGTTCGATAGTTCTAACAGGACTTTTTGTCTTGATTTTATTAATCGTTGCGAATAAGTTTAGAAAAAATAATTAGTCAAAACACCACAGTAAAATTTTAATTTTTTGTGGTGTTTTTTGGTTTGCAAAACGTTGTAATTTCCTTTTTTTACAAGTATAATATTAAAGATGGGAGAAGATAGCATGAAAAAATTGATTAAAAAATTAATATTACTGACAATTGGAACATTGGTGCTTACTTTTGGATTTTTCTTTTTTATTATGCCTTTTAAATTGACAATAGGTGGGATTTCAGGTGTAGCGATGAGTTTGAACGCATTTTTTCCGAATGTTCCCATTGGTATTTTTGTCATGATAATGGACACAATTTTGTATATAATTGCTTTTATTATTTTGGGGAAAAGCTTCGGAGTTTTGTCGATATACTGTTCGTTTATTTTTTCGAGTTCGACAGCTTTGTTGGAAATTTTGTTGCCAAACTTCAAACCACTATCTGACGATATTTTGATTAATTTAATTTTTGGAATTATTATTTCGGCTGCTGGAATGGCTTTGGTTATAAATCAAGGTGCGTCGACAGGTGGTACGGATATTATTGCTATGATTATAAGGAAATATATGTCAATCGATGTAGGAAAGTGTATGCTCGTTGCGGACTTTTTTGTTGTGTTGCTAGGAATGTACACTTTTGGGACGAAAAGTGGAATGTATGCTATGTTGGGTATATTCATTAACTCTTTGGTTATTGACAAGGCGATTGCCGGTTTGAATACGAGAGTTAATATGATGATTACTAGCAACAAATACAAGGAAATAAATTCGTACATTATCGAGAAAATATCGAGAGGTTCTACAATTTTTAAAGCTGTTGGTGGTTTTTCCGATGATGAAAAATTCGTAATCAATACTATTGTTTCAAGAGGAGAATATATAAAAATCAAAAACTACGTAAAATCAATCGACCCGAAGGCATTCGTGTGTATATCTTATGTGAGTGAGGTTGTCGGTGAAGGATTTACGTATGAATCTGTTGACAATCCAGAATTGGAAATAATTCCAGGTGGAATGAGCTAGAATGGAGAGAGAATGTATAAATTAGGGCAGAGAGAAAATTTAAAAATCGAGAAAATAAACACTGAGGTGTTGTTAAAAAAAGACGGAGAAAAAGAATACGTCAGAATGAACGTCGATGAGTTAAATGGCGAGAAAGAAAATGACGTCGTCGATGTTTTTATTTACAATGACAATAAAAATCTTATGGCTACTAAGAAACAATCCAAGATTGAACTTGGAAAGATGGCGAGATTAGAGGTAAAAGACATCACAAAGATAGGAGCTTTCTTGGACTGTGGATTGGAGAAGGACATTTTGCTTCCGTTTAAGGAACAAACATCAAAATTGGTTAAAGGACAAAAATACTTGGTGTATTTGTATATTGATAAATCTCACAGACTTGCACTAACTATGAGAATCAAAAATTTTTTGAGAAATGATAGCGGATATGCAAAAAATGATTGGGTAGATGGTGTTATCTACAATATTGTCGATGGACTTGGTGCATTTGTCGCAGTGGACAACAAATATGAGGGGCTAATTCCTTCCAGTGAGATAGATGGAGTTATAGCTCTCGGCGAAGAGGTGAAGTGCAGAGTATCAGATGTAAAATCAGATGGCAAATTGGATTTGTCATTCTTTGAGCCTGCGTACAAACACATTTCCTCTGATGCTGATGTCATTATGGACGAACTTAAAAATTCAGATGGTTTTATACATTTTAACGACAAATCAGATGCAAATAAAATTAAATCTGTGTTTAATATGTCAAAATCAAGCTTTAAAAGAGCTGTCGGGAGACTACTAAAGGAAAATATGATACAATTTTATAACGACGGAATAAAATTAACCAGAAAAGGAAGAGGTAATGATGGAAGAAAAAAAAGATAAGGTGTTGGCAGTAGTAAATGGTGAAGAAATAAAGCAATCAGAGGTTGATAGTTTTATTCATGCTTTGGGCTACAGAGGTGCACAATTCAATAATGAAGAGGGAAAGAAAAGATTGACTGATGAATTAATCAACAGAAAACTTTTGTTTTTAAATGCGAAAAAAACTGGATTGGACAAGAACGAAACTTACTTAAAAGAAGCTCAAAAACAGGCTGAGGAGTTGTTGAAGGATTTTGCGATGGCGAATATTATCAATTCAGTAAGTGTAAGTGATGATGAGTGCAAAGAATACTACGAAAATCACAAAGATATGTTTAAGGTTCATCCTACATTTACCGCTTCTCATATTTTAGTTGATGATGAAGATACTGCAAATAAAATCAAAGAAAAAATTGACAACAACGAAAACTTTGAACAGTTAGCTAAGGAATACTCTACTTGTCCATCAAAAGAAAGAGGAGGAGATTTGGGAACATTCCAAAAAGGTCAAATGGTCAAAGAATTTGAACAAGCTTTGATAGAAAACAATGTTGGCGACATTGTAGGTCCTGTTAAGACACAATTCGGATATCACATTATCAACATCAAGGGCAAAACAGATGAAAAAGTAAAATCATTTGAAGAAGCAAAGAATGAAGTAAAGCAAACTTTATTGCAATTGAAACAACAACAAGCTTACATTGACACGACAGATAAATTACAAAAAGAATACAAAATTGAAAAATTTTATTAATAATGAGTGGAGAATTAAATGAATAATATTAAAAAAAGGATAATAGCATTTCTATTGGGTTGTAGTATGATTTTTTCATCCGCTACAACAGTACTTGCAGATAATAACAAAGACGAGTCTGCTACTCAAAAATCAGTTTCCAGCTTAGATAGAATTGAAGGGAAAAATAGATTTCAAGTAGCCGAAAAAGTTATGATGGATTTTTACAAAAATTCCAAAAAGATTGTATTGGTTTCTGCTCTAAAATTTCCTGATAACATAAGTTCAACTGTAATGAGTCAAGGGAATATTCCGATTTTATACACTTATTCTGACAAATTAAATGATTCTACTGAAAAAGTTTTGAAAGAAAAAAAACTAGATGAAGTTATAATAATAGGTGGAGAAAAATCTGTAAGCAAAGATGTGGAAAATCACATCAAAAATGATTTGAAAATCAATGTTGTTAGATATGATGGCGAAGATAGATATGAAGTAAACACTAAAATCGTATCTGAGAAGTTTAAGAGCAATTCCTCTGAAAAGCAAAACTTGGTTGTAGCAAGTGGGGAAGTGTTCGCAGATGCAATAAACTCTACATCTTTAGCGCAAAAAAACAACGCACCTATAATTTTGGTATCGAAAAATAAGATGTCCAGCTCAACAAAAGATTATCTACAATCATTTGGTGGAAATAATATCGGCGAAATCTATGTTGTCGGAGGACAAAATACAGTTTCAGACAAAGTTTTAAAAGAAATTCGTGCGATAACAAATGTAAAGCCAAAAAGAATTAACGGAAGAGATAGATATACTACTTCCGTTCAAGTTGCAAAAGCTAGCTTTGCAACGCCAAGTAAAGTTATATTTGCGAGTGGAGAGGTTTTTGTTGACGCATTAGTTGCTGCTCCACTATCACAAAAATTGAACGCTCCTATTTTACTTGTAACAAAAAATTCAATTGATAGCAGTATAAAAACATACGTCGGCAACAATACATTCGAAAAAATGTATATTGTGGGTGGTAAGAACACCGTATCAGACAAAGTCAAAGAATTGGTTTTGAGCAATAAATCCGAAGATACACTATCAACAGATTCAAGATATCCAGGGATGAAAATTCGTCGCACAAAGCCTCTTCCGGGTTTAGAAAATGCAGAAGAATTTCCAATTCAAATCAGTAAAGACACAATTTTAATGGTAAGAGGTCATTACGATGAAAAGATGGCTAATGATATTTTCAAACTATTAAACAATTATCGTAAAGAAAATGGATTGAAAGAGTTAAAACAAGATAATTCTATGGCCCCAATTGCAAAAACAAGAGCTGTAGAAATAGTTCAATTATTCGAGCATTTGAGACCGAATGGGGGATTGGTTACAGATATCTCCAACATCAACGGTGAAAACATCTACAACGGACCTTACACTGCTGATGGTGCAATGGAAGCTTGGAAAAATTCTCCGGGTCACAACGAAAATATGTTGAGAAAAGTGTTCACAAGAGTCAATGTAAAAGTTTTTGTGACTAAAGCTTATTACGAAAATTCAAATCAAACTTATGACAGATATTACGCTGTTCAAATTTTTGGAATTTAAAACTCAATGAATAAAAGTCGATGGTTATTAAGCCATCGCTTTTTTTTTTGAAAATTTGGTATAATATTTACAATACATCTCGGTATTGCAGGGGGAAACTATGCTTAAATATCTAAATAAAAAATTAATCAGAAACAAAACGTATTTTTTCGTGACTTTAATGGCTTTAATAATGTGCTGTGTGACTATTTTCTTGCAAATTCAAAAGTCATCATACTATGAGCTAGATAGAATAAAAGAAATTGAATCGAGCACGGATAGTTTGATTGCGTATTTTTTGAAAAATAAACGAAACGGCAAGAAAATAAATACAAAACTTAGCATTGAAGAGAACAATAAAATATACGATAAGCAATTAAAATATTATGGGAAATTATCTGATAATCTGTACGAGATAGATAATTTTATGTCGACAAATACGAATAAGTCATCATTTGGAGAATACAGCAGAAAATACGATGCGAAGGCTATATATACTCACGAACAAAATGTTTTAAAATTGCTCAACGAACTCCACTCGCATATAGGTTCTAACAAGATTACAATTGACAAGGATTATATAAATTTCTTAAAACAAAGAAATGTAGAAGAATCAGCAAAAAATAACGGAGTTATAAATGAGTACAAACAAATGAATTTTGCGTCGATTATTTCTAATCAATCTTCTATTTTATTTGGTGTAATTCCAGCTGTGTTTTTGGCGATATTTCTAGTAATTTCCTTGGAAAATGACGATGTGTTGAAAAAGTTGCCCTTCAAAAACAATACTATTACAAAAAACAGATTTTTTATGAGTCTACTAATTTACGTTGTGTATATTTTGTCAGTTTTATTATTTCTTATGTTTATTAGCACATTATTTTTGGATGGATTTGGAAAATTTGATTACTATCACATATCGGTACTAGAAAGATACAAATTCTTAACTGAAAAGCAGAAATTAGGATTTGTACAGTTGGAGTATTTGAAACCATACGAAATCTTGTTTAGGGGAATTTTAACCTTGATTTTATCTTCGAGCTTTGCATTTGGAATGCTATCATTTGTCAAGAAGGTTTCCACATCAAAAACAATGGAGTTGATTTGCTCGATAATTCTTGTAGGTGGTTTTGTTGGCGATTTGTTATTGTTCAATCATAGATTCAATCCACTCTTCATAATTAAATACTTCTCATGGACGCAAATATTGAGCTTGTGGTTGATAGATATAGTCCTAATATTTTTCTGCTTCACGACTGAAGATAGAGTTAAAAAAGAAAAAATATCTTACAGAAAAGTTGATACTATGAGTGTGAAGGGAATGGTGTTAACTAATATAATTTCCAAGCAAATGGTTATTTTTGTTGTAGTCACGGTTGGATTATTTTCGTTATTTACGGCTTTCAAAACTGAAAAATACAATAAATTAAGCGAAGAAGGAGAACAGGTCCACAAGAATTACTTAGCTTTTGGAGAATCCTACAAGGCGAAGATATTAAATGACCCTTATCAGTCAGATGCAGAAATTAAACAAAATCTTGAAAATTTTGAAAAGGAATTTGAAAGTGGAATAAAAGAATACCGAGTTTATATCAATAGAAAAAAAGAGCCGGATAAGTTTTACAAATTTTATCAAGATAAATTCACATCCGGTGATTTGAGGTTCGATCAAAGTAGTGGGTTTATGGATAAGAGCGATTCTTTGAGTATGTACACAAAAAGATATATGTACGATAAGCTCGAAATATTAAAAAAGATGAAGGTGATTCCCTCAAATAGATTATACGATGGAATATACAACGTTGATTACAATCCTGAAGATGGAGTTAAATATTTGAAGATAAAAGACAGGATATTTTCGTACTTGTTTAATGGAAGCTGTGAGGGTATTTCTGGAATGAACTTGATTTATGATTTTTTTTACACAAAATTCAACATTCTAGTAACATTGTTGTCTGCTTGTTTATTCGGGAGTCTGTTATCGAGAAATAAGAAGATTATAGAAATACAAAAACTCACACCACTTAAGAAAAATTCCATTTACAGGAGAAATATTCTTTCGAGTATTTTTAGCGCGATAATTGGATTATTAATTGTTTTGACAATTGTATTTGCAATAGGATTAGCAATTGGTGGAGTTGGAAATTTATCACTTCCAACGATGAGAATATCCGACATAATGTTCACAGCAGAAGTTATGAGAAATGGTGAGTTTATTTTCAAAAGCGTTATATTGTCGATACTTAGTTGTGCTTGCATATCAATGGTTATTAGCGTTACAAAACTATTCATAGACAATAAAATGTCTAATTTGATGCTAGCGTTGATTGTAATTTTTTCCATGGGATTGCCATACATTGTGAAAGTAGTTCCGGCATTTTTGCCATTGTCTTATATGGATAGCTCAGCTGTGGCGAATGGATTTATGTCGTTTCATCAACAAAATGGATATTTGAGTTTCACATTTGGAGTGGTATCAGTCACATTGTGGACTGTAGTATTGTATTTTATTGGCAAGAAGAAATTTCAAGAAAAGAGGAAATAAATGTTACAGGTTATTGATTTAATAAAAAAATACAGCGACAAAATAATTTTAGACAAGGCTGGTTTTGAACTTGAAAAAGGTCAAATCAAAGCTTTAGTTGGACCTAACGGCTCTGGAAAAACTACTTTGATGAACAGCATCTCAAATTCTATAAAAATTGACGGGGGAAAGATTTTGATTGATGGAGAGCAATACAATGATGAAAAAATCTTCACTAAGTTAACTTTTTTTAGAGACGAAACAATCCTCGATGGTAATATGAAAGGGATAGACTACTTGGAATTAATTAAGTATGCGTATAATAAATCTTCAGAAGATGTGAATAAAATTTGCAAAAAATTTGAAATAGAAGGATTTGCAAATAAGAGAGTCGGAGAGTATTCGCTGGGAATGAAGAAAAAATTGATGTTAGCAATGTCTTTCTTGCCGGAAAATGATTATGTTTTGCTGGACGAACCATTAAACGGTTTAGACCCAACGAGCGTTATAAAAACGAAAAATTTTTTAAAAGAGATTGCCCAACAAAATGTGGGAATTATTATTTCAAGTCATGGATTGAATGATTTAGATGATATCAGTCGTGATATTTTGTTTTTAAAGGACAAGAAAATCTTAGAAGAAAAATTGGAATCAGTTAAATATTTGCAACTTTCAACTTCAAATGATGAACTGGTCAGAAAAACTTTGACGAAAAATGGTTATGAATACGAAAATAATCTCATTATTTTAAAAGGCGAAAATATTGAAAAATTATTGAAGGACATTGTAAATTTAGATGTTAATATTTATAACGTGGATAAAAAATCAAAATCCTCACAAGAAAGATATATGGAACTGTTTGAAATTTGATTTGACGAGGCTCTTTTTTCGGAGTCTCTTTTTTATTGAATAAAAAAAATAGATGATATATAATAATTAAGTAAAACATATGTTCAAGGGGTGAGTTATGGAATTTAAATTATATTCAAAGTTCAAGCCGACAGGTGACCAACCACAAGCGATTGATAAACTTGCAAATGGTTTGATAAATGGAAAAAATCATCAAATTTTAAAAGGAGTTACTGGTTCGGGCAAAACTTTTACAATGGCAAATATTATTCAAAAAGTTCAAAGACCAACTTTGGTCATAGCTCACAACAAAACTTTGGCATACCAATTGGCTAGTGAGTTTAGAGAATTTTTCCCGGAAAATGCAGTTGAGTTTTTCGTGTCGTATTACGATTATTATCAACCAGAAGCATACGTTGTTCAATCCGACACCTATATTGAAAAGGATTCAAGTATCAATGAGGAATTGGACAAACTACGTCACAGTGCTACTATGAGTTTGTTCGAGAGGCGAGATGTAATAATTGTTTCATCTGTTTCTTGCATTTACGGTTTGGGAGACCCAATCGATTATGAAAATTTGGTTATATCTCTGCGCCCAGGAATGGAAAAAGACCGAAATGAAGTTATGAGAAAATTAATTGATATTCAATATGTCAGAAATGATATAAATTTTACTCGTGGTACTTTTAGAGTTAGGGGAGATAGCTTGGATATTTTTCCTGCATCCAGTGGAGAAAAAAGCGTCAGAATAGAATTTTTCGGAGATGAAATTGATAGAATTACAGAAATTGATGCGTTGACTGGAGAAATAATTGGCGAGAGAAATCACGTCGCGATTTATCCTGCCAGTCACTATGCGACAACTCAGAAAAAAGTTGAAAAAGCTATCGTGACTATTGAGGAAGAATTAGAAGATAGATTAAAATATTTTAAAGATAACAACAAATTGTTGGAAGCTCAAAGGCTAGAGCAAAGAACGAGATACGATATAGAAATGTTAAAAGAAATGGGATTTTGTACTGGAATTGAAAACTATTCAAGGCATATGTCTCAGAGGAAACCCGGTAGTAGACCGTACACGCTTATAGACTATTTCCCAAAAGATTTTGTGACGATGATAGACGAATCACACGTTACTGTTCCTCAAATTGGTGGAATGTACGAGGGAGATAGGTCAAGAAAAACTAGCTTGGTGGATTATGGATTCAGATTGCCGTCGGCACTCGATAATCGTCCATTGAAATTTTGCGAGTTTGAATCTATGATGAATCAAGTTATATATGTGTCAGCAACTCCGGGTAAATATGAAAAGGAAAAGACTAATGAAGTCGTAGAACAAATCATCAGACCTACTGGATTGTTGGATCCAAAAATTGAGGTTCGTCCTACAAAAGGACAAATTGATGATTTGGTTAGCGAAATCAATAAGACTATAGAAAAAGGCGAACGTATTTTGATTACGACTCTTACAAAAAAAATGAGCGAAGATTTGACGAGATATCTCGAAGATTTAGATATCAAAGTAACTTACTTACATTCGGACATAGATACTATTGAAAGAATGGAAATAATAAGAGATTTGCGAGAAGGAAAATACGATGTTCTTGTTGGAATAAATTTACTGCGTGAAGGACTAGATTTGCCGGAAGTATCGCTTATTGCAATTTTGGATGCAGACAAGGAGGGCTTCTTGCGTTCCGAAACTTCGCTTATACAAACAATTGGTAGGGCGGCGAGAAATGCTAATGGACACGTTATAATGTATGCAGATACAATAACGAGGTCTATGAATGTCGCAATCACCGAAACCAACAGACGTAGGGAAATTCAGAAAGAATACAATGAAAAGCATCATATAATTCCAACTACTATTAATAAATCCGTACGAAAGAGAATACAAAACACTTTTGTAGCTGAAGAACAAGAAAATTATGATTCTGATAAGGTTACAGAATTTTCTAAGGAAGAAGTACAAGTTCTAATAGAAAACTTGAATGGCGAAATGTTAAAAGCCGCTGAAGAATTGGATTTCGAAAGGGCTGCTACTTTGAGAGACCAGATTAGAGATTTAAAAAACACTTACTAAAAGGAGTAAAATGAGTAAAGATAAAATAATTATAAGAGGAGCTAAAGAGAATAATCTAAAAAATGTTGACCTCACAATTCCCAGAAACAAAATGGTCGTTTTTACTGGGTTAAGTGGTTCGGGAAAATCCTCATTAGCTTTCGACACTATATATGCGGAAGGACAACGAAGGTATGTTGAATCGTTGAGTTCTTATGCGAGACAATTTCTCGGACAGATGGACAAACCAGATGTAGAATACATTGAAGGTTTATCTCCATCTATTTCTATAGACCAGAAAACAACAAATAACAATCCACGTTCTACCGTAGGAACTGTTACAGAAATATACGATTACTTTAGGTTGCTTTTTGCCAGAGTGGGTACTGCGTATTGTCCGATTTGTGACAAGAAAATTGTCAGCCAAACCGTAGACCAAATTGTAGATAGTGTGAAAGAATTAGAAGAACGCTCGAGGATTCAGATTTTGAGTCCAGTTGTCAAAGGGAAAAAGGGTGAATACAAAAAACTAATCCAAAATCTAAGAAAAGATGGATTTATTAGAGCAATTATTGATGGAGAGCAGGTTGAATTAGCGGATGAAATCGAACTCGACAAAAACAAAAAACACGACATAGATGTAATAGTCGACAGAATTATAATCAAAGATGGAATTGATTCAAGGCTCACAGATTCTATTGAAACTGCTCTTAGATTATCGGAAAACAACGTCAAAATAGATGTAGTTGGAAAAAATGTTATTTCTTATAGCACATCTATGAGTTGCCCGGATGGACATATTTCTTATCAAGAATTGGAACCCAGAGATTTTTCGTTCAACAATCCTTTTGGAATGTGTCCTCATTGTAACGGCCTTGGATTTCATAAAAAGGTCGATGAAGATTTGGTGATACCAAATAAGGGGCTTTCGATTTTACAAGGAGCGATAGACCCTTACCAATCTTCTAAACCGGGAGGATATTATTTTGAAATTATAAAAGCTATAGCAGATTCATATGATTTTCCGCTAGATAAACCATTAAAAGATGCTCCGAAGAAAATGATAGATGAAATTCTGAATGGTTCTAAGAAAAATCTGTCATTTGTATTCGATAGCCATTTTTCTGGAAGGAAAAAATTTGTTGGGAAATTTGAAGGAGTATTTAAAAATCTCGAAGAAAGATATCAACGTAGCACTACCGATTCAACTCACGAAAAAATAGGTGAGTATATGACCGATGTTGAATGCGATTACTGTCACGGTGCTAGGCTAAAAGACGAATATCTATCGGTAAGAATAAACGGTAAAAATATTTATGAAATTTGTCAAATGCCAGTGAAAGATTCTCTACTATGGTTTAAAAATTTGAAATTAGAAGAATCCAAAAAATTTATTGGCGATGAAATTTTGAAAGAAATTGTAAACAGACTTCAATTTTTGAATGACGTTGGTCTTGATTATTTGACATTGGATAGGTCGGCTTCCACTTTATCTGGTGGGGAATCTCAAAGAATTAGATTAGCTACACAAATTGGCTCGGCATTGGTTGGCGTTGTCTACGTACTGGATGAGCCATCTATTGGGCTTCATCAAAGAGATAATGACAAACTAATTAAAGCTTTAAGAAATTTGACTGACATTGGAAATACGCTAGTAGTTGTCGAGCACGACGAAGATACGATGAAAGAGTGTGACTATCTTGTTGATATTGGGCCGGGAGCAGGAGTTCACGGTGGTGAGATAGTTGCCTGTGGTAGCATAGATGACATTATAAAAGAAAAAAGGTCGATTACTGGCAAATACTTGTCTGGAGAACTGGCAATTGAGATTCCAGAAAAAAGAAGAAAACCAAAAGGATTTTTGGAATTTAAAGGGTGCAGAGAAAATAATTTAAAAAATATAAATGCAAAATTTGCTCTATCATGTTTTAATTGTGTTACTGGTGTTTCAGGTTCAGGAAAATCATCATTGGTAAATGAAATTGTATACAAGAAATTGGCACGTGATTTGAATAATGCCAAAATGAAAAATGGAAATTTCAAATCCGCTAAGGGAATAGAAAATTTAGACAAAGTTGTTCAAATTGACCAGTCACCAATAGGAAGGACTCCTAGAAGTAATCCTGCGACTTATACTAAAGTATTTGATTTGATAAGGGATTTGTTCGCGGCTACACCGGAAGCTAATATGAGAGGATATCAAAAAGGAAGATTTTCTTTCAATGTGAAAGGTGGAAGATGTGAAGCTTGTAAAGGTGATGGCACTATAAAAGTAGAAATGCACTTTTTACCAGATGTTTACGTTCCATGTGATGTCTGTAAAGGTAAAAGATACAATAGAGAGACTTTGCAAGTAAAATATAAAGGGAAAAATATCTCGGATGTATTAGATATGACGATTGACGAAGCGTTGGAATTTTTTAGAAATTTTCCACCTATTAAAAATAAATTGCAAACACTACAAGATGTAGGTTTGGGTTATATAAAATTAGGGCAATCATCAACTGAATTGTCTGGTGGTGAAGCTCAAAGAGTGAAACTCGCCAGTGAATTATCGAAAAAAAGCACAGGAAAAACTATATATATCTTAGATGAACCAACAACAGGACTTCATTCTGCTGATATCGACAAATTAATTGAAGTGCTACAACGACTCGTTGACCAAGGAAATACCGTAATAGTGATTGAACACAACCTCGATGTTATAAAAGTTGCAGATTATATTATAGATTTAGGCCCTGAAGGAGGAAATGGGGGAGGTGAAGTTATCTTTCAAGGAACTCCAGAAAAATTGATTAATAATAAAAACTCTTACACAGGAAAATATTTAAAACCAAAACTTAATCGTTAAATTTTTGTAATAATCACTTTCTTGATTTTAGTGTATAATAAAGTTAGGAAGGTGATTTTTATGTACAATATTATGGTTGTCGATGACGAAAAAGACATTGTAAAGGCAATAGAAATATATTTAAAAACCGATAATTATAATGTCATAAAAGCTTACAATGGTTATGACGCACTTGAACTAATGCAGAAAAATCAAATAGATTTGTTTTTAGTCGATATAATGATGGAAGGAATGGATGGTTTGGAATTGACGCAAAAAATAAGAGAAGTTTCGAGCGCACCAATAATTATTTTGTCGGCAAAAAGCGAATTAAACGATAAGGTAATGGGATTAAATATAGGAGCAGACGATTATATAACAAAACCATTTGACGCGGTCGAATTATTGGCGAGAATAAAATCTTGTATCAGAAGACTCGAGCTCACAAAAAATAATTCTCTAAAAGGTAACGTCTACTCGGCAGGACGATTGACTATAAATGACGATAAAAAAGAAGTATTGATAGATGGCGAGGAAATTAAATTAACTCCTTATGAATATGGGATTATTTTATTGTTGCTAAAAAATAAAGGAATAGTTTTTACTTCTGAGGAAATTTATGAAAATGTATGGGAAGCACCACCTTATGATGTTAAAAAAATAGTTTCTGTCCATATTTCAAGATTAAGAGAAAAAGTTGAAATAAATCCAAGACGTCCTGATTTGATAAAATCAGTTTACGGAATGGGTTATAAAATAGAGGACATTTAATGATAACTTGGATTAAAAGAAAGTTTAGGTCTATCGATGGCTATGTTGAAAAGCAAATTGTAGATTTATTACTTTACTTTAGTTTTGGATTTATATTAGTATTCACTTTTTCGTTTTTTGTTGAAAATATTGTCAATATATATAATTTTTCAATTATTTTCTCATTGATATACTTTGGATTGGCTTTTTTCTTTTCTGTTGTCAAAATAATTATGACTATTATTAAAAAGAAAAAAAATGCTTTTTTGATATATCAATTTTTAAGTAATTTTAAGACAAAATATTACAATATTTACGCAGAATCTTTGCTAATTTTACTATTTTTGGTCTACACTATGGCTACTATTATGGTGACAAACAGAAATTTGTTTGGAATTATTTTTATTGGCTCGATACTGGCAAAAATTTATATATCAATCTTGACTAATAATTTGGGAAAAATTTTACTGAACAAAAAAGTCGAGGCAATGTATTCGGGCAAAGACATAGATGTTTATATCGACGACGACATTTACAAAGATTCTGTATACCTAATCAATCATCTCCACGATTCTGTTATAAACACCATGCAAGACAAAATAAATTCTGAAAGAATGAAAACAGAACTCATCACAAATATTTCACATGATATAAAGACACCTCTTACGTCGATTATAAATTATGTGGATTTATTAAACCACGAAAAGGATGAAAATGAAAAACAAAGATACATCGAGATATTGGAATACAACGCAAAAAGATTGAAAACCATGGTTATTGACCTTATTTATGCTGCTAAAACAGGAACTGGCAATATTGATATCGAGATGGAAGTTGTCGAATTAAATGAATTGGTGCTACAAGTTTACGGTCAATTTGACTCTGATTTTAGCAAAGAAGCTTTGGATTTTGAATATCACGATAAAAGAAAAACTGTTTTGATGATGACAGATGGGGCAAAATTGTCGAGAGTAATCGAAAATATTTTTAGCAATATCGTAAAATACTCAAAGCCAAGCACAAAGGTAATAGGTGAATGCGATGTAATAGATGACAGCATAATCCTCAAATTTTCAAACGTCTGTAAAAATAAAATCGAGGTTAGTGCCAAAGATTTGATGGGTCAATTTGTTCGAGGGGAAAAATCTCGCCACTCAGAGGGCAGTGGATTGGGTTTGTATATTGCAAAAAATTTGATAGAATTATTAGGCGGTACATCAAAAATATCGTTGGATGGAGATTTATTTATTTACGAAATAAAATTTAAAGTTACAAGAAAAAAGAAAAAAAATAAAAGATGTTAATCTTGGCCTTGACCAAAATTAACATCTTTTTTAATTTGTTTTGCTATCAGATGAATTACTGTCTCGTGTTTTTCCAGATGAATCTTTTTTATCAGTTGATTTATCATCTTTGTTGCTTGGCTTTTTTTCTTTTTCATCTTTGTTTTTGTCTTTATCTTTATCTTTATCTTTATCTTTATCTTCTTTTTCATCTTCTTCTGGTTTTAAGATATTGAAGATTGTCCTGTCTGAGTAACCAGGCATACAGTATTTCCAATCTTTAGGAATAATATTATTGTTGTCTTCAGGTTTATATGGAGGCTCTCTTTTTATGAATACGCCCCAGCCTAATTCCCAAGGAGGTGTATTGTCAGTTGCGAGCTTTCCATCAACTACATCAATTCTTCTGGATACATACAAATCAGAAACCTCAGTCGGTTGAGTTCCGGCTTTGTAAATTTCTTCTTTAACAGTACCTCTTGGGTCACGTCTGCTGTATTTGCTTGGCAATTTATTTGCAAGCGTGTCAACTTCCAATCTTATAATTCCATCTGGTTCATCAAATTTAATTGGAATTTTATCTTCCAAAGTGTATTTATTGACCACACTCCAAATCTGAACAACTTTTTTCTGACTTATTTGTGTCATCTTCAACTGTTGATTGTCAAATCCAAGCCATGTGCTGATGGTGTAGTATGGACTCATTCCACAGAACCAAACATCTTGATAATCACTTGTTGTACCAGTTTTTCCGGCAATGTCAAATCCGTCTAATCTAGCGTACTTAGAGTAATTATAATCAGTTGATGTCCTTAAAATATCTCTCATTATATAAGCAATCTGTGTACTGACTACCTCGTTTTGTTTTTGTGGATTTTCAATTATAACTTTTCCCAAGCTATCTGTGATTTTTGTAAAAGATATAGGCTCTCTGTATTTTCCTTCATTATTCAAAGCGTTGTAAGCACCTGCCATTTCAACAGGAGTGAATCCCTTTGTCAATGAACCCAATGCCATTGCAGAAGTGTTTTCGTCGTTTTCTGAATTATTTTCTGCAGCACTTATATAATTATCTGCTCTTGGATTTTTTGCATTTATTAGGCCGAATTTTTCTAAATAAGTTTTTGATTTCTCGATTCCAATATCTTCTAATACTTTTACTGCTGTAACGTTGATTGAGTTTTCAACAGCATGTCTTAGCGAAACCAAACCTTCATAACCCTCGTACCAGTTTTTAGGCCATAATTCGTGTTTTTCATTATAGTGTGGTAAATCTTCTAAGCCTGAAGCAGGAGAATAACCATTGTCCAAAGCGGGAGTATACACACCTAATGGTTTCATACTTGAACCTACTTGTCTTGGAATATCTGATGCTCTGTTTGTGGTGTCTTTTTTATTTGAAAATCTTCCGCCAACCAAAGCTTTTATTTGTCCTGTTGTTTTGTCCAAAACTACAGATGAAGATTGAGGTTGTTTTATTCCGTCTTCATTAATTGTGTAAAAATCTTTTGTAAAAATCAAATTATTTTGGTTGTCAAATTTGAGTAAGTTTGGATTTTTTTTGATATATTCGTCATTAATTGTAATATCACCATTATCAGAAGTGCTTAAATTGTTTTTTCCGATATTTATGGAAGAAATTTTGTGTGTAACCAAATTATTGGTTTCATTAACAGAATAATAGTCTTTTAAATCCAAATAATTTCCGTATTGTTTTACTTTTATAGATTTTGAGTATTTAAATGTTATTGAACCATCAGGATTTTTCACATAATCACTCGGAGATATGAAAAACTCATCTGAATCATTTAATAAATTGTTCTTTTTGAAATAAATTACTTCTTTCTTGGAATTTGTAATGTTGCGTTGATTATCTGAAGACCATTGAAGCAAACTGTATGTTGAGCCATCAGAAATAATTTCATCAACTTTTTTATCGTACAATTCTTCAAGTTTATTTTGCATATTCATATCAACGCAGGAATATATCTTCAAACCACCATTAATCAGTTTACTCTTTGCTTCTTGTTGTGTGTAGCCTTTTTCCATCAATTTCGATATAACTTGCTCATATATTATATCAGAGTAATAATTAGACAAATTATCTATATTTTTTATTCCTGGTTTTATTTGTTTAGCTATGTTTTCTTTGAGAGCATTGTCGTATTCTTGTTGTGTAATTTTTTTGTTATCCAACATTTTCTTGAGAACATAGTCACGTCTTTTTATAGTTGTTTGATTGTAAACCGCCTTGTATGTTTCTCCAGCTAAATTAACCTCACCTACAATTTTTGATTGGTCTTTAACTTGTCCGGGTTCAATGGCCTTGTACAAAGCTAAGTTAGTGGGACTTTTTACGATTCCAGCTAAAGTAGCACACTCTGACAATGTCAATTCATTTACGTTTTTCTTGAAATAAATTTCAGCTGCAGCTTGAACACCGTAGGCGTTTTGTCCTAAGAAAACAGTGTTCATATAAGTTTCTAATAATTTTTCTCTTCCCAAATAGTGAGTAAGCTGCAGTGCTAAATAAGCTTCTTTGAATTTTCTGTCGAATGACCTTTCGTTTGACAAATATAAATTACGAGCCAATTGTTGAGCAAGCGTACTTGCACCACGCTTCATTGAACCGGAAGATATATTATCAAAAATTGCTGAGGCAATTCCAATTGGATCCAACCCGTTGTGTTTATGAAATCTCTCGTCCTCAACAGATATAAATGCGTCCATCATATATTTAGGTATTTTGTCTAATTTGACAACTTCACGATATTCTGTGGTTCTTATTTTTTCAATTAAATTTCCATCTTGATCCAAAATTTCTGAAGTTTGATTCATCATATTATTTATTTCTTCTGGATTAACTTGTGGAGCAAGTTGCATTGCACGAACTCCAGCGACACCAATGATGCCTCCAATGAATGCAAATAAACAAATCAAACATAATATTAAAATTTTTATGGATTTCAATATTATATTTTTATCTTTATTCATAAATATCCTCCATAAAATGTATATTAAATATTATACCACAAACTTAAAAATCAACATATATCAATGAATAAACGATTGATATTTTATTATGCGAAATCTTATTATATAATATTAACAAAGGAGTAATAATGAAAGAAAAAACAATTTTAGTTTATTTTCAATTGAGAGATAAAAAAATAAATCAAGAAGACATAAACGAAATGGAAAGCTTAATAGAATCTTCAGGTGGAGAAGTGTGTGCAATCGCTGAGGTCAAAAAAAACTTCATAGATTCAAAATACTATATAGGCAAGGGGAAATGTCTTGAATTAAAAGAATCTGCAGAAATGTTGGAAGTAACAACTCTGATATTCAATGTCGAATTGTCAGGTTCGAATATAAAAAATTTGGAAAATATTACTGGTTTAAAAATAATAGACAAAACAAATTTGATTTTAGATATATTCGCAAGTCGCGCTAAAACAAAGCAAAGTGTACTACAGGTTGAACTAGCGGAATACAAATACAGATTGCCACGACTAATTGGTTTCGGAGCGAATTTATCGAGAACAGGTGGTGGAATCGGGACAAGAGGTCCTGGTGAAACAAAACTTGAAGTTGACCGTAGAACTATTCAACGAAAAATTGACAATATTAAAAGAGAACTTAAATCAATCGATAAAAGTCAAGAGAATATGCGTAAACATCGTCTCAAATCAGATATTAAAATGGTTAGTATGGTCGGCTACACTAATGCTGGCAAGTCAACGTTGTCGAATAAATTGGTAAACTTTTATAAGGATAAATACAATGAGGAATTTGCAACTGAGGATTTGTTGTTCAAAACTTTGGATACTACGCTCAGAAAATGCCAGCTTCCGAATAAAAAAGACTGTCTAATTATAGATACAGTAGGATTTATAAAAGATATTCCAACAGACTTGATTGAGGCATTCAAATCCACATTGATTGATTTGAAATACTCTGATTTGATTATTTTCGTATTGGATTTGTCAAGTTCGGATTTAGATAATCAGATAACTACGACCATGGATATACTTTTTGAATTGAAGGTATTAGATAAACCTATGATTACTGTGTTCAATAAAAAAGATAAAAGCATCAATCCTATTTTGAGTCATAATTTGGAAAATAAGATTAAAATTTCCGCTTTTGACGATAACGATATTGAAGAATTACTTTTTAAAATTCAAGAACAACTATATGGCCAATATAAAAAAGTTGAGATGGAATTTGATTATTCTCATCAAGATTTGTTAAACAAATTTCTTCAAAAATTTAAGTGCGAAGATGTGATTTATAACAACGATAAAGTGACACTTAATGTCAGCTTACCAGAATCAGAGATAGATAAATATGAGGAATATATAATATGAAAAATTACAAGAGTATACACAAAAGTGTTGATTTTTCTTTTGTAGTAAATAAGTCTGAGTTCATTGGTAATTGCAAGTTCATCGAAAGCGAAGAAGAAGCTTTGCAATTCATCGATATGATAAGAACAAAATACAACGATGCTACGCACAATTGTTTTGCGTATATCATTGGTGAAGATAAGCTTATTCAAAGATTCGATGACGACGGTGAACCATCCCAAACTGCGGGGATTCCAATTTTAGAAGTTATCAAGAAAGAGGATTTGACAAATGTTTGTGTTGTTGTCACTAGATATTTCGGAGGTATAAAACTCGGCGCTGGAGGGTTAATTCGTGCGTACACAAAGGCTGCGAGTGAATGCTTGAATGATTCTACAATTGTAGATAAAAAAATATTCCGAGATTTTAGTATAGAATTTGAATATTCTTTTGTAGGTGCAATTGAGAATTTTTTGATGAACAACGATATTTTTGTTAAAGAAAAAAACTATCTGGAAAAAGTAAAATTTGAAATATTAATGGATGAAGATGATTATGAATTGATAGAGCAAAAATTAATCGATTTGACGAACGATAACATAAAATTTTCGTTGCTGGAATTTAACTATCAATCTTCATTAAATGGCAAGTTGATATTTTAAAATATGTTAAATTGTGATAAAATTTGAGGGTGAATTAAAATGAATTATGCAAAATTATGTGACGATATAACAAGATGGATAAAAACAGAGGTTGAATCTGCAAATTTAAAAGGAGCAGTATTCGGAATTAGTGGAGGCATAGATAGCGCAGTCGTAGCTTGTCTGTGCAAGAATGCCTTTGGAGATGATGCGTTGGGGTTGATAATGCCAATTGCAAGTAATCCGAAAGATGAAGAAGATGCTAAGATTTTGGCAGAAACTATAGGCTTGAATTATAAAAAAGTAGATTTGAACAATGGATTTGATGCTTTAATGAGCACTTTCGAAGACAATAAAGTTCAAATGGCTAAGTCAAATATAAAGCCAAGACTTAGAATGATAACTTTGTACTACTATGCGCAAAATAACGGATATATGGTTTTATCAGGCTCCAATCGTTCTGAATTTATGACTGGATATTTTACAAAGTACGGAGATAGTGGTGCTGATTTGATGCCTTTATTAAACTTATACAAAAGCGATATTTTTGAAATGGCAAAAGTTTTGGGAGTTCCCGATGTTATTCTGAACAAAAAACCAAGTGCTGGTTTATGGGAAGGTCAAACTGACGAAGATGAGTTCGGTTTTACTTATAAGGAATTGGATAATTATTTGATGAACCAAACTTATACAAAATCTAAGGATTTAATTGACAAGAAAATAAAACAATCTGAGCACAAGAGAAGATTTGCAAAATCATTTGAGTTCGATAGAAATAAATATTAAGGATGTGATTTTATGTCAGGACATAATAAATGGAGTAAAATTAAAAATAAAAAAGGCAGTGAAGATGCCAGAAGAGGTAAAGTTTTTACTAAAATGGCGAGAGCTATCTCTGTTGCAGTCAGAGAAGGGGGAGCTGATCCTGAATACAATCCAAGTTTAAAATCTGTCATAGAAAAAGCTCGTGCTGAAAATATGCCTAACGACAATATTGACAGAGCAATAAAAAAAGCAAGTGGAGATGGGGATTCTGCAAACTACGAAAACATTATTTATGAAGGATATGGTCCAGAAGGAGTAGCCGTGATTGTAGAATGCTTGACTGACAATAGAAATAGAACTGCTTCTGATGTTAGACATTATTTCGATAAATTTGGAGGAAATCTTGGACAAAATGGGTCTGTATCTTTTATGTTTCAAAGAAAAGGTCTTTTGTTAATTGACTCAGAATCACTTGATGAAGAAGAAGTGATGATGGACAGTTTAGATGCAGGTGCGGAAGATTTCGAAGTTGAAGATGGAGTTTTTGTTATAAATACTGCTATGGAAGATTTTGCTGCTGTCAGAGATACGCTGCTTGAAAAAGGATACAAATTCATTAAATCAGATTTAGTGTATGAACCTGCAAATTACGTAAAGATTAATGACCAATCCAATATTGATAAGATGGAAAAATTAATTGATAACCTCGAAGATAGCGACGATGTTCAACAAGTAAGCCACAATTGGGATAATGAATAAAATGGATAGAGTAGCTTTTTCCATTTTTGGAATTGATATTATGTGGTACGGCATACTGATTTCCTTGGGGGTTGTTCTTGGGTATCTTGTAGCCGTAAGATTGGCAAAAATAGAAAATATATCAGAAAATACAATACTGGATATTCTAGTTTGGTCACTACCGCTAGCAATAGTTGGTGCGAGAGCATATTATGTAGTATTTGAATGGGATTATTATTCAAAAAATATAAAAGAAATAATAGACATTCGTGGCGGTGGACTTGCAATTTACGGTGGTATAATCGCCGCCGTAGGAACTTGTTTAGTAATTTGCAAGAAAAGAAAACTACATTTTTTAAAAATTACTGATATTTTTATGCCGGCAATAGCACTTGGACAAGCTGTAGGAAGATGGGGTAATTTCATAAATAAAGAAGCATATGGCCGTCCAACTAATCTTCCCTGGGCTATTACAATAGATGGAATAAAAGTACACCCTACTTTTTTATATGAATCGCTAGGGGATTTTTTGATATTTTTATTGTTAGCATATATATTTAAAAACAAAAAGAAATTCGATGGACAGATTACTAGTTTATATATGATTTTTTACGGTATACTAAGATATTTTGTAGAGGGATTGAGAACGGATAGCTTGTACATTGGAATTTTTCGAGTAAGTCAACTGGTCAGCATTGTAATTATCATTATAGGAATAACAATACAACTCAAATACAAAAATAAACTTCTTAAGTCAGATGAAAAATAATCATCTGACTTTTTATAAAGCAATATTGAGGTGATAAACTTGTGTTCAAGATTTGAACTAAATACTTCAGAATTGGAATTATTAAAAAGATATGGAAAAACTGAAAAATTGAAAAAATTTAAATCTAGTTTAGAAATTTTCCCTGGTCAGCAGATTTTGACATTGGCATCTGATTTCAGGTATATGAGATGGGGAATAAATGTAAGTTTTATGAAAAAATCAATCACAAATTCAAGAATTGATAAAATTTACACAACGAAATTTTTCGAGGATGATTTTAAAGAAAGAAGATGCTTGATTCCTGCGACAGCGTTTTTTGAATGGGATAGGAAGAACAAAAATAAATACAAGATATATGTTCCCGAAGATAAAATTTTTTCGATTGCAGCTATATTTAGAGAATACACAAGCAAAGAATCTAGTATAAGTCATGTCAGCATATTGACAACGATGGCTATGGGTAAAATGAATGAAATTCACTCAAGAATGCCAATAATCATACCTAAACATTTTGAAGAAAATTATTTGATGTGCACTGAGCCAAAGAAAGTTTATGAATTTTTGATTAATAATTATGTTGATTTGGATTTTAAGAATTTGTCAGACAGTCAACTGTCTTTTTTGTAATACTAATAAATTTAGAAAATATAATAATTTTATATAAAATTTTAAATATAAAGTCGATACAAGTGTATCGGCTTTTCAATGACAAGAATTTTTCGAGATTAAGTATGAAATTCTTAATTAGCAGATGAGATTGTCGGGAAAAGAAACTGATATGTTGTATGGAAGATTAAAGGACGACTTGATAGAAGAAACAAGAAGACAAGCAGGAATATTGGGATTAGATGCTGATTTTTATGAGGACTTTATCAGAAATTCAGATGCAATTATAAACGGTGATTTCAAATCGGCGAAGTTTAGCGACAGGATATGGGCTAACGGATATAAGATGAGAGGTAATTTGCAATCTGGAATACACAATTCAATGTTGTTGGGAGATAATCCAAGAACGTGGGCAAGGAAGCTTGAAGAAAATTTGAGCGAAGAAATGGACGACACAGGAAAACAAAACGCGTTTTATAATGCGTTTAGGTTAGCTGTGACGGAGTCTGCAAGAGTGCAGATAAACACGGGATTGAATTTGATGAGAAAAAGCGGATATGAAAAATACATTTGGATTGCGGAACCTGGGGCGTGTCATATATGTGCACCTTTTAATAACCACGTTTTCGATATAGAAAATTCAGATATTGGCGATGAGTTGCCACCAATGCACCAGTTTTGTAGGTGTTCGATTGCAGCGTATTACAATATTGCCGAAGATGAGGATTCGGGGTATAATATAGATGAAATAGAAAAGACTGAACACGCAGAAAAAAGAAGAGAAGAAAGAAATGTGTCAGATGATGATGTATCTGACGAACTAAACGAACCTTTGTATGTAGGAGATTTGGAAATTGATAAAAATGGAAGACCGAGTCGAAAATACGTTGGTAAAAATGCTACTGTTGTTATCAATCCAGATACAAACAAAGAGATAACATCTTGGAGAACGAGTTCAAGGTTGAGGAAAAAATTTGAGAAAGGTGGGAAATGATGTTTACAGATGAAGAAATGAAATTTTTAAAAAAGTTGAATTGGAAAAAAACTTTTAATTTAAATGATAGTGATATATTCGAAATGGAAGACGTTGTTTCTAATTTTTTACAAATTAATGGATTTGACAAAGATTACAAAATAACAAAAGACGGAAAGTTAGCTGAAAATATCTTAGATAAAATAGCCGAATACTAAAAGCACACTAACAAGATAAATGTTAGATGTGCTTTTTTAGTGCAATAATCGTGAATTAATCGTGTAAAAATTGCGTAAAACAAGTAAATATCAACAATTAATCGTGCTTTAATCGTGCGATTTTTTTATTGTCTAAGCCTTGTGGACGTTAAAACTAGGGAGAATATAGTTAAGCATTAGAACTTTAAATTATGGAGGAAAAGAATGGAAGAAAACAAAGAAATAATTGATGAAACTGAACAAAGTGTAAATGAATCGACTGAAAGACAAACGAAAAAAGATGAAAATGTAAAAAAAGAGCAGTCAGAAAAGAAATACACGGACGAAGATGTGAATCAAATTATTAACAGCAAGTTTAAAAAGTGGAAGACGGAACAAGAAAAAAAGATATCGGAAGCACAAAAACTTGCACAAATGGACGAAGCTGAAAAAGCTGAGTACGAAAGAAAGCAATTAGAAGAAGAACTACAAAAGCTGAGAAGTGAAAAGACAAAAAGCTAAATGATAAGCGTGTCAAGGAAGATGCTGCAAGAAAATAACATCAGTATCTCAGATGATTTAATTTCATCAATAATTACAGAAGATGCGGATAAAACAAAAGAAAACATCAACGCTTTTATCGAAAACTTTAACGCAGCGGTGGAAAAAGAGGTCAACGAAAGGCTGAAATCAACTCCACCAAAGAGGATGTCAAATAATAAGACTTTAAGCAAGAAAGATATATTTGAAAATGTACTATAATAAAAAAATTGATTTTAATGAGTGGTTTGCTGTTTTGAAATTTAATAAATTTTAGATTTTGAATTTACTTTTCTGTTTATTTTTATTGTTCTCATTGAATGATTATGTTATAATATAAAAGAATATTAAAAAGCGATGAAGGAAATTATAAAATAACAATAGCAGAGAGTTAATGTTTGGTGCGAATTAACATGTTAAAAAGGCAATCTGGAGCTGATAATTCTAAGAGTGATGTTTATCATAATTAGGGTGGAACCGCGGAAAATATTTCGTCCCTGAAGTTTTACTTCGGGGATTTTTATTATTTTTAATATGGAGGATTTTATGAGAAACGAAGACAAAACTATGGAAAAATTAGTAAGCCTGTGTAAATCAAGAGGAATTATATTTCCTGGAAGTGAAATCTATGGTGGATTATCAAATACATGGGATTATGGTTCATTAGGAGTTGAAATCAAAAATAATATTAAACGCGCTTGGTGGAAAAAATTCATTCAAGAATGTCCATACAATGTCGGATTAGATGCAGCGATATTGATGAATCCACAAACATGGGTAGTTTCTGGACACGTTGGGGGATTTTCCGACCCACTAATCGACTGTAAAGAATGTAAATCAAGATTTCGTGCTGATAAACTAATCGAAGATTATTTTATGAACGAAAAAGGTGAAGAAATTACAGGACTTGATGGGAAATCAGAACAAGAATTGCTGGATATTATTGCAAAGGAAAATATTAAATGTCCAGAATGTGGTAAACACGATTTTACTGATATAAGGAAATTTAACCTTATGTTCAAAACATTTCAAGGTGTTACTGAAGACAATAAATCAGAAATTTATCTTAGACCTGAAACTGCACAAGGTATATTTGTGAATTTTAAAAACGTTCAGAGAACATCAAGGAAGAAGATTCCTTTTGGTATAGGACAAATCGGAAAGTCATTTAGAAATGAAATTACTCCAGGAAATTTCATATTTAGAACGAGAGAGTTCGAACAAATGGAATTAGAATTTTTCTGCAAGCCAGATACTGACTTAGAATGGTTTGACTATTGGAGAAGTTTTTGTAAAGAATTTTTGTTGAGTTTAGGAATGAAAGAAGAAAATCTTAGACTTCGAGACCATTCGAAAGAAGAATTGTCATTCTATTCAAAGGCTACGACTGACTTTGAATATTTATTCCCATTTGGATGGGGAGAGTTATGGGGAATAGCCGACAGAACTGACTATGACTTATCAAAGCACAGTGAAGGTTCGGGTGAAAAAATGGAGTACATGGACCCTACAACCAATGAAAAATACATTCCTTACTGCATCGAACCATCGGTTGGCGTTGATAGAATGTTCCTATCATTCTTGTGTGATGCTTACGATGAGGAAAAATTGGAAGATAATACAACAAGAACTGTACTAAAAATCCATCCAGCACTTGCTGCATACAAGGTTGCAGTTCTACCTTTGACTAAGAAATTAAATGACAAAGCAATGGAAGTATATTCAGAATTATCAAAGAATTTTATGACGCATTTCGATGATGCTGGTTCAATTGGTAAGCGATACAGAAGAGAAGATGAAGCAGGAACTCCTTATTGTGTGACGATTGATTTTGACACATTAGAAGACGACACTGTCACAATAAGAGATAGAGATACAATGGAACAAAAAAGAATGAAAATTGATGAAATAATAGAATTTGTTAATAAAGAAATGGAGTTTTAAATATATGAAAGAATCATTAAATCCTTTGGAAAATGCGAGATATCAAATTAGAAAAGCTTGCGAAATTTTAAAATTAGAAGATAGTGTATATGAATTACTTAAAGACCCATACAGAGTTATAGAAATTAATATTCCTGTAAAAATGGATGATGGCTCTATAAAAGTTTTCAAAGGATATAGGTCACAACACAATAACGCAATGGGACCAACAAAAGGTGGATTGAGATTCAGAGAAGATGTCAATTTAGATGAGGTAAAAGCATTGTCTATCTGGATGACATTTAAGTGTCAAGTGACAAATTTACCATATGGTGGTGGAAAAGGCGGAATAATTGTTGACCCAAAGAAATTATCTGAAGGAGAATTGGAAAGATTGTCTCGAGGATTTGTAGATGGAATGTACAAGTATTTGGGAGAAGATTTTGATGTACCAGCACCAGATGTAAATACAAATGGTAAAATTATGAGTTGGATGGCAGATGAATTTAACAAATTAACGGGTAAAAATCAAATTGGTACTTTCACTGGTAAACCAGTAGAATTTGGCGGTTCATTAGGAAGAACAGAAGCAACAGGATATTCCGTAGCTTTAAGTGCAAAAAAAGCAGCCGAAAATATGAATTTAAAAAATCCTACTGTTGCGCTACAAGGATTTGGAAATGTTGGATCATACACAATGAAATTTTTGATAGACCACAATATGACAGTCAAATACATTATGGAATATAACGACGAATACGGCGTTTATGCTATATATAAAGAAGACGGATTTGATTTTGATGAATGCTTTGAAATTTCGCAAACAAATGAAAAAGACTTTACAAAAATAAAAGGTGCAAAAAGAATTTCCAACGATGAATTTTTTGGAGCTGATGTTGATATTTTGATTCCGGCAGCTCTTGAAAATGCAATCACAAAATCAAATGTTGATTCTATTAAAGCCAAAATTATAGTAGAAGGAGCTAACGGACCAATCACAAAAGATGCCGATGAGATTTTAAACGAAAGAAATGTTGTTGTTGTTCCGGATATATTAGCAAACTCAGGCGGAGTTACTGTATCGTATTTTGAATGGGTTCAAAATAAAATGGGATACTATTGGTCTGAAGAAGAAGTTATGGATAAAGAGTTCAAATTGATTGACAAATCATATGATGAAATATGGAATTTATCAAAGAAATTGAACATATCATTCAGACAAGCAGCTTATGTAAATTCAATTAAAAAAATCAGCAAAACAATGAAATTACGTGGATGGTATTAATGACTGATAATATTGAATTTAATGACGAACTAAAAATAACTAAAATAAAACAAACATCTTTTAACCCTACCCACATTTTCGAATGTGGGCAGGCTTTTAGATGGCAAAAAGAAGAAGAAGACTCTTCTTACACAACTATTGATGGAAATATGTATTGTAATGTCAGTTTGGTTGGCGATTTTGTTTATTTAAAAAATTGTACAAAAGAGGATTATTACAAGAAATGGGAAAATTATTTTGATTTAAAAACAGATTATACAAAGATAAAAGACACTCTATCATTCAATGAGACGCTCAAAAGTGCAATGGAGTATGGAAGTGGAATAAGAATATTAAACCAGGATAAGTTCTCAACGATTATTTCATTTATAATTTCTGCAAACAATCAAATTCCAAGAATAATGAAATCAGTCAACATAATTTGTGAAAATTACGGAGATTTAATTGGAGAGCTAAATGGCAAAAAAATTTATTCTTTTCCGACACCTGAGAAATTATCAAAAGTTCCAGTAGAAGAAATGAGAGAAATATGTAGAGTGGGATTTCGCGATAAAAGAATTATAGATGTAGCTAGAATGGTTGCTACAAATGAATTTGATATTGATAGAATTAACGCTCTTGATAATGGAAAACTAAGAAATGAGTTAATTAAACTTCCTGGAGTTGGGCCTAAAGTTGCAGATTGTATTATGCTTTTTTCATATAAAAGGCACAACACTTTTCCAGTTGATGTATGGATTAAAAGAGTGATGGAATATTTATTTATAAAAAAAGAAACCAATAAAAATTTGATTTCAGATTACGCAAACAAATTATTTGGTGATTATGCAGGATATGCACAACAGTATTTGTTTTATTATGGAAGAGAAAATACTATTGGAAAATAATCGAAAATCACAAACAAAATAAGACGATAAAACGAATAAAATAAAGATATATTGTAGTATATAAAAATAAATACAACTAAATGAGTTTGAAAAAATGCTACTAGTGGTTTATTATATAAGAGGATTGACACTCACAGAAGATGAGTGCTAACAAAAAACATTTTAAGGAGGATATTATGAATTTAAAACCTATTGGTGATAGATTAGTATTAAAAAAACAAGAAAAAGAGGAAGAAAAAACATTCTCTGGAATAGTTCTCCCATCTTCGGCGAAAGAAGCTCCTGTTTATGCAGAAGTTATTGCGATCGGCTCTGAAGTTGAAGAAGATGAAAAAATGAAAGGAAATATAAAAGTAGGAGACAAAGTTATTTATTCTAAATACTCTGGAACTGAAATTAAACTTGAAGATACAGAATATATACTAGTAAAATATGAAGATATTTTGGCTGTTGTAGAATAGGGGGTTATTTTATATGGCAAAACAAATTAAATTTTCTGACGATGCTCGTAAAAGTATGGTCGAAGGCATCAATAAATTATCTGACACAGTAAAAGTTACATTAGGACCTAAAGGACGCAATGTCGTTTTGGATAAGGAATATGGTGCCCCATTAATTACAAATGATGGTGTATCAATTGCCCGTGAAATTGAATTAGAAGATGAATATGAAAATATGGGTGCACAATTGGTTAAAGAAGTTGCTACTAAGACTAACGATGTAGCAGGAGATGGAACTACAACTGCAACTTTATTGGCTCAAGCAATTATAAGAGAAGGTTTGAAAAACTTGGCTGCAGGAGCAAATCCGATTGTTCTTCAAAAGGGTATAAGAAAAGCAGTTGAAAAATCTGTGGAAGCTATTAAATCAAGAAGTCACAGTGTTACTACTAAAGAAGAAATTGCAAATGTTGGTAGCGTATCAGCAGCAGATGAAACTATCGGTAAGCTAATTGCAGAAGCTATGGAAAAAGTTGGAAACAATGGGGTAATTACTGTTGAAGAATCAAAATCTATGGGAACAACTCTAAATGTTGTTGAAGGAATGGAATTTGACAGAGGATATGTATCACCATATATGGTTACTGATTCAGACAAAATGGTAGCTGCGATGGAAGATCCATTCATTTTGGTTACTGACAGAAAAATTACAAATATTCAAGATATTTTGCCTTTGTTAGAACAAGTTGTTCAACAAGGAAAGCCATTATTTATAATCGCAGAAGATGTTGAGGGCGAAGCTTTAGCTACTTTGGTTTTGAATAAAATAAGAGGAACATTTAATTGCGTAGCTGTTAAAGCTCCAGGATTTGGTGATAGAAGAAAAGAAATGCTTGAAGATATCTGCATTTTAACAGGAGCACAATTAATTACAGAAGATTTGGGAATTGAATTAAAAGAAGCTTCTTTTGATATGTTAGGAAGAGCTAGAAAAGTTAACGTTTCAAAAGACAAGACAACTATAGTTGATGGCAACGGAGACCAATCTAAAATTGAAGAAAGAATCAATCAAATTAAGGGTAGAATTCCAGAAACTGATTCTGAATATGATAGAGAAAAACTTCAAGAAAGATTAGCTAAATTGTCAGGAGGAGTTGCTGTTATTGAAGTTGGAGCAGCTACCGAAACAGAATTAAAAGAAAAAAAATTGAGAATAGAAGACGCACTTGCAGCTACAAGAGCCGCTGTAGAAGAAGGAATTGTTGCTGGTGGTGGAACTATTTTGATTGATATTATAGATGAAGTAGAAAAACTAGTTGACGAAGTAGAAGGCGACGAAAAAACTGGTGTAAATATTATATTAAAAGCTTTAGAAGAACCTGTAAAACAAATTGCAATCAATGCTGGAATTGATGGTTGCGTAATAGTTGAAAATGTTAAAAACAAAGAAAAAGGAATTGGATACGACGCATACAAAGGTGAATATGTTGATATGCTAAAAGCAGGCATCGTTGACCCGACAAAAGTAACTTTGTCAGCATTACAAAACGCCGCATCAGTTGCAAGTTTATTGTTGACAACAGAGGCAGCAGTTGTTTCTATTAAAGAAGATGAACCAGCAATGCCTCAACCAGGTCCTGGTGCATATATGTAAATTAAGTAAAAAGATGAGGAAATTTTCCTCATCTTTTTTTATGCTCAAAAAATGTTTTTTGAAAATTCATATCGGGTATATATTAATCGGGTTGATTAGAAATGAGTAATTACGATTTAATAAATGAAGTGCTAGAAAAAACAAATAAAGAAATTAAAAATATGAATCCAATTAATATATTGTTGGTTGGTAAAACAGGTGTTGGAAAATCTACTCTTATCAATGGAATGTTTAGAGAAAATTTGGCTGATACAGGTGTTGGAAAACCTGTAACAAAATATTTGCAAAAAATCACAAAAGAAAATATTCCGATAAATTTGTATGATACACAAGGTTTAGAACTCAATACTCACAATCAAAAGGAAGTATTAGAAGAAATTTCTAGCTTATTACAAAAATTAAGACAAAAAGGGAATAACGAAAAAATTCATTTGATTTATTATTGTATAAATTCAAGCGGTTCAAGAATTGAAGATTCAGAAATAGAAATCATAAATAATTTAAAGAACTTTGCGCCGGTTATCATTGTTCTTACACAATCTTTGGGAGAAAATTCTGCTGAATTAAAACAATATATTGAAAGTTTGAATTTAAATGTTGCTGACGTTATAGAAATACTCGCAAGACCATACAGAATCAATGATATTGTAATAGAAGAAAAAGGATTAAAGGAGTTAATGTCGAGAAGTTTTGAACTTTTAGATGAAGATATCAAAAATTCTTTTATTAATGCCCAACAAGTAGATATAGATTTAAAAACCAAAACGGCACGACGTTGGGCTAGAAAGTATATAAAGACCGCTTTTGGAATCGGATTTGTACCGATACCTTTTTCTGATGCTTCTTTACTTGTTCCAATGCAAGTAGCGATGATAGCTCACATTAATGCTATTTTTGGAGTGTCGATGGACAAACAAAAAGTTGTATCCATAATTGCTGCAATTGGAGGAACAGGAGGGGCAACATTTACAGGAAGATTTATAGTTACGAATGCTTTGAAATTAATACCCGGCATAGGAAGCATTGCTGGTGGATTGATATCAGCTGCAACAGCATCCTTTATGACCATGGCACTAGCGATGAGCTATATAGAAGTACTTTCATATATTGCAAAAAGAGAAAAAATGGGAATTAATATGGATTTTTCAGAGATAGAGAAAATTATGCAAAATTCTTATACAGACTATTTAAAAAACAGAAGGGGGAAAAATGATGAATGATTTAAGTAAAGAAGAATTTATAAAAAAATACAAAGATGGTAATTACGATTTTGCAGTTCAAAATACTTGTAGAGCTGTCGAGTATGCAAAACTAGAAGATTGTTTTAATGTTTCCGAAAGAAATAGAGAACCTTCTGATATTATAATTTATGAAAATGACGAAATGATAGATTATTTTCATTACAAAGGCTTAAAGTATGAAGATTAAAAATATTATGCTTGTGGTATAATATAAATACAGAGTAGGATTGATGCGTTAAGTGTAATAAGATAGGGAGTTGCTTATTAACGAAATTTTTGCGATATCAATGCCGCTTCCGCTGATAATATTGATTAGTGGGAGCATTATCTTTTACACAGGATAATGCTTTTTTTATAGAGCACTCCAATGTGCTCTTATATTTTTTAAGAGAGGAAATTAATGAAATGGATAAAGATAAAATAGAACAAGCAGTATCTATGATTATAGAAGCTATAGGCGAGGACCCCAACAGAGAAGGCTTAATTGAAACTCCTCAAAGAGTTGCCAGAATGTACGAAGAAATTTTCAGTGGATTGAAGAAAGATGCCAAGGTGCATTTGTCGAAATCGTTCGAGATAGTGGATGACAATATGGTTATTGAAAAGGATATACCTTTTTATTCAATGTGTGAGCATCACTTACTTCCTTTTTGGGGAAAGGTTAACATAGCGTACATTCCAGACAAAAGAGTCGCAGGACTTTCTAAATTGGCCAGAACGGTGGATGTTTATTCAAAAAAACCACAATTACAAGAAAGACTTAACATCGAAATAGCAGATGCTATGATGGAATTTCTGAAATGTAAGGGGTGTTTAGTCACAATCGAAGCAGAACATATGTGTATGAATATGAGAGGAATAAAAAAACCGGGAACATCAACAACTACATCAGTTGCTAGAGGAGTTTTTGAAGAAGATTTAAACTTGAAGAATGAAGCTTACAGATTGATGGGATTGTAATGGAAAATACTGATATAGTATTAAATCATAAATTATTCAATGAAAAATTAAATAAAATCGAAGATGATGAGAAAACTAGAGTTTTTTGCAAACACAACCTTTCCCATTTAATGGATGTTGCTAGAATATGTTACATTCAGTGTCTTGAAGAAAATTTGTTAATTGATAAAGACTTGATATATGTTACAGCACTATTACATGATTTGGGAAGAGCTGATGAGATTGACACAGGAATCAATCATAATATTTTGTCAGTCAAAATTGCTGAGGAAATTTTAAAAGATTTAAAATTTGACGACAAATCCAAATCTAGGATATTAAATGCTATAAAATATCACAGATATAAAATAAAAAATAAGGATAGATTTGTAGAAATTTTTTACAAATCAGACAAATTATCTAGGATGTGTTTTAGATGTCCAGCCAATAGGATATGTAACTGGTCATCTGAAAAGAAGAATAGAACTGTAATTTACTAATTTAACGAGAGGATAAAAAATGAAAATTAGAAATAAAGAATTTGATTTTAAAAATGAAGCTTATATAATGGGAATTTTAAATGTTACTCCAGATTCTTTTTCTGATGGTGGAAAATGGAATAATGTAGATAATGCCGTAAAACACGTAGAAGATATGATAAATGAAGGAGCTAGTATTATTGATATAGGAGCTGAATCTACAAGACCTGGGTATACTCCAATCACTAGTGAAGAAGAACTAGAAAGATTGATTCCGATTATAAGAAAAATCAGGGAAAATTTTGATATTCCTTTGTCTATTGATACTTTTAAAGCGGAAACTTTCAAAGAGGTAGTTAAAGAAGGCGTTGATGTTTTAAACGATATTTGGGGATTGAAATCTGATTGCAATATGGCAAAATACGCAAAAGAACTTGAAACGCCAGTTATCTTAATGCACAACAAACATAACAATAACTATGATGATTTAATGCAACAATTGAACAAAGAAACGTTAGAATCTGTGGAATTGGCAAAAAATGCTGGGATCAGAGAAGATTTGATAATACTTGACCCTGGCATAGGATTTGCGCTAGATTATGAAAAAGATTTAACAGTTGTAAATAGGATAAAAGAATTTGTAAATCTTGGATACCCTGTTTTATTGGGAACAAGTAGAAAAAGATTTATTGGAAAAGCAATGGGAATCGATGTCGCTTTGAACAGAGATTTTGGAACGGCGATAACAACAGCTATCGGAGTTATGAATGGTTGTTCTATATTTAGAGTTCACAATGTAAAAGATAATTATCAAGCAATGAAAATGGCGTTAGCCATTAAAAGAGAAGGTAGATAATGGACTATCTTTCGATAAAAGATTTAGAAATTTACGCAAATCACGGAGTATTTCAGTCTGAAAAAGAGTTAGGACAAAAATTTTTAGTGACAATAATAATGGGCTACAATATGAAAAAAGGTGCTGTTTCAAATAATCTTGAAGATTCTATTCACTATGGAATATTGAGTAATGAAATCTATGATTATTTTCGTTCGGAATCTATAGATTTGATAGAAACTGTTGCGTACAAGTTAATCGAGTTTATATTTAAAAAATATAAAATTGTTCAAACATTGACTGTTGACATAAAAAAACCGTGGGCACCGATAAATTTACCATTAGACACTGTAAAAGTTTCGGTTTCAAGAAAAAAAAGGAGGTATTTTCTAGGACTTGGCTCTAACATAGGTGATAAAACAAATTACCTCGAATTAGCTATAAGCAAATTAAAAGAAATAGATAGCATTGAAATAAGCAAAATTTCACAAATGTATAAGACAAAAGCATGGGGAAATACAAATCAAGATGATTTTATGAATTGTGCTATAGAATTAATCTCGTTTGAAGAGCCAGAAGATTTGCTTAAAATCACTCAAAAAATAGAGATAGATTTAGGTCGTGTACGTCACGAAAAATGGGGACCGAGAACCATTGATATTGATTTGCTTTTCTGTGACGATGAGATTATATACAAAGATGATTTGAAAATTCCTCATCCATTTATCCAAGATAGAAGATTTGTACTAGAGCCTATGATGGATATTGCAGAATTTTTTGTTCATCCAGTCTACAGGAAAAACATCAGGCAGTTGTTTTTAAAATTAGATTGATACATTTGACTTCTTTTGAACAAAACAAAATTATAATTATATTGCGGCGATTTACATCGCCGTTTATTATTTTGAATGATAAATAACAAATTATTTTTTTTATTACAATAAATTGTATCAAAATATTTTTGAATATTTTAGAACATTGTATTATACTATTTAAGTACGAATTTTATCTAAGGGGGAAATATGATTTTATTTTTAGTAGGTACAGCTATATTAATCATCGGTGGATATTTTTATGGAAAATTTTGCGAAAAAATATTCCAACCGGATGATAGAATTACGCCTGCGATTAAAAAAGCAGATGGGGTAGATTATGTCGTTATGAAAAAATGGAAAAACGAATTAATCGAACTTTTGAATATTGCAGGCACAGGTCCAATATTAGGGCCGATTCAAGGTATTTTATTTGGTCCTATAGCATTTTTAACAATTCCTATAGGATGTGTATTGGCGGGAGCTTGTCATGATTATTTCATCGGAATGATTTCAATGAGAAATGACGGAGCACAAGTTCCGAAAATGATTCAAAAGTATTTGGGTTCAAAAACAAACAAGGTTTATAATATCATTATTTGGATTCTAATGCTTATTGTAGGAGTGGTATTTATTTATACACCAGGGGATTTGATAGTTAACGATATTTTGAATATGGATGTCAATGGAACTGTTATATGGGTAGTTTATGGAATTATACTTTTATATTATCTATTGGCAACTCTATTTCCGATTGACAAAATAATTGGCAGAGTTTATCCAGTGTTCGGCGCTATCTTAATTGTCAGTGCTGTTGGAGTTTTTGCTGGTGTTTTATTGGATGGAGGATTAAATTTACACAACATCACCGAAGGCGTACTTTTGAGCAGACATCCACTTGGTCAAAGTTTTATACCTGTTTTTTTCATAACTGTTGCTTGTGGTATTCTTTCCGGATTTCATGGTTCACAAATTACTTTAATATCCAGAACTGTTAGAAGCGAAAGAGAAGGAAGATCTACTTTTTACAATATGATGATAGCAGAAGGACTCATTGCGATGTGCTGGGCAGCTGGGGCTATGGTTATGTTTAACAGAGGAACTAGTTTGAATACAAATGCTACTCTAATGGTTGGAATTATTTCTAAGACTTTTATGGGCAAGATAGGTGGTCTATTGGCAATAATTGGTGTTATAGTGCTTCCTATTACAAGTGGAGATACAGCATTTAGGTCTTTACGTCTTATGATTGGTGAACAATTCAATATTAGCCAAAAATCTGTTAAAAACAGAATTATTTTGAGCTTAGCAATTTATGTTTTTGCAATTATAATTTTGTATTTTGCAAAAACTAACGGCAATGGTTTTAATTTGTTATGGAGATATTTCGGATTTACTAACCAATTGGTCGCAGTGTTTGCGTTGATGTTAATTACGGTTTACTTGATGATAAATAAAAAGAATTACTGGATTAGTATGATACCAGGAATATTTTACTCATTCATTGTTTCGAGTTATATCGCACATGAAGACTTAGGGTTTTCATTGGATAAAAGATTAGGAATCGACGGATACGTTGCAAGTTATATTGTCGGAATAATAATTTCGTGTCTATTTATTTTCTTTGTAATTAAAAAAGGAAAAGGACAACAAAATAATCCAGAATTATTGGGATAAAATCTGAGTCAAGCAGTAAAATGCTTGACTCTTTTTGATTTAAAAACTCATTACATTTTTATTGAAAAAAAAATACCTTTTTGATATAATTATATTAATAACAATGAATGGAGTGATAAAATGGCAAGGGCAAGAGTATCATTAGCTGTTGTTAAGAGACTTCCAAAATATTACAGATATTTAGGAATGATTGAGCAAAAGGGAATTATTAGAGTATCTAGTCAAGAATTAAGCAGCATAACTGGATTGACAGCATCACAAATCAGACAAGATTTGAATCATTTTGGTGGATTTGGTCAACAAGGTTATGGTTATAATGTCGAAGAATTAAAATCTGAAATAGAAAAAATTATGGGAATAAATAAATCCTATAAAGCTATTATATTAGGTTGTGGTAATATAGGAAAAGCTATAATGAACTACAAAGGTTTCAAAACAACAGGTTTTAATATCGTTGATGTATTTGATCATGGAGATAAAGTGGGAAGTAAGATTTCTGATTTTGAAATTAGAGATATAAACGATATCGAAAACTATATGAAAGATGTTAAGCCAGAAATCGCAGTGATTGCCCTACCAACTGATCAAGCCCAAAATATTTGCGATATTCTAGTTGAAGGAGGAATTAAAGGTGTGTGGAATTTTGCGTCTTTGGACTTAAAACTACCTAAAGAAGTAGTATTGGAAAATGTTCATTTAGATGAAAGTTTGTACACATTAACATATTATATGAATAATTTAGCAGATTATCCAGGAACAAAAAATTAATGATAATGACAATATACTCAGCGTTTTATAGCGCTGAGTTTTTTTGTAACTATTGTTACATAAATAATATTTTTTTTACTGTATAATGAAAAAAAGGAGTGATATTATGGATAGTATATTAATCTTAGAGAAAGAACATGAAAATATCAGTAAAATTATTGATTTGATGAAGGAAAAATCTATTGAATTTATTAATAGAAAAGAAATAAATGTAGAATTTGTAAAGTTATTAATTGTTGTTTTAAAAGAATATGCGGATAAATTTCATCACAGAAAAGAAGAAGAAATTCTATTTAAAAAAATGCAAGAAGACTTAGGTAGACTTGGTGAAGTGATGATAATGAATGGGATGTTAGTTGAGCATGAATTTGCGCGTGGAATTATATTTGATTTAAATCAAAATATTAAACTGTATTCAGAAGACAAGTCAGATGAAAATTTTGTAGAAGTAATTGGGAATTTAATGTCGTACAGAAGGCATTTACAAAAGCATATCGAAAAAGAAAATACTGTTGTATATCCTTACGGAAAGAATAATTTATCGAAAGATAGATTGAAGGAAGTTGAAGAAGAAACAATAAAGTTTTTAGAAGATAACAAAGAAGTTCACAAGGAATTATTGAAAAAAATTGATACATTATTTAATATGTAAACTTAAAAAGAGGGATTAGATTAATTAATCCCTTATTTTATCGCACAAAATTGTAATATTGTTGTAACAAATTGGTGATATTCTAATATGCTATAATGATATACGGAAGGTGTTTTATGAAAATATTAATTACCACAGATACTTACAAACCAGCTATTAATGGTGTTGTAACTTCTATAGTATCACTGAAAAAAGCTTTGAAAAATTTGGGTCATGATGTTAGAATACTTTCGTTTTCGGATAGTTTTAATTCAAAAAAAACAAATGACGAATATTATATGGGTTCATTAGGTGCAGGTAGGTTATATCCTGATGCAAGAGTGAATAAATTATTATACAATAGATTCTTTGATGATATAGTTGAATGGAGTCCAGATATTGTGCATTCACAGACAGAATTTACGATGTTTTTACAGGCCAGAAGAATTTCAAAAGAATTGAATATTCCATTGTTACACACATATCATACTGTTTATGAAGATTACACTCATTATTTTTCATTGAACAAGACAATAGGCAAAGAATTAGCAAAACAATTTACTAAGCAAATTATAAGAAAAACTGATGGCGTAATAGTACCTACTAAAAAAATTTACAATTTATTGAGCGAATATGATATTAAAAAAGAGATGTTTATCGTTCCAAGCGGAATAAATGCTGATAAACTATCTAATTGCGATGATTTTGATGTAAGAAAAGGATATAAAATTGATGCGGACAAAAAAATAGTTTTATTTTTGGGCAGAATTGGCAAAGAAAAAAACATTACAGAAATTTTGAAGTATCTTGAAGACATCGGAAGAGAAGACGTTGTATTCATTGTAGCAGGTGGAGGACCTTTTTTATCAGAACTTAAGGAAATATGTTCTAATTTATCTATAAGAAATAACGTAATATTCACTGGTATGATTGACTCATCAAAAGTAGGCAATTTTTATTCACAAGCTGACGTTTTTGTTTCAGCATCTACTTCCGAAACGCAAGGCCTTACATTTATTGAATCAATGGCTTGTTCAACACCAATAATTTGCAGAAGGGATGAGTGCTTAGACGGAGTATTAATCGATTCTGTGACTGGTTTTGGATATGATAATGAAGAAGAGTTTAAGGAAAATCTTAAAAAAATCCTAGATGACGATGATTTGAGAATACAAATGGGGAAAAATGCGAAGAAAATCGTTGATGAAAATTATACCGTAGAATCATTTGGCAAGAAAATAGAGAAAATATACAAAAAGGTAATAGACATTAATGAAAAATCTATTTAATAAAATAATAGAGGCTGACAATTCAAGATTGCAAATATTATTTCATATTTTGAATGCAATTGGCATAATTATTAGTATTATATTTATGGTATATGCCTGGAAAACAGGGATATTAAAAGATATTGATAAATTCCAAGATTTTATGAATAAATTTGGGCAATTAGCTGTACTCATTTTTATTATCTTTCAAATTATGCAAGTTGTTGTTCCTATAATACCTGGAGGAATTACCTGCCTAGGAGGGGTTATTCTATTCGGCTCTTGGATGGGATTTGTATACAATTATATCAGCATTTGTATTGGGTCACTGATAGTTTTCTTTATTGGAAGAAAATATGGAACGCCATTGATTATCGCAATTTTTGGGAGAAAAGCTTATGACAAGTACATTAGGATTTTGAACAAGAATAATAGATTTGACACTGTGTTTGCAGCTTTAATATTTTTCCCAATAGCACCTGACGATATGCTATGCTACATTGCAGGAACAACTAAAATGAAGTTTTCCAAGTATTTTTGGATAATAATTTTAGGCAAACCTCTTTCAATAGCTATTTACTCGTTGGGATTAGAAATTATTTTTAAAAAATTAATATTAAGGATTTAAGACTATAAATGAAGATTTTAATTTACAAAGGAGATTATGATTTAGTCAAAAAAAGTGGTGTTGGACAAGCTATAGAACATCAAGAGAAGGCACTAAAACTTAATAACATTGATTATACTACAGATGAAAATGAGCATTATGATATTGTCCATATTAATACAATTATGCCAAAATCAAAATGTTTTGCAAAAAAAGCCCGAAAACAAGGCAAAAAAATTATATATTATGGTCATTCTACAATGGAAGATTTCAGAAATTCATTTAGAGGAGCTAATATTCTAAGCGGATTATTCAAAAAATGGATAATTAGTTGCTATAATTTGGGGGACATAATAATAACTCCCACTATGTATTCCAAAAAAATTTTAGAAAGCTACAATATAAATAAAAAAATATATAATTTATCTAATGGAATTGACCTTGATAAATTCAAAGGTGATGAAAATAGCAGAATTAGATTTAGAAAAAAATTTAATTTAAAGAACGATGATAAAGTTATCATTTCCGTTGGTCATCTTATTAAGAGAAAAGGCTTGGACGATTTTTTCGAAGTTGCGAGATTATTACCGGATTATAAGTTTATATGGTTTGGTTATACAAACCCAAAATTATTGACAACTCATATTAAACGAGCTATTAAAAATAAGCCTACAAATGTTACAATGGCTGGTTATATTGACCAAAATGATTTGGTTGATTGCTACAAAGGCAGTGACTTATTTTTATTTATGACAAGAGAAGAAACAGAGGGAATAGTTTTATTAGAAGCTTTTGCATCTAAGATACCAGTTCTTGTTCGTGATATAAAAATTTATGAAGATATGTTTACAGATGGCAAGGAGCTTATCAAAGCAAAAACTAATGAAGAATTTAGAGATAAAATTATTGAAATTTTAAATGAAAATAAAACAACAGTTAATGAGGCGTACAAATACGTTGAAAAACGAAGTGTTAAAAATATCGGAGAAAAATTGAGCAATATATATTCTGAATTATGAAATATTTGTGCTTAAACGTTATCATAATATCAAAAATATATATGAATTATAAAGGTTTGGATAATATTTATATTTATTTACAAAAGAGTTTTTTAGTTGTATAATAAAATTATATAGTTAACAAGGCGGTGATGTTATGCAAATTACAGATGTAAGAGTCAAAATATTAAATTTCGACAATAGGTTAAGAGCTGTAGCTTCTATTGCTTTTGATGATGAAATCGTAATTCACGATATCAAAGTGATAGATGGAGAAAATGGTATGTTTTTGGCTATGCCAAGTAGAAAAATCGGTGATGGTAGATATCGTGATATAGCTCATCCAATATCTTCTACAACTAGAGAAAAAATCGAAGAAGCGATTTTTACAAAGTACAATGAAGAATTAGAAAAACAATCTTCAATTGAATCGGAACAATTAAATGAGGAACAAGAATAATCAAGATAATAATTGATGCACTATTCAAAAAACCAGCGTTAGTTTGTCAACTGACACTGGTATTTTTTTGATTTTACATATTATAATTTTTTGGTATAATATAAAATTATAATTGTATTATAAAAAGGAGATAGTTATGGAACTACAAATACCCAAAGGATATAAATCATCTTTAGATTTATTAGAAACACAAAAAGCAATTAAAATCATCAAAGATTTTTTTCAATATAGGTTGTCGGATTCACTTAATTTAACAAGAGTATCAGCACCTTTGTTCGTAAGAGCAAATACAGGAATTAATGATAATTTAAACGGAGTTGAAACACCAGTAGGATTTGAATTTCTTGAAAATGGCTCAATGAGTAGACTTGAAATTGTTCAATCATTAGCGAAATGGAAGAGAGTTGCATTAAAAAAATACAATATAGAAGAAAATCACGGAATCTATACGGATATGAATGCCATCAGACCTTCTGAAATTTGTGACAATACTCATTCATTGTATGTAGACCAGTGGGACTGGGAAAAAGTAATGTCACCAAAAGATAGAAACATAGATTATCTAAAAGAAACTGTAAGAAAAATTTATCAATGTTTTTTGGATACGCAAACAATGTTAATCAATTCATACGAAGGTTACAAAAAAATATTGCCTGATGAAATAACTTTTGTAACAACTGAAGATTTGGAAGATATGTATCCAGAAAAATCATCAGATGAGAGAGAAAATCTCATCACAAAAAAATATGGAGCGGTTTTTTTAATTGGAATTGGCGATGAACTAAAATCGGGGAAAGCACATTCGGACAGGTCTCCAGATTACGATGATTGGAGCTTGAATGGGGATATTTTGGTGTACAATCCTGTTTTGGATAATTGCTTGGAATTGAGTTCAATGGGAATTAGAGTAGACAAGGATAGATTGGTTTATCAATTAAACAAGAAAAATAATAATGACAGAATTAATTTGGAGTATCACCAATTATTGTTGAATGATAAATTACCACAATCAATAGGTGGTGGTATTGGCCAGTCAAGAATTTGTATGTTTTTCTTGCAAAAAGCTCACATAGGTGAAGTTCAATCTTCTATTTGGCCAGAAGATATGGTAGAAAAATGCGAAAAATTAGGAATAAAATTATTATAATTTTTAAAGAGTTATTTATTTCAACAAATAAGTAACTCTTTTTTTATTACTAGCTATTATTTGAGTTTTACTTTTAAATTTATTTGTAGTATGATTTGATTATGAAAAAGATACAAAAATATTTAAAAGATAATCCGCCATTGGTTTTAATTCTAAGCTTTTTTTCTTTGATAATAATAGGCTCTTTTTTCTTATGGTTACCTATTAGTCAAAATAAAATAAAAATAGAATACTTAGATTGTCTTTTCACTGCTACATCCTCGGTTTGTGTAACAGGATTAGTTACTGTTCCGACTTTTAGTGCGTGGAGTGTTTTCGGCAAGACTATAATTATTATATTAATTCAAATGGGTGGATTAGGTTTTATGACATTTGCAACTCTGATTGCACTTGTTATGGGTAGAAGAATTACTTTAAAAGATAGATTAATAATAAAAGAACAAACAAATAGTATTGATATGCAGGGTATGGTTAAGCTAATTAAGTATATTTTAATATCAACTTTTACGTTTGAAACTATTGGTGCATTACTTCTGATGATAAGATTTGTACCAATGTACGGATTTAAGGGGATTTTTTACAGCTTTTTCCACTCTATATCAGGATTTTGCAATGCTGGGTTTGATATTTTAGGGCCAAATTCATTGATAGATTTCAATACTCATTGGTTTATTTTAATGGTTATTGGTTTATTGATAATCATTGGTGGTATAGGATTTAATGTTATATTGGATATTGTTCACAATAAGTTAAATTTTAGAAAGTATACTTTGCATACGAAAATTGTTTTGACAACGACGATTTTAATGCTATCAATTACTTCGATTTTAATTTTTGTTATGGAATTTGCCAATCCCTATACTATTGGAAAATTAAATGTTTTTAATAAAATATCAAACTCTATTTTTCAAGCTATCACTCTTCGAACTGCTGGATTTGCATCAATTAGTCAATCAGATTTGCTTGATAGTTCAAGCGTTTTATCTATTTTGAATATGTTTATCGGAGGTTCACCTGCCGGAACAGCTGGAGGTATTAAGACAACAACTTTTGCGTTATTGATTATTGTAGCTATTAGTGAAATAAAAGGCAGAGAAGATGTTGAAGTATTTGATAGAAGGATAAGAGTATCGCAAATAAAAAAAGCCTTGGCAATAATAACACTATCATTGGCATGGGTAATATTTGTAACATTTTTGATTTTGTTAATAGACAAAGCAAAATATTTAGATGTAGTATATGAAGTTGTAAGTGCATTTGGTACGGTTGGATTGACTAGAAGCTTAACTCCAAACTTTAACAGTATATCGAAAATACTAATTATAATGACAATGTACATTGGGAGAGTTGGCTCATTGACGATATTATTTGCACTTTCAAATTCAAAAAACAAAAAAGCTTATAAAGAAGCACACGAAAATATTATTATAGGTTAGGTTAGAATATTTATGAAACAATTTGTAGTTGTTGGCTGCGGTAGGTTCGGCAGAGCCTGTGCAGTCGAGTTAGCAAACACTGGTCACGAAGTTTTGCTAATAGATAATAATGAAGATACAGTTGATGAGATGAGTAGAATAGTTACTCATGCTGTATACATTGAACATTTGACAGAGAACTCTCTTAGTTCTGTAGGGGTAGGTAATTTTGATGTAGCAATAGTTGCTATTTCTTCAAATTTTGAAGCTTCAATTTTATCTACAGTTGTATGCAAAAAATTAGGCGTTAAAAAAGTTATCACAAAAGCTAAAGACACATTGCATGGAAATATTTTGTTAAAAGTAGGAGCAGATAAAACTATCATTCCGGAAAATGATTCTGCTGTTAGACTTGCAAGGAGCTTGAGTAGTGACCAAATATTTGATTATATTGAATTTACTGATGATTACTCCATAGCAGAGATTACTCCAAAAAAAGAATGGATAGGCAAGAATTTTATAGAAATTGGTATCAGAAGCAAATACGGTATTAACGTAGTCGCAGTAAAAAATCATGGACAGATGAACATCAACCCTGCCCCTGATTATTGCGTAAAATTTGAAGACTATTTGATAGTAATTGGTTCTAATGATGATTTAGAAAAGATTACAAACGCAGGCGATAATAATGATAACCTCTACGTCAAATAAAATTTACAAACATTGCAAATCACTATATTCGAAAAAATTCAGATATAAATTCAGTGAATTTATAATAGAAGGCTACAAACTGTACAATGAAGCTTTGCGTTCACGATTGAAAATCAAGCAAGTAATATTGAGAGAAGGAGAAGCTCCAATAGAAGGAAGTGTTATTTTTGATAAAAAAACATTCGATAGCTTGAGTGAGATGAATAATTCAGAAGGAATTATTTGTGTGGTAGAATTTTTAGAAAAATTTCAAGATGATAGTGACAAGATTTTGTTCTTAGAAAATATAAACGACCCTGGAAATTTAGGCACGATAATCAGAAGTGCCGAAGCTTTTGGGTATAAGAAAATTATTATGTCACATAATAGCTGTGATATTTACAATTTAAAAACTGTTCGAAGTGCAATGGGAAGTTTATTTAGATTATCGATAGAATACAGAGATATTAGTATTTTAAATGAGTATAAAAATAAAGGATTTAAGATTTATGAAACTTCCTTAGAAAAAAATTCAAAAAGTATTTTAGAAATAAAGAAAAAAACAAAACACATTTTAATCATAGGTAATGAAGCGAATGGGATTTCAAATGAAATCAAAAGTTTTGCCGATGAGTTTCTCATTATACCAATGGATGGGATAACTGAATCTTTGAATGCTTCGATAGCAGCGAGTTTAAGTATGTTTTATTTGTCTAAATTGACAAATTAATAATTATGTTATAAAATATAAAAAAATGTTGAAGAAGAAAATACAAATGTAGATATTAAGAGAGGTATGGGTTGGTGAAACATATTTATCGAAATTTGTTGGTTCGCTTTGAAGTTGCCAATAGGCCGTATAATGTGCGTTAAACTTATGAGTGATGTTATCATAAATTGGGTGGTACCGCGGAAAAATACAATCTTTCGTCCCATATCGGGATGAGGGATTTTTTTATTTGTAAAAGGAGATAAAATGAAAAAAGAAATTTTAAAAATTAAAGAAAAAAGCTTGGGCTTAATAGAACAAGCAAGTGATTTAAAATTATTAGACGAGATTAGAGTAAAAATTCTTGGTAAAAAAGGTGATTTGACATTACTACTTAGAAATATGGGTAATTTGTCAAAAGAAGAAAGACCAATAATTGGTCAATTAGCAAATGAAGTGCGTTCTAAAATTGAAGAGTCACTATCTGAAAAACTTGAACAATTAAAATCTGAAAAAAAGAAATTTAAATTAAAAGAAGAAGAAATTGATGTAACGGCAAATAGAGGTATGAGAGAAGTATCTCATAAACACCCATTAAACGAAACAATAATTCAGCTTGAAAATTTATTTCAAACAATGGGATTTGATATTGTAGATGGTCCTGAAATCGACACAGTTGAAAATACATTTGATTTATTGAACTCTCCGAAATATCACCCATCGAGGTCGTTATCAGACACATTTTATTTAGATGACAAAACAGTTTTAAGGCCACACACATCAAGCGTACAAATAAGAACTATGAAAACACAAAAACCTCCAATAAGAATGGTTTCTGCGGGAAGAACATTCAGATTTGATGATGTAGATGACACGCATTCACCGATGTTTCATCAAATTGAAGGTCTTGTAGTTGATAAAAATGTTACTATGGCTAACTTAATGGATACGATTAATATTTTTATTAAAAATTTATTTGGAGAAGAAATTCAAACGAGATTTAGACCACATTACTTTCCATTTACTGAGCCATCTATGGAAGTGGATGTTACTTGTTTTGATTGCAAAGGTAAAGGATGCCTAAGCTGTAACAACACTGGTTGGAGCATGGAACTTTTAGGTTGCGGAATGGTACACCCAAATGTTTTGCGCAATTGTGGAATTGACCCAGAAGTATACACTGGATTTGCTTTTGGAATGGGCGTTGATAGAATAACGATGGTTAAGCATAAAATTGATAATATTAGATTATTGTACGATAATGATAAGAGATTTTTGGAACAGTTCTAGGAGGAAATATGTTATTACCTATTAATTGGTTAAAAGACTATGTAGATGTAGACGAATCTATAAAAGTAATCACTGATAGACTTTCAGAGACAGGAAGTCACGTCGAATCTGTAATTGACAAAAGCGAAAATTTGAATGACAAATTAATTGTCGCAAAAATAAATAAAATTGAAAAACACCCAAATGCTGACAAATTATCTATTGTAACATTAGATACAGGAGATGGAGAAGCAAATGTAGTAACTGGAGCGAAAAACATAAAAGAAGGTCAGTATGTTTGCTACGCAAAAGTAGGTGCGACACTTCCTAGAGGTATTGTTTTGAAAGAAGTTGACCTAAAAGGTGTTGTCAGTCCAGGAATGCTTACAAGCTTTGAAGAAATGGGATTTGAGACATCTGTAGTTGACAAAAACTCAAAAGAAGGGATAGCCGTATTGTCTGAAAATAAAGTTGGAGAATCCGTTATTAAGGCATTGGAGATTGACGAACCTATTATCGAATTTGAGATAACCCCTAATAGACCAGATTGCTTATCAGTGTTGGGTATGGCAAGAGAATATGCTGCATCATTTGGAAAAAAAATAAAGTATCCATCAATAGATATAAACAAATTTGAAGATGATGTAAAAAATTATATTTCCGAAATTGATATACAAACAGAAAAATGTAGTAGATATGTGGCACGAGTAATCAAAAATGTAGAAATAACTGATAGCCCACAATGGCTTAAGAACAGACTTATACAATCAGGAATTAGACCTATTAACAATATTGTTGATGTAACTAATTTTGTAATGCTAGAAACTGGTCAACCTATTCACGCTTATGATTTGGATAAAATTTCAGATAAGAAAATCATTGTAAAAGAATCTGGAAAAGAAAAATTTACAGCTATTGATTCAGTGGAAAGAGAATTATCAAATGATATAATAATTTGTGATGGCAAAAACACTCTTGGAATTGCTGGAATTATGGGAGGATTGGATTCTGAGATAACAAAAGAAACTAAGAATGTTTTAATTGAAGCGGCTAGTTTTGATAGTGATACAATCAGATTATCTTCAAGAAGATTACAATTGAGGACGGATGCTTCTACAAGATTTGAGAAAGGCGTAAGCCAACAATTATGCGATTTAGCTTCTTTGAGGGTTTGCAAATTAATTGAAGACATCTCTGAATCTACTGTAATCAATAATTCTTTTGATATAGTAACAAAAGAAGAAAAATTAGAAGATGTCACTTTGTCATACAAAAAATGTAATGAGTTATTGGGTTCTGAAATTTCAAATGAAGAAATTAAAAATATTTTGCAGTTATTGGAATTCAAAATAATTTATGATGATGAAGAAAAGATAACTGTAAAAGTACCATTCCATAGACAAGATGTTGGAATATATCAAGATTTAATAGAAGAAGTAGGTAGAATTTATGGATTTGAAAAAATAGGAGCCAAACCTTTAATAGGAAAGCTGAAAAGAGGTATTAAAAGTCAGGAACGAATTGCTATTGACCATTGCAAAAAAGCAATGTATTCAATGAACACATATGAAGTTCTTTCGTATTCTTTTATAAGTCCTAAGTCATATAAAAAGGCTATAGTTCATATGAATGATGATGAGTTAATTAAACTTATCAATCCATTAGGAGAAGATTATTCAGTAATGAGATCTACAATTTTGCCAAATATTTTAGATATTCTATCTAAAAACTACAAAAATAAAATTGAAGATATTTGTGTTTATGAATTGGGTAATACTTTCCACGTGAAAAATGATGATAGATTGGAAACCAAAAAATTAGCAATTGGAATGTATGGCAAATATGATTTTTACGATATTAGAGCTATGATTTTGTCTTTATTTAATGAACTCGGTATAAAAGATTATATAATTAAAAAGAATACAAATAATAAGACTTACCATAGTGGAAGATGTGCTGATGTAGTAATTAACAATGAAATTGTTGCCACATTTGGTGAAATTAGTTTTGAAGTTGCAGAAAATTATGATTTTGACAATAGAGTTTATGTTGGTGAAATTCATTTTACAGAATTGATTAAATTTATGGATTTCAAAAAAATATACACACCAATTAGTAAATATCCTTCAATTGAACGTGATATAGCTCTTGTGGTTAATAGAGATTTGGAAAGTATCGAAATTGAAAAAGAAATAATTAAGCATTCTAATGGAATTATAAAAAAAGTATATCTTTTTGATGAATACAAAGGTGAACACGTTGAAAATGATAAGAAGAGTTTAGCTTACAGGATAATTTATCAATCTAAAGATGAAACATTAAAAGATAAGATAATAGAAAAGATACAAGAAGAAATATTAATGTCATTAGAACAAAAATTCAATGCAACATTAAGAAAGTAGGAAGGCATATGAACAAATTACAAGTTGTAATTCAAGGTACGACTTATAATATAGTAACTGATAAGACTAAAGAACAAACTGATGAAATAGTATCTAAAATCAACAAAAATATTTCGGATTGCAAAAATAATAATCCTAAGTTAACAACATTAAATGCAACAATTCTTTCACTTATGAATTTAGAAGAATCATACGCAAACACAGTAACTGAGTTTAGACAATATAAAGAAGAAAATGCTCCGATAGTTAAGGATTACAAAAAATTAAAACTCGATTGTGAGAAACTATATCAAAATCTTGTAGTTAAAGAATCTGATTTAAAGAAAATAAATAAACAAGTCGAAGAATTAAAACAAAAATCAAATAAAGAAATTGATGATATTAAAAGCAATTCAAATGTTTATATTTCTGAATTAAAAACTAGTTACGAAAAAAAAATAAATGAATTAACGAAAAAAATCGAAAAAAATAATTCTACAATAGAAGATTTAAAAAATCAGATTGAATACTATAAAAATGATAATGACTCGGTATCTAAAGAATATAAGAAATTAAAAGATGATTACAATAATTTAGCATTCGAAAAAAATAAAATTGAAAATATCCTAATGGATTACCAAAGGAATGAAACAATTGACTAATGAAATTTTAGCTCCTTGTGGAAATTGGGAAATGGTTAAAGCCAGCGTTAGTGCTGGCTGTAACGCTATTTATTTGGGAACAAAAGAATTTTCAGCTAGAGCTTATGCAGAGAATTTTACAGTAGAAGATGTAGAGAAGGTTGTGCAATACTGTCATCTTAGAAATGTTAAAGTATATGTAACATTGAACACTCTAATCAAAGAATCTGAAATAAAAAATGCTATAAATTATGTAAACAGATTATATAATATCGATATCGATGCGTTGATTGTTCAAGATTTAGGATTGGCATATCTTGTCAATAAATTTTTTCCAGATTTGGATTTACACGCATCAACTCAAATCAATATCAATAATTTAAATGGAGCTATTGTAGCAAAGAGAATTGGATTTAAAAGAATTGTACTTGCTCGTGAAACAGATATTGAAGAATTAAAAAATATAAGAAACAACTGCGATATTGAGATTGAAGTTTTCATTCATGGCTCATTATGTGTGTGTCAATCGGGGCAATGTTTGATGAGTTCTCTTAATGGTGATAGAAGTGCAAATAGAGGAAGGTGTGCTCAACCTTGTAGGAAAGATTATACCATTGAATTGAAAAATAAGACCATTAATTCAAAATTATCATATCTATCTCCGAAAGATTTGTGCACAATAGATAATATATCTGAAATTGCTAAATTCTGCGATAGTCTTAAAATCGAAGGAAGGATGAAATCAAAAGAATATGTTTATTCTGTAGTTAAATCTTATAGAGAAATGTTAATCAATAATAAAAATGATTATTTCTTGGATGAGGTAAAAAATAGAGGATTCACAAAAGGTTTGATCAACAATTGTTCAGGCAAAGATTATGTGGAATTAGGTCGAAAAAGTCAAGTTAAAGGTAATGTAGTTGGCAAAATAATAAGAAAAGGTCAAATCAAATTTCTAAAAGATGTTTTTAAAAAAGATATACTAATCTTATTTAATGGAACAAAAACATTCCCTCTTACAATGACAGAAGACTATAGAACAAACAGCGTCATTTCATTTGAAAATATTGATGACGCTGTTGTTAATTCAGAGGTTAAAAGGGTTAGTCATATAAAAATTGTTGAATTATCGGAATCCGAAAAAAATGTTCAGATAGATTTAAATGTTAAATTTATTTGCAAGAGTTCTAGTCCAATAGAAATTTATGTAAACGAGGTAAAATACACTACAAATACGATTGCTCAATCAGCTAAAAACAAACCAATTGATAATTCGTTTGTCATAAATCAACTACTAAAGACTGGAAATTATCCTGTTAAAATAAGAAGTTTAAATGTTGAATTAGATGATGGTTTATTTCTGTCAAAGAGTCAGATCAATCAAATCAGAAGAGATTTTATAGAAAGTTATTTAAATTCAATTTCAAACTTCAACAAAAGAGCATCAAAAAATATAGAATCTTACCAAATAAACGAATTGATTTCAAAAAGGACGGCTTCTTACAAAGAAATAAAAACAGTTTTTGAAAATGAAATTGACGGATACAGCGATAAAATTTCATCTAATTTTATTGTTAAAGTTCCTAGATTTTTGAATGAATCGAAAACAAAAGATTTCATTAAAAATTGTAGAGAACACAGTGTAAATAGATTATTAATAAATAATTTAGGAGATTTAGTAATCGCTGAAAAATTACAGGCAAAATATATAGTGAGTGATTACCAAATGAATGTATTTAATTCATTTACAAGTAAAGTTCTTTATGATTTGGGCGTTGATGTTATAACATTATCGGTTGAACTAAACAAAAAAGAAATAAAACAGATAATCGACAATTCTCCATATAAATATGAATTAGTTGTAGAGGATAATTTAATTAATATGATTACAGTATACTGCCCTTTTTCAAGTATAAAAAAATGTGATGCAACAAATTGCCAAAATTGTAGTTTTAATGATTGCTTTATTACTGGAGATTTTTCAAAATATCGTGTTATTAGAAAAAATGGATATTCTTTAATTTATTCTTGTGATAAAATTAGAATAGATACTGATAAAATAAATTTAGATTTGTATTCTGTTAGAAAGAATAAATCTGCAATTGGAAAACCTAATGAGTTTCATTTTAAAAAAGGAATTTTATAGATGGATAAAAAAACACTTAAAACATTGGAATACAATCAAATAATAGGGAAAATTGAAAAACTTTGTAAATCAAAATTAGGCAAAAGTTTAGCCGATAATTTAAAACCGTTAGTTGATTTAGATGAGATTAGAAAAAATCTGGACTTAACATATGAAGCTATGAGTATGATTTATAAGTTCTCAAATCCACCAATTTATGAAATAATAAATGTAAAAGCTAATATAATGCATGTTTCTAAAGGCGGTTATATTATTCCTGAGATTTTGCTCAAGATTGCTCAAATTTTAAGTAGCGTACATGATATTAAAAATTATGCTAGTGAATCTGACGAAAATCAAGAAAATTATCCAATGATTATGGGTATGATTTACACATTGGTCGAGGAACAAGAACTCATTAGTACAATAAATAGTGCTATAATTTCTGAAGATGAAATTAGTGATAATGCAAGTAGAAATCTTTTTAGGATACGACAGACTAAAAGACAAAAAACTGAAAGCATAAAAGATAAAATAAACAGCATACTGTCATCTAACGACCAAGCGCTACAAGAAAATATTGTGACTATGAGAGATGATAGATATGTCATTCCAGTAAAGGCTTCTCATAAATCATCGTTTAAAGGAATTGTTCATGACCATTCATCTTCTGGGCAGACAGTTTATATCGAACCTATGGAAGTTGTTGAATTAAATAATGAGCTTAGAATGCTTGAGGCAGAAGAACAAGAAGAGATTATTAATATTTTAAAACAAATTTCGAATAGAGTTTACGCTGTAAAAGAATCAATATTTATTGACCAAGATATTTTATCTCAATTGGATTTTATTTTTGCAAAAGCAAAATATGCAATTGAAATAGATGCTACAAATCCTAAATTAAATACAAATGGTTATTTTAATTTTAAAAATGCACGTCATCCTTTATTAGACCCCAAAAAGGTTGTTCCAATTAGTATTTATTTGGGCGATGACTACAATACTTTGGTTATTACCGGTCCGAATACAGGAGGCAAGACTGTGACATTAAAAACAGTTGGCCTGATAACTTTGATGGCTCAGTCTGGAATTTTAATTCCGGTATCTGAAAATTCGGAAGTTGCAATTTTCGACAATATATTTACGGACATCGGTGATGAACAAAGCATAGAACAATCATTGTCAACCTTTTCGGCACATATGAAAAATATTGTCCATATTGTCAATAATATCACTTTCAATTCGCTAGTGCTTTTTGATGAGTTAGGAGCTGGAACAGACCCAACAGAAGGAGCTGCATTAGCTATTGCCATTTTAAGAATTTTTCTTAATAAGTCTATAAGAACTATTGCTACAACACATTATTCTCAATTAAAAATATTCGCATTGACTGAACAATATGTTAAAAATGGCTCTGTGGAATTTGATATAAACACATTATCACCTACCTATAAATTGACAATTGGTATTCCAGGAAAATCAAATGCTTTTGAAATATCAAGAAGACTTGGATTGGACGATGATATAATAAATAATGCAAAACAAATACTCACCGAAGAAGACAAAGATTTTGAAGATGTATTATCTGATATTGAATCCAAGAAAAAACAAATTGAAGAAGACAAGAATAGGCAACTGGAATTAAAAGAAGACTTACTGAAATTAAGAGAACGATACGAAAGAGAACTAGAAAAAACAAAATTTGAGAAAGAAAGAATAATTGAACAAGCAAAAGAAGAAGCGAATGAAATTTATTCAAAAGCAAAAGAAGAATCAAGAGAGCTTATTAATAAGTTAAAATTTTTAGAAAAAGACTCTGATGCTAGGAGCATCGCTAATGATGTCGAAAATAAATTCAATAAAAAAATTAAAAAAATAAACGATAAAAAGCTTTTAAAAGAGATTAATCAAAAACAAAATTTTGAGCTTGGAGATGAAGTTGAGATTCTTGGTATTGAACAAAAAGGTACAATTGTAACTGAACCTGATAAAAAGGGAGATTTGCTAGTTCAAGTAGGAATATTGAAAATTAATGCGAATGTAAAAAATTTGAAGAAAATTCAAGAAAAAGAATTGATAAAATCTTCAAAGAGCATTAAAAATATTATAAAGAACAAAGCTAATTCAGATATCAAAAGTGAAATTGATTTGAGAGGAAAAAATATTGAAGAAGCAATCTATGAATTGGATAAGTATATTGATGATTGCGTTATAGTAGGGCTTAAAAAAGTTAATATCATTCACGGAAAAGGGACTGGTATGTTAAGAAAAGGTATACGAGAATATTTACGAAACGACAGAAGAATCAAAAAAATTGAAGATGCGGCTTATAACGAAGGTGGCATGGGAGCTACTTTTATTTATTTAAAATAAGGGGAAAATATGATAAATTTTAAAGATGAAGTAAAAAAAATTATAATGAGTTTTGATACGGGTTTAAGTGAAAGTGAAATTATAAGTTTAATTGAAATTCCACCGAATAGTTCTATGGGTGATTTTGCATTTCCGGTTTTTAAATTGGCAAAAACATTTAGAAAATCGCCCAATTTAATTGCAGAAGAACTTGCAAATAAAAAATACAATAATGACAACATAAAAAAGATTGCGAATGCCGGACCATATGTTAACTTTTTTGTAAATAATTCAAAATTAGTTGAAAGTGTTTTGAAAGATGCTGTGAAAGATGATTTTGGAAGTAGTCATATCGGAAATGGTAAAAATGTTGTTCTGGATTTTTCTTCCACAAATATTGCAAAGCCATTTCACATTGGACATTTGCGTTCAACTGTAATCGGAAATGCAATCAGAAATATTATGAAATATCAAGGATATAAAACAACAGGTGTAAATTATATCGGAGATTATGGAACACAATTTGGAATGATGATATCTGCTTACTTGAAGTGGGGAGACGAAGAAAAAATAAACAATAATCCGATAAAAGAATTATTAAATCTTTACGTAAAATACAACAAAATCGCAAAAGAAGATGAAAAATACATGGACGAAGCCCGTGATTGGTTCGATAAATTGGAGAAAAAAGAGCCAACTGCAGTGAAATTATGGTCGTGGTTTAGAGAAATTTCATTAAAAGAATTTCAAAGGGTTTATGATTTACTTGGAGTCGAATTTGATAATTTTAACGGAGAATCCTTCCACTCTCAATTTATTGGTGATGCACTAGAAGTTATAGAAAATAAAAACCTATTAAAAGAATCTGATGGGGCTATGATTATTAATTTAGATGATGAAAATTTACCTCCTGTTCTAATAAAAAAATCTAATGGTTCTTCGACATATATAACGAGAGATATTGCTACAGCGATGTATCGTAAAAAAACTTATGATTTTTGTAAAAATATTTATGTAGTTGCTAGCCAACAAAAACTTCATTTTGAACAACTTAGAGCTGTTTTGAAAAAAATGGGATTTGAATGGTGGAGTGATTGTGACCATGTATCATTTGGAATGGTCAGTATGAAAGATGGTTCGATGAAAACAAGAGAAGGTAAAGTTATTTTCTTGGAAGATGTTTTAAACAGAGCTATCGATAAAACTAAATCTATAATAGAAGAGAGAAATCCTAATCTTGAAAACAAGGACGAGGTTGCTAAACAAGTTGGAGTAGGAGCTGTTATATTCCAAGATTTATTCAACAATAGAATCAAAGACTATACATTTGATTGGGACCAAGTTTTGAATTTTGATGGGGAAACTGGACCTTATACTCAATATACTTATGCTAGAAGTTGCTCAATCTTAGATAAGGGAGAGTTTGTTTTAAAAGATGGTAGCAAATTTGATTTGCTAAATGATGACACAGAAATAGATATAGTAAAACATCTTGCCAAATATAAAGAAGTCTTATTAAATGCAACTGAAAAATACGAACCTTCTTTCTTGACAAGATATACTGTAGAATTAGCGAAATTATATAATAAATTTTATGCAAATTGTCCGATTAACACAGTTGAAGATTCATTAAAATATCAAAGGTTATATTTGACATATTGTGTGAATAAATGTTTAAAATTATCATTGAAATTATTAGGAATAGACGCACCAAACAGAATGTAAGGAGAAAAATGAAATCATTTGTTGAAATCATCAAATTTTCTTTTTTTAGAACAATACACACAATTAAATATTTTCCATTGATATTTGCAACTATGATTGTAATGAAATTATCTTTAAATATTTCAAATAATATTTTTTTTAGACTATCATTGAATAAAAATTTCACCAATATTATTATAGGATGTTTGATTGTTTTTTTGGTGAGCATATTGTTTAATATGTTGAGCATTTCTGTTCACACTCGAGAAAATTATCACATACAACCAATTACAATTCCGAAGTTGATGCTTAAAATTGGGTTTAATTCTCTAATTTTATTTGGGGTATACCATTTTATAAAAAACAATGATTTTGCTCTATTTGTTAGTGTATTCATACTAAATCCTTTGATAGAAACATTGTATATGATAGATGAGAGATTTTATATGTCTATGATTACAGCATTGAAATTCACGTTTAAAAACTTTTTCGTGTGGAATATTCCTAATATAATAATATTTGCGGTTATTTATCAGATAATTTTCAAATATTATTTAGTAGAAGACCTTATGATGTCAAATGAAATTAATTCGGTTTTAAAATTTGGAATATTGTTAATTCTTATTTCTTTATTTATGTTATATAGAGCTAATTTGTATAGAATTTTAGAAACGGGTGAAAAATAATGAGTAAAAAAATTGATGAGTATTTTAGTAAGTTTATGAACGAATTAGTTTATGTGAATTTATTGGAATCAAATGATTATATTAATAAAGATGTCCCTCTTCCTGTTTTAAAAAATGATTTGGTTGATGGAGTAAAAAACAACGATTTTGTAAATAATTTTGATTTAAACTTAATTATTAAAGGAATGATTTACAATATAGCTTATGATAGAACTTTTAAATACTGCGTAAATTATACAGATATTATGTATAATATTATTCCAGAACTTGAAAAATCAATTATTTCTATGGGAATTGAAAAAATTTCTAACCCATCGGAAGCTGTTGTATATTTCAGAGCTAATGACATTTTAAAATGTGATATTGCAGATAATGCCTATTATTATGCATATTGCCTGAGACTTATGGCTATTGAAGATGAATATAATTTTCCTGTATTTGTTCAGGAGGCTTTTAGGGTTTTAAACGAAAATATTAGAAATTTTCCGGATTTTTTTCTAAATTATATTGAATTAGCAAATCTTGAATTGTTAAATCAAAATTATATAAAAGCATTTGATTATCTAAAAAACACATATAAAATGGCATCTGATAGCATTAATTACGATGACAAAAAAGTGGGAATTGTACTCAATGAAGTTGAGCGATTGATGAATAAAATTAGGCCACTTAGGGATTTGGATTTTGCTATCACATTAATTAATTCTCAACCAAATAAAGCTTTAGATATATTTGAAAATTTGGAAAAAACTCCAAGGATTATTTACTTGATGGGTAAATGTTTTATGAATTTGAATCAATCAGATAAAGCATTAGAGTACTTCGATAGAGCAGAAAAATCAGGATTTGATAATGTAGATTTGTATAATGATATGTCTGTTGTTTACTTTAATTCTTATGATTTTGAAAAATCAATTCAAGTTTTGAATAGAGGATTAAAAATTCACAAAGACAATGAAATTTTATTATACAACAAAGCTGTTATTGAATTAAATGCAAATAGAATTGAAAACGCAAAAGACACTTTGTCGACGTTGGTATCATATGATGATGTTGATGAAGATATTTTTAATATGTCAATGCAATTATTAAAAAAAATAGAAGAAGGCTATTAATAGTCTTCTTCTGTTATTTTTAGAGTATTGTCTAATCTGTCCATTATTTCGAGAGCACTTATGATGTTTTTTCGAGCTTTGTAACAATCTAAATTTATATCGACAAGCTCGTTGATTTTATTAATTCTATAAACTATTGAATTTCTGTGTACGTTTAACCTTTGTGATGCCTTAATTAATGAACGTTCTTCGACTAAATAGAAATACAAAGTACGAAGTAGGTCGGTGGCATTATTTATGTCGTCGTATTTTAACTTATAAATAAATTCAGGAACTAATATTTCAACTTCAGGGTCTAAGCAGGTTAAATCATAAATTAGTTTGCTACAGTTTTCATATAAATCATCAGTTATTTTTATATCATTTTCCAATATTTTTCTAGCTAAAATAAATGCGTTTTTCAAGTTAAATAAGTTATTTTTAAGGGACAACTTTAAATTTTTTAATCCATATTTTTCAGTAAAAAAGTTTAGATTGGATTTTACCGATGAAACATCCTTTACTTTATTATTTGTCAATAAAATTAAATATCCATCGTTTAACACCGAGTACATATACATTGGATAATCGAGAACAAATCTATTTCCGTGAGAGAACATATCTTGATATTTAAAAAGTCCGCCCTCGATTTTTATAACATTGATGTCATAATTATCATCGGTTTTCCATCCTATGTTTTCAATATTTTCCTCATCCTTATCAGTTATATTCCCAGAAATCAAATTTTTAATTGTGCTGTATATGTCTTCTTTTGAATTTATTAAGCCATTTACGTTATTGTAAATGTAAGTCGAGATTATTTTTGTAATCTTTTTAAATTCATACTCGTATTCATCTTCAATTGTTTCAACTGCCAAATATCCATAAAGCTTACTTAAGCTTTTCTTCTTTACTTCTAAAGGATAGATTTTTTTGATAGTAGAAAAATCAAAGGTATTAAGCAATAATTTTTTGTTTGAGTTCAGCAAACAAACATTTATATCGAAATAATCTTTAATTGCAAGTAGAAGATTATTAACAGCTTCTTTATTTGCTATAATCGAGTATAGTTTGCTGTAAAAATTTAAATTTTCTTGTAAAAACTTATTTACTTTCTCATATACAAAAAAAACATCATCACATTTTGTGTACAAAACATTGCAATCTTCTATTTCCAGTTCATCATTTTCTTTGCCAATTATTAATATATTAGAATTTTTTGGATAAGTAATGGTATTTTTTGACTCAATTATGGATAATGCATTTCTGTTATCAGAAACAGAATTTAATGATATATTGTCAATGTCATTTAATACATTGATTTTTGAATTATCAATTAATTTGTCCAAATTTTTTACCAATAAATTTACATTCATTTTTATCACCTTTAATTATGATTAGAGCTGTGTTATTATCTATTATATAAATAATATCACAATGAAGAGATTTTTTAAAATATAATAGGAGCTTAAAATGAAAAAAACTGCAATAATATTAATGATTATAACGCTTATATCGAAAATGTTGGGATTGGTAAGAGAAACTACATTGGCTTATTTTTTTCCGACAGATGGTGCGGTAGCTAATGCTTTTTTGGTCTCGCAAATACTTCCAATAACCATAATCAGTTTATTTTCGGCGGGAATATCAACGTCTTTCATACCTTTATACAATAAGATAGTTCATGACAATGGAAGAAAACAAGGTGATATCTTCACATCTAATATCAACAATATAGTCACTATTATAATTATTTCTTTGATAATTGTACTAGAAATTTTCACACCTACTGTAGTAAAAATATTTGCTCCTGGATTTACTGGTTATACTAGAGAATTGACAATAAAGTTTATGAGGCTGACTCTATTTTCGATGATTCCATCAATTATCGCCTGCGTATTTAAAGGGTATCTCAATGCCAATAATCATTTTGTAGTTCAAAATTTACAAGGTTTTATAATGAATTTCTTTATAATCTTGGCTCTTATTATCTCTAAAAAATATGACGATAATATGATTGTCGGGGTTGGATTGTTGTTAGGAAATGCACTTCAGTATGTTCCTTATTACTTCATAGCTAAAAGAAAAAAATTCAAATACTATAAAGTATTGGATTTTTCTGATAAAAACATAAAAATGATTGTCTTACTTTCTATTCCAATTATATTAGGAGTTTCGGTCAATCAAATAAATGTAATGGTTGACAAATCAATAGCGTCAACGGTTAGCACAAATGGTATTCCGATATTAAATTACGCTTCACGATTAATTGAATTTGTAACGGGAATAGTTATAGCAAATATATCGGTAATAATTTATCCGGAATTATCCCGCAATTTTATCGAAAATAATTTAGTCAAAATGAAAGAAAGCATAATGAAATCAATGTCAATGATTTGTATTTTAGTGATTCCCGCTACAATAGGTCTATTAGTACTCTGCTTTCCAATTACAAAAATGCTTTTTTTCAGAGGAGCTTTCACTATGAAAGATGTTACATCAACAGCAACGTGTATGTTTTTTTATTCACTTGGAATAATTGGTACTGCAATCAGAGACATTTTATCTAAATCCTTTTATGCTATGAATGACACAAAAACGCCTACAATAAACTCTGTAATAATGGTTGCAATGAACATAATCGGGAATTTATTATTATCTAAGATATTTGGTTTAATTGGATTGGCAGTTGCTACCAGTATGTCATCATTAATAGGAGCATTGATGATTACTGTTCGTCTTTACAAAAAGATTGGCGATTTTAAAACTACTAAAAACTCTTTCAGGAATATTTTCAAAATGCTAATTGCCTCTCTTATAATGGGGATATTATCGTATTTTACATTCAAATTTAGTAGTATAAAATTTAATAACAATATATCTTTAATGTTTTCAATAGCAGCAGCTTGCATATCTTATACTATTTGTATTTTTACAATGAAAGTAGATGAATTAAACGATATTATAAATTTTTACAAAAATAGAAGAAAAAAGAGATAGTTTGACAATTCATGAGTTTTTGACTATAATTTTGATATAAAGACAGTGATAAAAAGAGAGCATTATGATTGATTTAAAGAGAGATAAGGCTTGGTGTAACTTATTATTCATAGTAATTGCAGACATTTTTGAGTCGTTAATTCCGCTTAATAGCGTTATAATTTAAAGTGAGGTTTACCTAATTAGGGTGGTACCGCGATTCAACTCGTCCCTTATCAGAGGGAGGAGTTTTTTATTTTAGGAGGTATTTATGAGTAGTATGGGAAATCTTCGACGTACACATATGTGTGGCGATTTGAGGTTAAAAGATAATGGAAAAGAAGTAATTTTAATGGGATGGGTCCAAAAGTCTAGGAATTTAGGCTCATTAATCTTTATTGACTTGAGGGACAATACTGGAATAACTCAAATAGCGATTAAAGATGAAAACAAGGAAATTTTTGAAAAAGCAAAAAATGTTAAAAGTGAATACGTACTTTGCGTTAAAGGTATTGTAAACGAAAGAGAATCAAAAAATAGCAATTTAGAAACTGGGGAAATTGAAGTAATAGCAAATGAATTAATTGTCTTAGATACAGCAAATGTTCCACCAATTTATATTAAAGATGATGATAATGCACAAGAACAAGTAAGGTTGAAATACAGATATCTTGATTTAAGAAAACCAAATTTACAAAAAAATCTTAAATTAAGAGCGAAAACAAATAGATTGATTCGTGAATATTTAGACGAAAATGGATTCTATGAGATTGAAACACCATTTTTAGGAAAACCAACTCCAGAAGGAGCAAGAGACTACTTGGTAGCTAGTAGAGTAAACGAACACAGTTTTTACGCACTTCCTCAATCCCCTCAATTGATGAAACAACTTTTGATGATTAGTGGTATGGACAGGTATTACCAAATAGTAAAATGTTTCAGAGATGAAGATTTGAGAGCAAATAGACAACCAGAGTTCACACAAGTTGATATGGAAATGAGCTTTGTTGACCAAGAAGATGTAATGAAATTAAATGAGGGTTTGATAAAAAAAATCTTTAAAGAAATTAGAAATATTGATATTGAAACTCCTATAAAAAGAATGACTTACCAAGAAGCAATGGAAAAATACGGTTGTGATAAGCCTGATTTGAGATTTGGTTTCGAACTTAAAAACATAACTGATTTGGTAAAAAATTCTGACTTCCAAGTATTTTCTAGTTGTAACGAAAAAAATAAAAGTGTCCGTTGTATTAATATAGGAAATTACGAAAAAGATTTTTCGCGTAAGAAAATAGATAAATTAGAAAAATTTGTCAAGGAATATGGAGCAAAAGGATTAAGCTGGATTAGAGTTCACGATGGAGAAATTCAATCATCAATAAAAAAATTCTTGACTGATGAAGAAATGAACTCAATTATTGAGTTTACAAAAGTAGAAGAAAATGCGTTAATATTTATTTTAGCAGACAAAAATTCTACAGTATTCAATGGTTTAAGTGCTTTGCGTAATAAAATAGCTAGAGATTTGGACTTAGCAGATGACAATAAATTTGAATTTGTATGGATTGTTGATTTTCCTTTATTTGAATACGATGAAGAAGAAAATAGGTTTGTTGCAATGCACCATCCATTCACTATGCCGAACGAAGAAGACATTCAATATTTGTTAACTGACAAAGAAAAAGTCAGAGCAAAGGCTTATGATATTGTATGCAATGGCGATGAAATCGGAGGAGGTTCTATTAGAATTAACAACTCTGATTTGCAAAAAAAGATGTTTGAAGCATTAGAATTGACAGAGGAGGATATCGAAAATAAATTTGGATTTTTTGTCGAAGCATTTAATTATGGAACGCCTCCTCATGGTGGATTAGCTTATGGAATGGATAGATTGATGATGTTGTTGGTTGGTACTGACAACATAAAAGACGTTATAGCTTTCCCTAAGACACAATCTGCTACAGATTTATTGACTGGTGCACCTACTCAAGTAGATGAAAAACAATTAAAAGAAATTCACATTAAATTAGACTGATATGGATAAAAGATTTGAACGAACAAAACTCTTACTAGGAGAAACAGAGCTTGAAAAAATCATCAACTCCAAAGTAATCGTAATTGGTTGCGGAGGAGTTGGTGGTTTTGCCATAGAAGCTTTGGCAAGATGTGGAGTGGGAACGATAGGTATAGTCGATTATGACATTATTGACATTACGAACATAAATAGACAAATTATTGCACTACAAGATACTGTGGGAAATTACAAAGTTGATGAATTTGAAAAAAGAATTAACAAAATTAATAGAGACTGCAAAGTAATTAAGTTTAAGGAAAAGTTTGACAAAAAAAGTGTTGATTTATTCAAACTTAAAGATTATAATTATGTTATAGATGCAATTGATTTAATTACTGCTAAATTAGATTTAGCAGAGTACTGTTATAAAAACGATATTAAATTAATTAGCTCTATGGGTGCAGGTTCAAAATTAAATCCGTTTCTATTTAGAATAACTGATATCAAAAAAACACATACTTGTCCGATGGCAAGAGTTATGAGGAAAGAGTTAAAGAATAGAAATATCGATAAATTGACATGTATATGGTCTGATGAAAAAAGATCAGGAACAGTTGTTTCATCAAATGGAAGAAATGCACCAGCAAGTATAAGCTTCGTGCCATCATGTGTAGGTTTGATGATAGCATCTTATGTAATAAATGAATTGAGGTATTAATTTTGGCAAAAGAAGGTATGGTTATTAAAACTAACAAAAATAAAGCATCTGTTTTGATTACAAGAAAAGGCGCTTGTGGAGGAGAAGGTTGCAGCAAGTGTTCTGGTTGTGAACATAAGACGCAAGTAATCGTGTGTTCAAACTATGTAAATGCAAAAGTAGGAGATAGTGTTGAAATTTCAGGAGATGACAAATCAATGGTAAAATACACTGCGTTATTATATTTAGTTCCGTTATCCTTCTTTTTGGTAAGTTTAATTTCCTCATATGCGTTACTAGAAAATCGTTTTGGCAATTATGAATTTATTTCTTTCTGCTTTGGATTACTAGGATTATTAATTGGTTATCTAATTGTAAAAATTATAGATAAAAAATTTGTTGATAGTGATTTAGTGCACATCACAAAAATAAATGGAGGTTTGTATGAATAATTGTAGACAAAATTTAGAGAATTTTGATTCAGAGGTATTTGGTTATTTAAATGACGAAATAACTAGGCAAGAAGATCATATAGAATTGATCGCATCTGAAAATTTTGTTTCAAAGGCTGTCTTAGAAACAATGGGAACTGAGTTGACGAATAAATACGCCGAAGGTTATCCTGGCAAGAGATATTACGGTGGTTGTGAAAACGTTGATAAAATTGAACAATTAGCTATTGATAGAATGAAAAAATTGTTCAATGCTGATCATGCAAATGTTCAACCTCATTGTGGAGCTAACGCCAATATTGCTGTATATATAGCGGTTCTTAATCCAGGAGATACAGTACTAGGAATGAGACTTACAGAAGGAGGACACTTAACTCATGGTTCATCTGTTAATATGTCTGGTAAGTACTTTAACTTTGTGGATTATGGCGTTGATCCTGAGACTGGAAGGATTGATTATGAAAACGTTAGACAAATAGCACTAGAACACAAACCAAAACTAATTGTAGCAGGTGCTTCAGCCTATCCTAGAATAATAGATTTCAAAAAATTCAGAGAAATAGCTGACGAAGTTGGCGCTTACTTAATGGTTGACATGGCACATATCGCTGGTTTGGTAGCTACTGGAGACCATCCAAGTCCTGTTCCATATGCTGATTTTGTCACAACAACAACTCACAAAACATTGAGAGGTCCTAGAGGCGGTGCAATCCTTTGCAAAGAAGAACACAAAAAACTATTAGACAAATCGGTATTTCCAGGATTTCAGGGGGGACCATTAGAACATATAATAGCAGCAAAAGCTGTTTGTTTCAAAGAAGCTTTACAACCAGAATTTACCGAGTACACTCATCAAATTTTGAAAAACGCAAAAGCTATGGAAAAAGTATTTCTTGACAATGGTGTCACATTAGTTTCTGGTGGTACCGACAATCATTTACTATTAATAGATTGCAGAAGCTTCTCAATGACAGGTAAGCAAGCTGAATCTGTGTTGAGTGAAGTGAATATTACGACAAATAAAAACACTATTCCTAATGACCCTGAAACACCTTTTGTTACTAGCGGTATAAGAATTGGAACGCCAGCAATTACTACTAGAGGATTGAAGGAACAAGAAGCTTCTAAAGTTGCTGAATTAATGCTAGACGCACTAAAACAACGTAGACCAGTAGAAGAAATTAAAAAAGATGTTGTAGAATTAATGCGTAAGTTCCCAATTTATAAATAAAAATTTAAGCTAATACCAACCGAATATTTGGTTAGTATTAGCTTTTTTTACATACATATTGTATATTTTACATAGTTTATGGTATCATTTATAAAGAAATGAGGTGATAAAATGGCAAAACCAGTTGTTTGCATCGTGGGTAGAGCTAACGTTGGCAAATCTACATTATTTAACAAATTAATTCGAAAAAGAATTGCCATAACACAGGATGACCCTGGTGTTACTAGAGATAGATTATATATGGAAGCAGAGTGGCAAAATAAATACTTTACAGTAGTAGATACTGGAGGTCTTGAGCCTAAAAGTGACGAAATAATAACTAAAAACATAAAAAAACAAACAGAACTTGCAATTGAAACAGCGGATGTTATTTTATTCATGGTTGACGGAAAACAAGGTATTACTCCAATTGATATGGAAGTTGCCGATATGCTAAGAAGAACAAGAAAACCTGTTATATTAGTTGTTAATAAAATAGATCACATAAAACAAAAAGAGAATATATATGATTTTTATAACTTGGGTTTTTATGAAATCTTCCCAATTAGTGCTACAAATTCAATGGGGCTTGGGGATTTATTAGAATCCGTTGTTTCGAAGTTTGATGATAAATCTGACACAGAATCAGAAGAAGATATTACAAAAGTATGTCTTATTGGCAAGCCGAATGTAGGTAAAAGTTCGTTGATAAATAGTTTATTAAACGAGGAAAGAATGATTGTAACGGATATTGCTGGAACAACGAGAGATGCTATAGATTCAAAAATAAATTACAAAGGAAATGAATATATTTTTATAGATACAGCAGGTCTAAGAAAAAAGAAGAAAATTGATTCTGAAGTTGAAAGATACTCTGTTGTTAGAACTTTATCGGCCATTGACCGATCTGATATTTGCGTATTGATGATTGATGCTAAAGAAGGTGTTAGCGAACAAGACACTAAAATCTTAGGGTATGCTCATGACCAAGGCAAAGGAATGATTATTCTCGTCAATAAATGGGATTTAATCGAAAAAAACACAAATACAATGAATGAATTTAAAAAAGATATCAGATCTAAATTGGGTTTTGTGTTGTATGTTCCTATTGTTTTTATCAGCGTAAAAGAAAACAAGAGAATAGATACATTGTTTACTGAAATTGAAAAACTAGACAATAATTATTCAATGAGAATAAGTACCGGCGTATTGAATGATGTTATATCGAAAGCTGTATTATTAAATCCGCCACCTTCGGATAAGGGTGTCAGGTTAAAGATATTTTACATTACCCAAATCGAAGCAAGACCACCTAAGTTTCTTGTGTTCATAAACAGAAATGATTTAATGCATTTTTCTTATCAAAGATATCTTGAAAATCAATTGAGAGAAAATTTTAGCTTCGAAGGTGTTCCATTGCAATTTGAATTTAAAACTAGGGGAAAATAGTGGATAAGTTATTATTAGTTCTATTAGGCGTTATTTGTTACTTTATTGGTAATATTAGTGGCTCAATAGCTATCTCAAAGTTAGTATACAAACAAGATATAAGAAATTTGGGAAGCGGAAATGCTGGAGCAACAAACGCATTAAGAGTATATGGAAAAAAAATCGGATTATTTACTTTTTTTATTGATTTTTTTAAAGGAATAATATGTTCATATTTAGGCTTTAAATTTTTCGGCAATTTAGGTATACTAGTATGTGGGTTTTTATGTGTTATGGGACACATATTGCCAGTAATATATAATTTTAAAGGCGGAAAAGGTATTGCGACTTCATTCGGCGTACTTATGTTCGCACAACCTTTACAAACTTTAATTTTATTTATGATGTTTTTAATAGCTGTTATTGTGACGAAATATGTTTCAGTTGGAAGCATTTTAGCTTGCGTATTAGCTATTGTATATGGACTTATTTACATGAAAAATGATATATGGATTGGGCTTATTTATGTTTTAGTTGGAGCAATATCTTTATTTAAACATAAGGGAAATATAATTAGACTGATGCATGGTCAAGAAAGTAAATTAGGTAAAAATAGGAGGAAAAGATGAAAGTATTAGTAATTAATTGTGGTAGTTCTTCGTTAAAATATCAATTATTTGATATGACTGATGAAAGTGTATTGTGTAAAGGATTAGTAGAAAGAATAGGTATTGATGGTTCAAAATTAACTCACAAAGTTAATGATGAAAAATTAGTAGTTGAAGAACCTATGAAAGACCACACAGAGGCTATTAATCACGTGTTCAAAGCATTATTAGATGACAAATACGGTGTTATTAAGAGCTTAGATGAAGTTTCTGCAATAGGTCATAGGGTACTTCATGGTGGAGATAAATTAACTGAATCTTGTGTAATTGATGATAAGGTTAAGGATAAAGTTAGAGAATTTATAAAATTTGGACCTCTTCACAATCCAGCAAATTTAATGGGAATTGAAGCTTGTGAAAAATTAGCTCCTGGAAAGAAGAATATCGCTGTATTCGATACTGCTTTCCACCAAACAATGCCTGCTAAAACTTATATGTATGCAATTCCTTACGAATACTATGAAGATTACAGATTAAGAAAATTTGGATTCCATGGAACAAGCCACAGATATATTACATTGAGAACACAACAATTATTAGGAAAAGACGACATCAACATAATCACAGTACATTTAGGAAATGGCTCTTCAATTGCTGCCGTTAAACATGGTAAATGCTATGATACAACAATGGGACTTACTCCGTTAGAAGGACTTTTAATGGGAACTAGAAGTGGTGATATTGACCCTACAGTTATGACATTCCTAATGAATGAAAAAGGATATTCAGCAGATGAAATGAATCAAATTTTAAATAAAAAATCTGGAGTATTAGGGGTATCAGGAATTAGTTCTGACTTTAGAGATTTAGAAGAAGAAGCTAAAAAAGGAAATGAAAGAGCACAATTAGCTTTAGATATGTTCATTGAAAGAGTTAAGAGATATGTAGGTGGATATATGGCTGAATTGGGACACGTAGATGCAATTTGTTTCGCTGGTGGTATTGGAGAAAACTCTTCATCAATGAGAAAAGATATTTTAGACACTTTTGAAGAATTAGGTGTTAAATTAGACCTTGAAAAGAACAACACTCGTGAAGAGGCTTTGATTTCTTCTGACGATTCAAAAGTAAAAGTATATGTTGTTCCAACAAACGAAGAATTAATGATTGCTAGAGATACTTTGAACTTAGCAAAATAATAATATTTTTATTGACAACTGAACATTATTATATTATAATTAACTACGTTGTTTGTATAAATTTTAAGGATTATGTCCTTAAGGAGGTGTAGCATGGCAGTACCAAAGAGAAAAACTTCTAAGACTAGAAGAGATAAAAGAAGAGCTTCTTCGTATAAACTACCAAGAGTTACTATAACTACATGTTCTAATTGTGGTTCTCCTAAATTACCTCACAGAGTATGTAAAGAGTGTGGGTATTACGACGGAAAAGAAGTTGTAGATAACTCAGAACAAAACTAAAAGAGAGAGTCGTTTAATTTTCATTAAGCGACTTTTTTATTTGTTTAATTCATTAATAATCTATATTGTGATAAAATAAATAAGAGGTGAAATATGAAAATATTATTAGATACTCTAGGTTCTGACAAAGGTGCTTCAGAATTAATAGAAGGAGCTTTGATGGCTTTAGAATTGAAAGATTTTGAATTAACTATTGTTGGAAACGAAGAAGAAAATAAAAAAATTTTGAATGGAAAACTAAATAATAGAATAAATTTTGTAAATGCTACAGAAATAATTGACAATAATGAATCTCCTACAAAGGAAATTAGAACGAAAAAAAACTCGAGCATGAGAAAATGTTTTGATTTACTAAATGAAGATTATGATGGCTTATTATCTACAGGCTCTACTGGGGCGTTGTTAACAGGAGCTACTTTAATAACAAAAAGACTTGACAATGTTCAACGACCTTGTCTTATGGTCATACTTCCGACTTTAAAGGGAAATGTAGTTGTGTTGGATGTTGGGGCTAATGTTGACGTTAATGCTGAGTTACTTGAGCAATTTGCAAAGATGGGATATGTATATGCAAAAAATATTTTAGCTAAAGAAGATTGCAAGGTTGGTCTTTTAAATATAGGAACAGAAGCTCATAAAGGTGATTCTTTGCGAACACAAACTTATGAAAGATTATCTAAATTCCCATATTTTAAAGGCAATATTGAAGCTAGAGATGTTCTAAATGGAGATTATGATGTAGTGGTCACAGATGGATTTTCGGGAAATATATTATTAAAATCAATTGAAGGCACAATTGAATTTATAAAAACAATAGCCAAAAACAAGTTGTCAAAATTGGATGATAAAACTGCTGCTACACTAATTCCTATGTTTAAATCGTTGAGTTCTGGAATTGATTATAATAGCATTGGTTCTGCTCCGTTTTTGGGTACAAAAAAACCAGTATTTAAAGCGCACGGTTCTTCTAATAGAGAAGCAATAAAGTCAGGCTTACTAACTTTAATAAAGTTTATTGAGGAAGATGTAACGAATAAATTGAAAGAGGAGTTGTCAAATGAATAAAGATATTTATACTATGGTAGTCAACGTTTTGAAAAAAGAATTTAACAGAGATGATATAGATGAAACCACAAGGTTTTTTGAAGATTTAAATGCAGATTCTGTTAGACTTTTAGAAATTGTTATGGATATGGAAGATGAATTTGGTCTTGAGTTTGACGATGAAAAATTATCAGAATTGAAAAATGTCAAAGATGTAGTAGATGAAATAGAAAGAGTACGAGGAAATAAATAGTGGATAATTCTAGAATTGAATTGCTACATGAGCTTGAAAAAAAATTAGATTACAGGTTTGCAGATATTAATCTGCTAAACCTGGCTTTTTTTCATAGTTCATATGGAAACGAGAATAAATTATACAAAGATATTTCTAATGAAAGGCTAGAATTTTTAGGAGATTCCGTATTAGATTTAATTGTTAGCGATTTTTTGTATAAAAGCAAAAAAAATTTCAGAGAAGGTCAAATGACAAAAATAAGAAGTCAAATGGTTTGTGAAAAATCATTCTCAAATATGGCTAGATACTTAGATTTAGGCAAATACTTGCTAATGGGCCATGGAGAATATTTGTCAGGAGGCGGTGATAAGTCTAGTGTACTAGCAGATACTTTTGAGTCTGTTTTTGGCGCAATTTATTTGGATTCTGGTTATGAATCGGCGTTTAAAATTGTAGAAAATAAATTTAAAAGTCTATTCATAGCTGAAATAGAGACAAAATCAAGTTTCATTGATTATAAGACGATGCTTCAAGAAATTAATCAAAAAAAATCAAGAGATAAATTAAAGTATAAAATTACAAAAGAAGAAGGCCCTGACCACGATAAAAAGTTTTATGTTGATGTTTTTGAAGGCAATCTTGTTATAGGTTCTGGAGTTGGTTCATCAAAAAAGCATGCCGAACAAGATGCAGCTAAGAATGCGTTGATTAGACTAAGGGTTGTAAATGAGTAAAAAAAAATATATAGTATCGCTCTTTATTCCCCATTTAGGTTGTCCTCATGATTGCATTTTTTGTAATCAAAGGAAGATAACAAATTACGTAGACATTGTTAGAAAAGAACAAGTTCGAAAAGAGATCCAAGGCCAACTTAATAATTTTCCGACTAACAGTAAAAACAATGTTCAAATAGCTTTTTATGGAGGTTCGTTTACAGGAATTGAAGAAACTGCTATGTTAGATTATCTTAAAATAGCTAATGAATTTATAGAAAAAGATGTAGTAAAATCTATAAGGTTATCAACAAGACCTGATTATATTAGCGAGCACATCTTGGATACACTAAAAAAATACAATGTTGAAACTATTGAACTTGGAGTACAATCAATGGTAGATAGTGTTTTATACAGTAATCAAAGATGTCATGACAGCGAATGCGTAAAAAAATCAGCAAAGTTAATAAAAGATTATGGATTTGATTTGGGGCTTCAAATGATGACTGGTTTGTATCAATCTAGTTTGGAAGATGATTTATATACAGCCGATGAACTAATAAAACTTAGTCCTGATTTTGTGAGGATATATCCGACTCTTGTCATAAAAAAAACTGTGTTAGAACAATACACTAAACAGGGTCTATATGAACCAGAAAAATTAACGCAATCTATAAACAAAACTTCTAAAATTTATCTTAAATTTATAAATGCAAATATACCAGTCATAAGACTGGGATTATTAAATACTGATAATATAAAAGAGGGTGAAGATGTCGTAGCTGGGGCAATTCATCCTAATTACAGACAATTAGTTGAAGACCATTTGTACAGAAAAATCATAGATTTTTCATTGAATAATAAAAAAATAAGTACGTTGGAAATCAATGTAAATCCTAGTATATTGAATAATTTAGTGGGATACAATAAGGAAAATAAAAATTATTTTATTAATAAATATGGACTTAAAAAAATAAGTTATTTCGCTTCTGATACTAATTATCTAAAAGTTGATGGAAAGATAAAAAATATTGATATAGATCTGTCTCTTATACACATCTCCGAGCCCACGAGACCGTTATTCTA
>NZ_CAMXVC010000005.1 GCF_947252345.1 uncultured Finegoldia sp.
ATACGAGATTAGAATAACGGTCTCGTGGGCTCGGGATGTGTATAAGAGACAGATTATTTTCATTTTATTTCATATTCATTATTAAATTCATAATAAATGGAGCAACCATCATCGCTGCCAAAATTAAAGCAACTATTTGCGCAATTTTTTGTTTTTTCATAAATTCCACCTCAATTTTATTCTAACACAAAAACTTATATTTGCATATTTTAAAATAATGCTATAATATATTTATAAAAATGGAGGATATTATGGCAGATTTAAAATTTGAAATTGTAGAAAGAATTGGTGTATTATCAACAAAGGCAAATAATTGGAATAAAGAATTGAATATTGTAAAATGGTCAGATTATGATGCAAAGTATGATATAAGAGAATGGAATCCTGACCACACTAGAATGAGTAAAGGTCTAACTTTTACTGAAGATGAGCTTAGAGTCCTACACGCTTTAATTGAAGATGAATTGAAGCAAATCGATTCTGAAAAGTAGGTTAAATTTTGAGGTTTATACATTCAGCAGATTTTCATTTGGGGATGCAATTCGAAAAATCCTCAATTCCACAATCTATGTCAAAATTAAGAAGACAAAGAATTTGGACTGCTGTTGAAAATTTGATTGATTTTAGTATTAAAAAAAGAGTGGACTTTATTTTTTTGAGTGGAGATATTTTTAATATTGAAAATTTTAATATTTCGGATATGAATAGACTAGTTGATTTATTTTCAAGAACCAATTCCCAAATTTGTATAATAGGAGGCAATCATGACCCTATATATAAAGAAAATTTATGGGATATGGTTGATTTGAGTAGTAATTTAAATATATTCAAAAAAGATTCACTTGAAAAGATTGAATTTGAAAATGTCGATGTCTATGGCATAAGTTACAATAAACATAACTATGACTATCTGGATATTTTCAATAATATTGCACTCGACAAAATGAAGACAAATATTTTGATGATTCACTCAGACTTATTAAACGAAAATAATAGATATATGTTTTTTAACGAAGACGAAGTCAACAAACTTGGATTTGACTATGTTGCATTGGGTCACATTCACAAACCTACTATTTTTAACGAAAAATTTGTTTATCCAGGCTCTATTGAACCTTTGAGTTTTAAAGAAAAAGGAACACACGGAGCTGTAATTGGAAGTATTGAGGATAATAAATTAGTAATAGATTTTTTGGATTGTTCTTGTTCGTATTTTGATGAGTTTGATTTTTTGATAGATGGAGATTTTAACTATTATGATTTGATAAATAGTCTATCATCTGTATTGTTGGATAATAAAAAAAATTATATTCGTATTAACCTAAAAGGACATCTTAAAGAAGGTTTTGATTTGGACATTGATTCATTACAAGAAAGTCTAAAAAAATACTGTGAATACATTGAAATCGTAGATTTAACTGAGTCTAATTTAGACATTGACAAAATTTATGAATTTAACAGGAATAATGTTTTGGGATATTTTATTGAAGAATCCAAAAAACTAGATGAAGATGACCCAATAATTAAAAGGGCGATTAAATTAGGAATTAATGCTTTGTTGGAGAATAATTTATGAAGTTAATTAGATTAGATTTAATATCATTTGGCAAGTTTAACAATTATACAATAAAATTTGATGATAAGTTTAATTTGGTATACGGATTAAATGAATCTGGAAAAACAACCATATCAAAGTTTATAGAAGGTGTTTTTTATGGATTTGTAAAACCTTATTTAAAGAGAACTGTTTATAGTGATGATTTTGAAAAATACAGACCATGGAACAGCGAAAATTATGAGGGAAGTATTTTAGTTGAGGAAGATGGAAAGAATTATGTAGTTTATAGAAATTTTAAGGAAAAATATTTCAACATATTCAATGAGACTACAGGGAAAAAGGAAACATTACTAGATGGATACAATGAGGATAACTTATCTTTTCCTGGAGAGTATTTTTTTAAAATGCCACTTGATATTTTTAAGTCGACTGAGTTTTCTAATTTAAGCGAATTTAATTATCAAAGCAATAACGTCAACTCAATTGTTGATATGCTTTTAAATTCAACTAACAATGATGATGAATCAATTTCATTCAAAAAAGCATTATTAAATCTTGAGAAGTTGAAATCAAATATAGGGACTCAGCAATCAAAAACTAAACCGCTTGGAAGTTTATATCAGAAAAAAACTGAGCTGGAGGCGGATATCAAGTCAATTTACGATGACAAAAAAGAATATGAGAAGAATCTAGAAAAATTAAATGAAGCAAAATTACATCATGAACAGTTATTGGATAATAAGGAAAAACTATCCCAAATAAACAAAAAAAAGAATTTGCAAAGAATTGAAGATGCGAAAAACTACAAAATGCAAGTTTTAAAAGATAAAGCTAATTTACTTGATGAATTATCCAATTTAAAATATATAAATGAGATTGATGAAAAATCAATAAATGATTTGGATAAGCAAAATAGAATATTAAATTCTAATAAAAATTCATTTAACGAATTATCAAAACAAAAAAAATTAATAAGTAAAGATTATTATCAATTAAAGGCTAAATTTAATAATTACGAAACAATTAGAGATTATATCTCAGAAATTGAAAATATTAATAAAAAATCTGATAAATTACAAAACAAAAAGATAAAGTTTCTCATTATATCTTTGTTTTTTTGTGTTTTGTTAGGTTTGGGTTTGTTTTTTGAAAGTGGCTTGACGAGTGTTATTATCGCTCCTATTACTTTTGTGGTTTTCTTCGCTTTGATTTTTACTTATTTTAATTTGAAGAAATTGTCATCTAATAGGCAAGTTAATAAAATAATTCAAAAGATTGGGAAAATAACTAATATAAGCTACAAAGATTATTCAGAGGTTGTAAAAGATTTTGGGAATAATGAAAATATTGAGAATAGTTTAAAATATTTAAAAAGTGTAGAAATGAAGTTAAATGATATAGATGATGAACTAGATTCAATATTACAAAAAGATGAAATTTCAAAAAGTAGAATAAATGATATCTTAAATTCTTCAAAAAAATTAAAAAAAATTGATGTAGATAATTACAGGATAAAAAAGCTTCAGTATGACCAATTGGCTCAAAGAATTGCTGACAAAGATGAACAGCTCAAGAAAATTTCTTCAGAATATGATTTTAGTATTCTTGCTGATGATTTACAGGGTAAAGATATAAAGTTAAATGAAAATGACATCAAAGATTCTAATGTTCTTGAACAAGAAATAAATGAATCAATTGAGGAAAATGCAAAGTTATTTGAGAAAACAAAAAGCTTAGAACGTTCTGTAACATCTCTATTGGAAAAAGAAGAACAGCTTTTTGATATAAAAGAAAATATTTCAAAGCTTGAAAATGAGATAAAATCCATTGAAATAGCAATGAATTTAATCAATAATAGCATCAATAAATTACACAAAAATTTTATTCCAAGAATCAACAAGAGAGTTTCAGATTTAATGACATATTCAACTAGCTTAAAAGACAGATTTAGAATAGATGAAAATTTAAAAGTAAATATATATGATGGAATAAAATTTTACGATGAGAAATATTTGAGTTCAGGTACATTTGATTTGTTATCCATATTTATAAGGATAAGTGTATTAGAAGAATTAATGGGGCTTGACTATATGATGATATTGGATGATTGTCTTGTGCAATTAGATGATGAAAGATATAAAAAGTGCCTTGACTTATTGTTCAAAATTTCATACAACAACCAGATAATTTTGTTTTCTTGTCAGAATAGAGATGAACAATTATTAAAAGAATTAGATATAATATATAAAAAAATAGAGCTAAAGTAATTATGATATACGCATTAGGAGATTTACATCTCGACTATACAAAAGCAAAATCAATGGATATTTTCGGCAATAATTGGAAAAATTATGAAGAAAAGATATTTGATAACTTATCAAAATTAAATAATGACGATATTCTATTAATTCCCGGAGATATAACATGGGCCATGCAGATGGATGAGGCTTATATAGATTTAAAAAGGATTGACGAAATGCCAGCTCAAAAAATTTTAACAAGAGGTAACCATGATTATTGGTGGGGTGGAATATCAAAGCTTAGAAAACTAGATTTAAAATCTATAAGTTTTATTCAGAATGATAGTATCGAGTTTACAGACTTGAACATATGTGGTTCAAGAGGCTGGCTGGATCCTTCAAACAAAGAAGCTACTGAAAAAGACGCCAAAATTTTTGAAAGAGAAATATTGAGAGTCAAAATGAGCCTGGATAGTGTTAAAAATGATAAGAAAATCATTATGATGCTTCACTATCCACCCTTTGATATAAATAAAAAGCCAAACGAATTGTTTAAATGTTTGAAAGAATACAATGTAACAGATTTAGTATATGGTCATCTTCATGGGTATGGACACATTAATATTGTGGAAGGATTGATTGACGGCATTAATGTGCATTGCGTGTCGTCTGATTATATTAATTTTAAAGCCAAACTAATAAGGAAATAATATGGAAAAAGAATTAGAATGTAAGGTTTTTACAGATGATTTTGAGGGATTACTCGATAAAGCTATATCATTAGGTGCAAAAAAAATATCTCATGAGTTTCAAGAAAACATATTGATAGAATCAAATAAATTTGATTTGATAAGCCAAGGCGATTATCTTAGGATTAGAATAACAAGGGATATTTTAAATAATATTCAAAAAAAATATTTGACTTATAAAAAAAGAATTAAAGATTGTAGCGTTAGACACTATGATGAGTACACGATTGAATTTGATAATGAGGATAATTTGAAAAATATATTAAATTTTGTTAATCTTGACAAACAATCTTCTTCGAAGAAAGAACGAATATCTTTTGAATTTCTAGGAGCTAGATTGGATTTTGACAGGTGGGAGAGAGAATTTTATCCTTATCCTTATCTAGAAATAGAGGTCAAAAATGAGAATCAGCTAAATGATATAGTAAAAAAATTAGACATCGACAAACAACAGATTTCAATGGAATCAATAAGCGAATTAAGAGCAAAGTTAAAAGGCAATCAGAAAGGATAGATTTTTAATGGCAAATAAAAAGCTAGTTGTAGTAGAATCTCCAACTAAAGCTAAAACAATACAAAAAATGTTAGGTTCTGGATACAAAGTCGTGGCTACTATTGGTCACTTACGAGACTTACCTAAAAGCAAAATTGGAGTAGATATTGAGAACGATTTTGAACCAGAATACATTAATGTAAGGGGTAAAGCAAAAGTTATAAATGAATTAAAAAAAGACTACAAAAATTCTCAAAAAATATTTTTAGCTACCGACCCTGATAGAGAAGGAGAAGCTATTTCGTGGCATTTGTGCTATCTGTTAGGAATTGATCCAAAAGAAAAAAACAGAGTTAAATTTCAGGAAATAACAAAAGACTCTGTAAAATTGGCGATAAAGAAACCTGAGGCTGTAGATTTAAAATTGGTTGATGCGCAACAAGCAAGAAGAGTTCTTGACAGAATTGTGGGTTACAGCATATCTCCATTACTATGGAAAAAGGTGAAATCAGGTTTAAGTGCGGGAAGAGTTCAGTCAGTAGCATTAAGACTTATTTGCGAACGAGAAGAAGAAATTAAAAATTTTATTCCCGAAGAATACTGGACAATTCATGCACAATTTTTAAAGGACAATTTAGAATTTGATAGTGAACTCTATTATCAAAAAAAAGATACCTCTAATAAAATTGAAATAAAAACCGAAGCAGAAGCTGATAAAATATTAAATGATTTGGGAAAAGAGTTTGTAGTAGATTCCATTAAACAACAAAAAAAATCCAGAAAACCATATGCGCCTTTTACTACATCAACTTTGCAACAAGAAGCATACAAAAAATTATATTTTCAAACAGCAAAAACAATGAGAGTTGCACAACAACTGTACGAAGGAATTAATATCGGAAGTGAAGGCTCCGTTGGTCTTATTACTTATATGAGAACTGACTCAACAAGAATATCAAAAGTCTGCATTGGCGATTGTCTAGAAATTATCAACGAATTGTATGGCAAAGAATATCTAACTAAAGGATACGATTATTCAAAAAAGAAAAAAGGCTCGCAAGATGCACATGAAGGTATAAGGCCTTCATCAGTAAAAAGAATACCAAATGAAATAAAGAGATATTTAACAGATGACCAATATAAATTATACAAATTGATTTGGGAAAGAACTATTGCAAGCCAAATGAAAGATGCTAAATATCTTTCTACATCAATTGAGCTTTCTAATAATGATTATATTTTTAAATCTAGTGGTAATGTAGTTTTGTTTGACGGATTTACAAGAGTCTACTCTCTCAATACAAAAGACAGTGAATTTCCAGAGTTAAAAGTTAAAGAAATAATAACATCAAATAACATTGATAAAAAACAACATTTTACGAAACCAAAACCAAGATATACAGAAGCAAGTTTAGTTAAAACATTAGAAGAGGATGGAATTGGACGACCAAGTACTTACGCATCAATTATAAGTAGTTTATTAGCTAGAAATTATGTTGAATTAAAAGAAAAGAAATTTTACACTACAGAAATTGGTGAAAAAGTCTGCGAATTTGTAATAAAATATTTTGATTCAATTATAAATGAAAAATTTACTGCTGAAATGGAAGAAGAATTGGATAATATTGCCGAAAAAGATGTGGAATGGAAAAAAGTCATACGTGATTTCTATAATAATTTCAATGACGACCTCCAAAAAGCAAAAAATGGGCAAGATAAATTTAAAGTAAAAGATGAACCAATTGGAAGAAAATGCCCAGAATGTGGAAATGAATTGGTAATAAAACATGGAAGAAACGGTAAGTTTATAGGATGCAGTTCTTTTCCAGATTGTAAATACACAGAAACTATCGTTAAAGATACTAAGGTAAAGTGTCCGAAATGTGGCTCAAGAATAATTGAAAAAGTATCAAAAAGAGGTAAAGTTTTTTACGGATGTGAAAATTATCCGAATTGTGATTTTGCGTTGTGGGATAAACCGACAGGAGAAGTTTGCCCGAAATGTGGAAGTCTAGTTGTTCACAGAAAAAACAGAAGGGGAGAATCAACTCTTTGTTCAAATGAAAATTGTGACTATAAAAAGCTTGAAAAATAAAAATATGTATGATATACTCTTTAAGTAAAACACACAATTGATGATACAAATGCAGTTGCTTAATTGTCGTATTTGTAAGTGATTCAATTGGAGGAAATAAACGGAGGTAAAAAAGTATGTCAGTAGTATCAATGAAATCATTGCTAGAAGCTGGGGTTCACTTTGGACATCAAACAAGAAGATGGAACCCAAAAATGTCAAAATTTATATTTACAGAAAGAAATGGAATCTATATTATAGATTTACAAAAAACTGTTAAACAAATTGATGACGCTTATAATTTTGTTAGAGACATAGTTGCTGATGGTGGAGAAGTTCTATTTGTAGGAACAAAAAAACAAGCACAAGAAGCTATAGAAACAGAAGCAAAAAGATGTGGACAACATTTTGTAAGCCAAAGATGGTTAGGTGGTATGTTAACAAACTACAAAACTATCAAAACTAGAATTAACAGACTTCACAAATTATATGAAATGGAAGAAGATGGAACTTTCGATCTTTTACCTAAAAAAGAAGTAAGTCAATTAGAAAGAGAAAGAGAAAAACTGGAAAAGAATTTAGGCGGTATTCAAAAAATGAATAAAATGCCAGGCGTTCTTTTTGTAGTTGATCCTAAAAAAGAATATATCGCTGTTCACGAAGCAAAAATATTGGGCATTCCTGTTGTTGGTATAGTTGACACTAATTGTGACCCAGATGAATTGGATATAGCCATTCCTGGAAATGATGACGCAATTAGAGCCGTAAAACTTTTGACATCAACAATCGCAGATGCTGTTATTGAAGCAAATCAAGGTCGTGAAGATTCAGAAGAAGTTTATTCTGAAACTGAAGAAGAAACAGATGAAATTGAAATAGAAGAATCAGTATCAGAAGAAGATTTGAAAGAATTTGTTGAAAATTCTGAAGATAGTTCAGACGAAGAATAATAATGTTTAAGCGACAGTTAAACTGAAAATTAAATAAATGTTTGACGGTCGCTTTTTATTTTAATTGGAGGTTATAAAATGGCACAAATTACTGCTAGTATGGTAAAAGAATTAAGAGAAAAAACTGGTGCGGGAATGATGGACTGCAAAAAAGTTCTATCAGAAGCAGATGGAAATATTGACAAAGCAATTGACCTTTTAAGAGAAAAGGGACTTGCTGGAGCAGAAAAAAAAGCTGGAAGATTAGCTTCAGAAGGTTTAGTTGAAACATATATTCATGGTGGAAAAATTGCAGCTATAGTTGAAGTAAATTCAGAAACAGACTTTGTAGCTAAAAATGAAGAATTTAAAAACTTTGCAAAAGACGTAGCTATGCAAGTTGTTGCATCTAATCCTAAATATGTTAGTCGTGAAGAAGTTCCTGCTGAAGAAGTAGAAAAAGAAAAAGAAGTTTTGGTTCATCAAGCATTAAATGAAAATGAAGGCAAAAAAGTTCCAGAAGATAAGGCTAGAATGATTGCTGAAAAGAAAGTTGAAGGAAGAATAAATAAATTTTATTCACAAATATGCTTGTTAGAACAACCTTTCATCAAGGACCCAAGTAAAACAGTTGAACAATTACTAACAGATTTAATTGCTAAGATTGGTGAAAACATTAAAATTCGTAGATTTTCTAGATTTGAAGTTGGAGAAGGATTAGAAAAGAAGAACGAAGATTTCGCTGAAGAAGTAAAAAAACAAATGGGAAAATAAAATTTTGCTGCAATTTTCTAATTGCAGCTTTTTTCTTATACATATTTTGTATTGATTTTAAAATATTAATTTGGTATGATTAATTAAAGAAAACCTTATTATCTATAGGAGGCAACTTTGAATTTAAAATATAAAAGAGTTTTATTGAAATTGAGTGGCGAAGCACTTAGCGGCGACAAGGGACATGGTTTAGATGACGACATTATAGAAAGTATTTGTGATTCTATAAAAGAAGTTCATTCTGAGGGATTGGAAATTGCAATTGTTGTTGGTGGTGGAAATTTTTGGAGGGGTCGTTCCTCAAAAATTGACAGAGCTACTTCGGATTCAATGGGTATGTTAGGAACAACAATAAATGCTTTAAGATTGCAAGCATCATTAGAATCCAAGGGGATTCAAACTAGAGTGCAAACAGCTATCGATATGAAGCAAGTAGCTGAACCATATATCAGAAGAAGAGCGATAAGGCACATAGAAAAAGGTAGAATTGTCATATTTGCAGCAGGAACTGGTCTGCCTTATTTTTCAACTGATACTACCGCTGCATTAAGAGCCGTTGAAATTAATGCAGATGTTATTCTAGCTGGAAAAAGAGGAACTGATGGTATATATGATTCAGATCCAAATATGAATAAAAAAGCTGTTAAATTTGATAAACTAACATATATTGATATTTTAAATAAAGGGTTAGGCATAATGGATGCGACAGCAACTTCGTTATGTATGGAAAATAATATGCGATTAGTAGTATTCGGTATAGATGACCCGAATAACATAATTAGAGTTTCTCATGGAGAAAATATCGGAACAATCGTAGAGGGGGATAAGAATGAGTAAACAATTATTAAAAGATATGCAAGAAAAAGCTGATAAAACATTACATGCGTTAAGGGAAGAATTAAAGACGGTTAGAGCAGGAAGAGCTAATCCTAGTATTTTGGATAATATAATGGTAAGTTATTATGGAACTTTAACGCCATTAAAACAAGTAGCAACAATTTCAGCTCCTGAAGCAAGATTGCTTACTATTCAACCTTGGGACAAGTCAATAATGAAGGATATTGAAAAAGAAATCCTAGGTTCTAACTTAGGCATAACTCCTTCAAATGATGGAAATATTATTAGATTACCGTTTCCTCAATTAACTGAAGACAGAAGAAAAGAATTGACTAAAGTTGTTAAGGAATACGGCGAAAAATCAAAAATCACAATTAGAGCAATAAGAAGAGATTGCGTTGATGATGCTAAAAAAATGGAAAAGAATTCTGAAATTTCAGAAGATGATTTGCATTCAATATTAGAAGAAATACAAAATTTAACTGATAAGTTGACTAAAGAAGTAGATAAAATTGTTTCTGACAAAGAGACAGAATTGATGGAAATCTAAAAAATAATAGTGGATAACAGATTTTTTAAAAATACTATGAATTTTAAAAAAATTCATAGTATTTTTTTTATTGTGAGATAAAAAATGAAATTATGACAAAAATGTTACAATTATTACTTTTTTGAAACCGATTTGTAACTTTTTTGTTGTTTTTTCTTGACATATTTTTGTAATTCTTTTAATATAAATTTAAGATGTATTAGGAGGAAGTTTATATGAACAAGAAAGGACTTGGCTTATCTATAGGATTAGCTTCAGTCATAGCGGTAGGAACTTTTGTATCGCCATACATGAGTTCTACAACTTTAACTGCACATAAGACAAATGTAGTGAAAGGTTCAAATACACATAAATATTCTACTGCCCTTAAGACTGAAAAAAATTTATCTAAAAAATTTGAAAATCAAAACAAAGAAAAAGCTCTTAATGAAATTAGAAATGCTCAAGTAAGAAATGTGTTAAACGATTCTAATAAATCTAATAACAAAAGAGCGTATGTTTCAAATTTAAATAACACTACAACATTAGCTGCAGCAAATAATTCTAATAATACTGAAAGAAATAATGACAAAAAAATAGAGCACAAAAATGTCGTTAAGAAAACAACTGTAAATAGATTAGCTAAAACTGACTTAAATAATGAATCAAAAAAAATTGATGTTAAATCACAATTAAATCACAGTGAAAAGAAAGTCTTGAAAGCAGAAAAGGCCGAAGTTGCCGCATTAACTCTTTCAAGAGATAAAGATAGTGAAGAAGAAAAAATTTATTCTAATATTACCAAATCAACTACTGGAGACTTATTTGTAAGAGAGAAAGCGGATAAAAATTCTGAAGTAATAGGAGTTTTACCTAAAGATAGCAAGGTTGTTATTAAGGATAATGATAATAATGAATGGGCTAAAATACAGTATAAAAATAAAGAAGCCTATATTAGCAAAGATTATTTATCAAATAAAAAATTAGACAAAAATGATAAAACAGAACCTGCTGAGGCCTCTAAATCAGCAAAAAAAGCTAAGCAAATAGATATGTGGGTTAAGTCACCGGTATATTTAAGAAGTGATAAATCTATCAATTCTAGAAAATCTAGTGTTTTGCAAAAGAACACAAAAATCAGTGGAGTAATTGAAGATGGATGGTTTAAGACTACAAACAATGGAAAAGTTGGTTATGTAAGTATTAACTATTTATCAAACAAGAAAATAGATTCAGACACAAAAAAAATTGAATCCACAAGAAAGGTGAACTTAAAAAATGATTTAAGTTCTTCTAAAAAAGTTGATTCGAATAAATTTGAGGGTTCAAAGTATACAGGATATATTTCAGAATCGGTAAATGTTAGAGATAAAGATAGTATGGATTCAAATGTTGTTTCAGTACTAGAAAAAGGTTCAAAAATTACTGGACTTAAAAATAAACATTGGATAAAACTTTCAGATGGAAAATTTATTTCTTCAAAATTTGTACAAGATAATGAAGTTGTAACGAATGATAATAAATCGTCAGACAGTCAAAATATTTATAGTAATCTTCCAAAAACAAGAGTTCAAAGAACAAACGAATCAGGTTCAGGTAGTGCGATTGCACAAGCTGCGTATAATTATTTAGGAGAAAAATACGTATGGGGTTCAGCACAACCTGGAGTAGGTTTTGATTGTTCTGGATTAACCAGTTACTTATATAATAAGGTTTGTGGAGTTTCTTTGTATAGAAATTCTGCTGCACAATCAAATAATGGATATCCAGTCAGCAAGGATAATTTAAAGCAAGGAGACCTTTTGTTCTTCAGTACAAATGGTTCAGGTAGTATTTCGCATGTTGGAATTTATGTTGGAAATGGCAAAATGATTCATGCTTCTACACCTGCTACTGGTGTTATTATTTCAGACATAGATTCAAATTACTATTCAGATACTTTTGTAACGGCTAGAAGAATATTAAATTAATAAAAATAAGCTATTAGCATATGTTAATAGCTTTTTTTATTGGACGAAATAATAATAAGTGTGATATCATATAATATATAGATTAAAGAGGCGCAATATGAATTTTAAATTTTCGAAAGAAAAAATTTTTGTTGCAGTTGCAATAGTAATTTTGGCCGCAATCGGATTTTTTAAATCAAGTAGTGACAATTTGGACAACCATCAGATTGATAAAATTGAAGATAATAATTCATTCGAAACTACCAAAAATGAATCAAATTCAACTGATAAAAAGGAAGATGATTCTGTTAAAATGTGTCATATAGATGGTTGCGTTAACAAACCAGGTGTTTATTCGTTTAAAAAGGATGACAGATTAAAAGATATTATTCAAATGGCTGGAGGATTAACTAAAGAAGCTGACACAAAAAGTGTTAATCTTGCAATGAAATTAAAGGATGAGATGAAAATACATATTCCATCTGAAAAAGAAGTTAAAGATGTTAGTATTTCAAATAATAATGTCAATAACGTTGATGTAAAAACGAATAGTTCAAATGAATTAGTAAATATTAATACGGCTGATAGTGCAAAGCTAGAAACTTTGCCAGGAATTGGACCATCTAAAGCAAAAAAAATTATTGATTTCAGAGAAAAAAACCAATTCAAATCTATTGAAGAAATCAAAAATGTTGATGGTATTGGTGATAAAACTTTTGAATCATTAAAAAATTTAATAACAGTAGATTAAAGGAGATAAAATGTTAGACAAAAAGTACAAAACAATCAAACCAGAAGACGTAAAATTAACAGAGTTCACACAAACTGCGGGATGTGCAGCAAAGATTGGACCAGGGAAATTGGCAGAAGTATTGAGCCATTTGGAAAAGGTAAATGATGACAACTTAATAGTTGGATTGGACACTAGCGATGATTGTGCTGTATACAAAGTAAGAGATGATTTGTGTATCATTCAATCATTGGATTTCTTCACGCCAATAGTAAATGACCCTTATACATTTGGTCAAATAGCTGCAACTAATTCATTAAGTGATTTATATGCTATGGGTTCAGATCCACTTTTAGCGTTAAACATTGTTTGTTTTTCAGATTGTATGAATCAAGATGTTCTAGTTGAAATTCTTAAAGGTGGAGCTGACAAAGCAAAAGAAGCCGGATGTTTACTTGTTGGTGGACATACAATACAAGATGATGAACCAAAATATGGATTATCCGTTACAGGAATTAATCATCCAAGTAAAGTTTGGGCAAATTCGACAGCTCAAAAAGGCGATGTTTTAGTATTGACTAAAAAAATAGGCGTTGGTATTATAAATACAGCTATAAAGGGTGGACTTGAAAATAAAAAATTATTTGATGAGGCTATAAAATCAATGACTACTTTGAACAAATACGCTAAGGAAGCTTGCGAAGGATTGGATGTTCATGCTGCAACAGATGTTACAGGCTTTGGTTTGTGTGGTCATGCATTAGAAATGGCTAAAGGTTCAAATTTAACAATAGAAATTGATACTAAGAAGTTACCTATATTTGATGGAGTGGAAGAATTTATCAATTTAGGATTGGTTCCAAAGGGAGCTTATGATAACAGAAACTTTATAAGAAATGATGTAAAAATCAGCAAAAATATTCCAAGTTTTATGGATGATTTGGTATTTGACCCTCAAACATCTGGTGGTTTGTTGATTTCATTATCAGAAGATGAAGCTAATAAACTTGTAGAAAAGCTACACAAACAAGGTCAAGTAGGTAATATAATAGGAAAAGTGAAAGCGAAAACAGAACATTTTATTGAAGTAATTTAGACGACTTTATGAAATTAAGAATATTATTAGTGTTTCCATCTAGTGTTTATAAAGATGAGATAATTTTGAATTTTTCTAGTGACGAAAACTATGAAGTATCAGAATGTTCTAACATACAAGATGCACTTGAAAAACTTAAAAAAAGTTATTTTGACTTTTTGCTTTGTGATATGAATTTTTCAGATGGAACAGGACTGGATTTTAAAAAGGAAATAAGCAAATTATATTCTATTCCAACAATATTTGTAAGTGACGAATCTGATGATATGAAAAAGATATTAGCCCTAGAATATGGAGCAGATGACTATGTGGTATATCCATTCAATATGTTGGAATTAAAGGCAAGGATTAGAGCTGTACTAAGAAGAACGACATCCAAATTAAATGAGGATAAAAGCGACAGCAATATACTTGAAGTAGGTGGATTCCAATTTAATTTAATAACTAGAAGAGTTACAAGAAATGGTGACAATATAGAGTTAACAGGTAGAGAATTTGAATTATTGTATGCTTTGGTTGTCAATAAAGATAAAGTGTTATCTAGAAAAGAATTAGCTACTAAATTATGGGATGATGCTTCAGCTCACATAAGAACTGTTGATGTCCATATAAAAAGACTAAGAGAAAAGATTAAGGATAATGAATCTTTGATTATAAGAACAAAATGGGGAGAAGGATATTACTTCTCTTCAAATATTAAAAATTAAACTGCTTGTAAAAGCAGTTTAATTATTTATGGAGGAAATATGTATCAAACAGATATACCAAAAAAGAATCAATTAATTGCAAAAATTACAACAAATTTTGGAGATATTGAAGTGTGTTTATTCGAGCAAGAAGCTACTAAATGTGTTGAAAATTTTGTAACTCATGCTAAGAATGGATATTACGATAATACTGTTTTTCATAGAGTAATTAAAGACTTTATGATTCAAGGGGGAGATCCATTGGGTAGTGGATATGGAGGAAATAGTATTTGGAATAAATCATTCGGCGATGAATTTTCCGATAAACTAAAAAATATTAGAGGAGCGTTGTCCATGGCAAATTCAGGACCTAACACTAATGGCTCTCAATTTTTTATAGTACAAAATACAAAAATTAAAAATGATTATTTAAAGTATTTGGACAACTGTGAATTAGATGACGAACAAAAATCATATTATAAAGAAAATGGAGGTTGCTTCTGGTTAGATGGAAAACACTCCGTTTTTGGACAAGTTTTGAATGGTATGGAAATCGTAGATAAAATCGCAGAAGTTAGAACAGATAATATGGATAGACCAGTAGAAGATGTAGTGATAAATTCTATCGAAATTTACAGGTATCAATAATATGCATCAATATAAAGGAAAATTAATTGTTCACACTGGTTCTATGTTTTCTGGAAAGACATCAAGTCTTTGGAAAGAGGTAAATAGATTTAGGATTGCCAAATACAAAGTTGCGGTATTTAAACCGAAAATGGATTCTAGATATTCAAAAGAAAAAGTCGTCACTCACGATAAAAACGAAATGGAAGCTATAAATGTGGATGGGATAGAAGAAATAGTAGAATATACAAAAACACATGATGTAAATGTCATTGCAATTGATGAAGTACAATTTATAAATTCTAAACCAAAAATATTTACAGACAATATCAACTTTCTTTTAGAAAATGGATATACAATTATTGTTGCTGGATTGGATATGGATTATGAGGCTAAGCCATTTCAATTAGTAAAAGAACTATTACCAATCTGTGACTATTTAGAAAAACACCATGCTGTATGCGCTATTTGTGGTAATGATGCATGGGTTAGTTATCGTATTTCAGATGACAAGAATAGAATTCAATTGGGAGCAAGTGAAACTTATCAACCATTGTGTCGAAAACATTATATAGAAAAAATGAGAGACAAAAAAATATCAGAACTTCAAACAACATATTTAAAGAAAGAAGATAAAAATAAAAACACAATTTAGTTCGTACTAAATTGTGTTTTTGCTATTCTGGGTAAATTAAGTTTTGTTTTGTAATTGAGTTTAAAACTTTAAGATATTTACTAGCGTAATATTTTGCCATATTCAAATTCATATCAGAATAATTTCCACAATCTTTTGCAGATTGCCCAGGAATAACTCCTTCAAAGTTTTTTATAAATAAAAATACTTCCTTTATTAAATCCACAATATCTTCTGATTTTTTATCACCTAATAAAATCAAATAAAATCCAGTTCTACATCCCATAGGTCCAAAATATATTACTTCGTTTTCTAATTTGTTTCTTAAAAAAGTTGCACCTAAATGCTCTATAGCGTGAACTTCTGCGGTATTCATTACAGGTTCTCTATTAGGCGCTGTCATTCTTAAATCAAATGTTGTTAAAACATTGTTATCTAAATAGTCCTTCCTTGAAACATAGATTCCAGGAAGTAATTCTAAGTGATTTATTTTGAAACTTTCTATTTTATTCATAATTCCTCCTAAATAAAATTTAAAGGGTCTTTTTGTATCGATGAGGATATAATTAATCCTATTGAAATTAAGTTTATTATTTGAAAAGTACCACCATAACTGAAAAATGGTAGTGGGATTCCAGTGATTGGCATAACTCCAATAGTCATGCCTATGTTTTCAAAAATATGAAATAAAAACATTGCTGAAAAACCCATTGTTAATAATTTTGAATACAAATTATCTGAATTTTGTGCTATAATAACACATCTGTATAGCATAAATCCATATAAACCGATTAGTAAAATTCCTCCTATCAATCCAAATTCTTCTACTAAAACAGCAAAAATAAAGTCTGTTTGTTTTTCCGGAATGAAATTGTATTGACTTTGTACTCCCTGTAAGAAGCCCTCTCCGGTAATTTTACCGGAACCTATTGCTATTTTCCCTTGAAGTGCTTGCCAACCAGTATTAGACAAATCCCTTTCTGGATGTAAAAAATTCAAAATCCTGTCTCTTTGAAATTGGTCTAACCTAAAATATACAAATGGTATACTGATTATTCCAAGAATAAATGCGCCTAAAATATATTTCCAATCTATGCCAGCACTAAATAACATCACTATAATTATAAAAGTATAAACCATTGCGGTACCAGCATCAGGTTGTTTTAGAATCAATAATACTGGAGTAAAAGCAAATATCAAAACTTTTAAAAGTGTCTTAGGGTTATTTAAAGTGTTTTTATTATTTTCAATTATTTTTGCAAGAGAAATTACCAACACAATTTTAGTTATTTCGGATGGCTGAAAGTTTATAGGACCAAATTTGAACCAACTTCTAGCACCCCATTCATCACCAACTCCTAAAAACAGAACCAAAACCAACAATAAGTTTGAAATCACATACATTGGAATATAGAATCTTTTAATTGTTTGAATATCGATTGAAATGATAAATAACACAACTAACAATCCTATAATTGTTGCAATCATTTGTTTTCTAAAGTAATGATTCGATAAACTTGAACCTGCACTAAATAATACAACCAAACCATAAATTACAAGTATAAATATACTTAATAATAATAGCTTGTCCATTTTATTTATATTTTTCTTATTAATATTAAACATGCCTCACATCCTCAAATAGTATTATAACATAACTAATTGCAAAGGTGTGATATAATAATGGTTCAGGGGGTAGATATGAATAGAATTGGATGTCACTTGACAATTTCAAAAGGTCTTAACAAAACTATAGAAAATTGCAATAAAACAAAAGCAAATACATTTCAGTTTTTTCCAAGAAACCCAAGAGGCTCTAAATCGAGAGTAATATCATCAGAAGAAATTTCAAATTTTCTAAAATTAAGAGAAAAATTTGATATAGATGATATAGTTTGTCATGGGGCATATACGATGAATTTGTGTAGTGATAGAGAAGATTTAAGACAATTAGCAATAAAACTCATAAACGATGATTTGAAAAAAATAAAGGATATGAAAATAGATAGATATGTTTTGCACCCAGGGAGTCACAAAAATCAAGGTGAAGAGATAGGATTGAATTACATTGTTCAAGGTCTAAATAAAATAGATTTATTTGATAATCAGATGATTTGTTTAGAGACAATGAGTGGAAAAGGAACAGAACTTGCTACTAATATAGACCAGATAAAATATATAATTGATAATTGTCAAAATGATTTATATGTTTGCATTGACAGTTGCCATTTATTTAGTTCTGGAATTGATTTAGATAGTTTTGATAAGTATTTGAATGAATTTGATGAGAAAATAGGGGTAGAAAAAATTAAAGTTATTCATTGTAATGATTCTAAGATGCCAATGGGTTCCAATAAAGACAGACACGAAAAATTTGGAGAAGGATTTATTGGCAAGGAAAGCTTGTTTAATGTTATTTTAAATGACAAACTAAAAGATATACCAATTATTCTTGAAACGCCTAATGTGTTAGACGGATACAAAAAAGAGATAGAACTAATAAGGAGAAGGGCTAATGAATTATGATTATGTGAATAAAATTTTAGATGATTTGGAAAGTTTATATCCAAACGCGAAAGCACAATTAAACTTCACAAATGCTTTTGAATTATTGATAGCGACGATATTATCTGCTCAATGTACTGATGTTAGGGTGAATAAAGTTACAGATATTTTATTTAAAAAATTTAATACACCAAAATCAATAATGGATTTGGGAGTCGACGGTTTATCTAAATATATAAAAAGTTGTGGATTATACAAAAATAAATCGAAAAATATTATAGCTACTTGCAATGTACTTTATAATGATTTTAATTCACAAGTTCCTGATAATTTAAAAGATTTGATGTCTTTGCCGGGGGTTGGAAGAAAAACGGCTGACGTAGTTTTGAGTAATGCGTTTGGAATACCTGCAATAGCTGTAGATACTCATGTTTTTAGAGTTACAAATAGAATAGGAATAGTAAATGAAAAAGATGTATTGAGTACTGAAATATCATTAATGAAAGTTATTCCTAAAAAGAGATGGTCAAAGAGTCATCATTTGTTTATTTGGCATGGTAGAAATTTGTGCAAAGCAAGAAATCCAAAATGTGAAGAATGTATTTTGAATGATAGATGTGGATTTTTTAATTCACAAAATATTTAAAAACTATTGACATATATTTCTATTGATGTTATTATAGTAAAAATAAATCAAAGGAGATAGTTATGTTAAAGAATAGAAATTTAATTAACGCAGATGATTTTAATTTGGAAGAGGTTAATGAAATATTAAGTTTGGCAGAAGAAATAATAAAGAGTCCTTCTGATTTTTCTAGTTTATGTAAAGGAAAAATCTTAGGGACTCTTTTTTTTGAGCCTTCAACTAGAACAAGGCTTAGTTTTGAGTCAGCAATTCACAGATTGGGAGGGGATTGTATAGGATTTTCAGAGAGTGCAAGTTCATCTACATCAAAAGGTGAATCACTAGCAGATACTATCAGAACAGTTTCTAACTATACAGACATTATAGCAATGAGAAATCCAAAAGAAGGCTCATCCGTTTTGGCAAGTGGTTATTCTGATGTGCCATTAATTAATGCAGGAGATGGAGGCCATCAGCACCCAACTCAAACTCTTACAGATTTATTGACAATTTGGATGACAAAGAAAAAATTGGATAATATGACAATTGGTTTGTGTGGGGATTTAAAATTTGGAAGAACTGTCCATTCATTGATAAAAGCAATGTCAAGATATGAGAACAATAAATTCATATTAATATCTCCAAACGAACTACAAGTTCCAGATTATATCAAAATATTCTTAAAATCAAAGAACATAGAATTTGAAGAAGTAGAAAAAATGGAAGATGTAATTGGAAAATTAGATATTTTATATATGACAAGAGTTCAAAAAGAAAGATTCTTTAACGAAGCAGACTATGTAAGATTAAAAGATTCATACATTTTGGATAATGAAAAAATGAAATTAGCAGGCAAAGATTTAGCGGTTCTACATCCATTACCAAGAGTTAACGAAATTGCAACTGAAGTTGATAGTGACCCTAGAGCAGTTTATTTTAAACAAGTTAGATATGGCGTAATTGTAAGAATGGCTTTGATTTTAAAATTATTAGGAGTGAGATAATGTTAAATATAAATAGTATTGAAAAAGGTATAGTAATAGACCATATTAAATGTGGAATGGGATATAAGATTTTCCAATTATTAAAACTAGACAAAGCTGATTATACAGTCGCTTTGATAATGAACGCTCAATCAGAAAAATTGGGAAGAAAAGATATGATTAAGATTGAAAATGTTATAGATATAGATTTTGATATACTTGGTATTTTTGACGACAATATGACAGTAAATATTATTGAGAATGAAAAAATAAAAGAAAAAATCAACTTAAAACTTCCTAATCATATAGAAGGGTTTATAAAATGTAAAAACCCTAGATGTATAACTCAAACAGAAAGAAACATCGTGCACAGATTTAGCTTAGTTGACAAACAAACAAGAACATATAAATGTGATTACTGTGACCATTTGTATAATGTGGAGGAATAATGAAGCTACTTCTTAAAAATTGTCACATAATTGATAGAGATAAGGATATATTCTCAGATATATTGATTGAAGAAGGAAGAATCAAATCAATTGGTAAAATTATCGAAAAAACAGATAAAATTATCGATATAAATAACAAAATTGTAATGCCAGGATTTATTGACTTGCATACACACTTTAGATATCCAGGGCAAGAAGAAAAAGAAGACTTGTATACCGGAAGTTTGTCTGCGTTAGCTGGAGGTTATACTAGCTGTAACTTAATGGGAAATACTAATCCAGTTGTTGACAATAACGATGTCTATAATCAAATAATAAACAAATCAAAAGAAATTGGGCTAATCAATATATACCAGTGTATGGCAACAACCAAAGGTCTAAAATCTGAAAATATGATAAACTTTGAAAAAGCAGATGATAAAATAAAATTTTTCAGTGAAGATGGAAAAGGGCTTACAAATTCATTTCTTGCATTTAATATTTTTGAAAATATAAAAAAAATAAACAAAGGAATTATGATTCATGCTGAGGACCATAATCTAACAAAAACATCTACTAGATATGCGGAAGATTTAGAAACTATAAGAGATTGTTATTTAAGTTTAAAAACAGGTTGTCGAGTTCATTTTTGTCATGTAAGTACAGTAGATTCATTGGAAGCTATAAAATTTTATAAAGCAAAAAATGCGCCAATAACTTGTGAAGTAACTCCTCACCATTTGTACATGAAAGATAGTGATTATAGAGTAAATCCTTCTATTAGAAAACAAGAAGATATAGATTGCATAATAAAAATGATAAAAAATTCCACGGTAGATGCGATTTCAACAGACCATGCTCCACACACAAAGCAAGATAAGGAAAATGGTGCTTGTGGTATGATAGGATTAGAGACATCTTTCAATATTGCATATAAAGTTTTACATGAACAAAATAATATTTCATTGAATAAGATATCTGAATTGATGAGTTATAATCCAGCAAAAATCTTGAAAATAAATAAAGGGATTATAAATCCTACTTTTGATGCTGATTTAGTAGTTGTCGATTTGGATAAAACAATTAAAGTTGAAAAATTTAATTCGAAATCTAGTAATTCTCCATTTATTGGTGAAACATTTAAAGGCAGCATTGAAATGACTATTGTAAATGGTGATATCAAATTTGAGAAAGGGGTTAAAAATGATAATAGATAAACTTTCTAAAAGAATACATGAAAGATCTATAGTTTGTGTGGGGTTAGATACAAGCACAGATTATGTCCCAGAAAATATGAAAAATGGAAAGAAAATTAGCGAATATTTATTTGATTTTAACAAAGAAATTATAGACAGTACAAAGGACTTAGTTGCATGTTTCAAAGTTCAAATCGCTTATTATGAAGCTTGTGGTATAGAAGGCTTGATTGCTTACAAGAATACTCTTAAATATTTAAAAGAAAATGACTTAATTTCAATTGCTGATGTCAAAAGGGGAGATATCGCAAATACTGCAAAGGAATATGCAAAAGCACACTTTGAAGGAGATTTTGAAGCTGATTTCATAACAGTTAATCCATTTATGGGTTATGATACGTTAGAACATTATTTAACATATCTTGAATCAAAAGAAAAAGGAATATTCGTTCTAATGAGAACTTCAAATCCTGGTTCGAAAGATATTCAATATAAAGATTATAAGGGAACTCCTCTTTATTATGAAATAGGAGATAATTTAAATAAAATTGCAAAAAATTATCTTGGAGATTGTGGATTGAGTTCTTTAGGATTTGTAGTTGGAGGAACTCAAAGTGAAAATGCCAATGTAATAAGAGATAGATATAAAAACATAATGTTTTTAATACCTGGTTATGGAGCCCAAGGTGCAAAACCAGAAGATATAAGAATTTACTTGGATAATTTTGAAAAAGGAATTGTAAATTCATCTCGTGGAATAATATTAAATTATAGAAAATTTGAGGATGGAGAAAAAAATATTGGAAAATATGCAAGAATAGCTGTCCAAAATATGAGAAAGGATATCTACGGTGAATAAATACATAAATTGCGAAATAATAACAAATTCAGAAATAAGCGATGGAATATTTAAATTGGTTTTAAAAGGTAACTTTAATGGAAATCCTGGTCAATTTTATATGATAAGAGCGTGGGATGAGTCGCCGCTACTTCCTAGGCCATTGAGTATTTGTGATTTAGATGAAAAGAGCATAACTTTTTTATATGCAGTAGTAGGAAGAGGGACTTCAATACTATCATCATTAAGAATAGGAGAAAAATTAAAAATTTTAGGTCCGCTTGGAAATGGATTCGAACTACATCCAGAAGCTAAATGTGCAATAGTTGCAGGTGGTATAGGCATAGCACCAATGAAATTCCTATCAAGAAAACTAAAAAATGTTGATTTGTATGTCGGATATAGGAATACTCACTTTATGGATGATGAGATTTTAAACAAAAATCAGACGTTTATTTCAACGGAAGATGGTTCGATTGGATTTAAAGGATACATAACAGATTTTGTAAAAGATGAGTATGATTTCATTTATGCTTGTGGACCAAACCCTATGATGAACTCATTGAAAAAAAGAAATTTAAAAGCTATAGAATTTTACTCATTAGAAGCTCATATGGCTTGTGGAATAGGAGCTTGCTTAGGCTGTATTGTAAACACAACAAATGGTTTAAAAAGAGTGTGTAAAGATGGACCTGTTTTTGAAAAAAATGAGGTGATATTCGATGCTTAAGACAAATTTTTGTGGAGTAGAATTTAAAAACCCGGTTGTCGGAGCTTCGGGTACATTTGGTTTTGCTAAAGAGTATGAAAATTTTACAGATTTAAATAAACTTGGTGGAATTTCAACAAAAGGACTCACAATAAAACCCAAAAACGGAAATACTGGATTAAGAATTTATGAAACGTCGTCAGGAATAATGAATAGCATTGGTTTACAAAATCCATCGGTACAAGAATTTATAAATAAAGATTTGGATTTTATGATGTCGTTAAATACTGTAACAATAGCAAATATCGGTGGTTCAGATATAAAAAGTTATGTTGACGCAGTGGAACTAATTTCCACTACTGATATTAAAATAATTGAACTGAATATTTCTTGTCCAAATGTAAAAGAAGGTGGAATGGCTTTTGGAATTAAATGTGATGTTGCTGAAAAAGTCGTATCGGAAGTTAGAAAACACACAAATAAAATTCTAATGGTCAAATTATCACCGAACGCGAATGATATTGTAGAAATGGCTAAAGTTTGTGAAGGTTCAGGTGCCGATGCTGTTAGTTTGGTAAACACATTTAATGCACTGGCTATTGACATTAATAAAAGAAAGCCAGTATTTGACAACATAACTGCAGGACTATCTGGACCTTGTATTAAGCCAATAGCATTGAGAATGTGCAGAGATGTATGCAAAGCTATAAAAATCCCGGTTTGTGGTATGGGAGGAATACAAAATTACAAAGACGCATTGGAATATATTATGGTAGGGTGCCATTTGATACAAGTAGGCACTGCTAATTTTATCAATCCAAATGTTATGGTAGAAATTGCTGATGGAATTGAAAATTATTTAAAGGAAAACAAAATAAAATCTCTTGATGAGATTAGAAATATTATTTAGGAGGATATTATGGATAGAGTTATAGAATTACTTAAAGAGAGTGACGCGCTATTGGAGGGACATTTTTTGTTATCCTCTGGAAATCACAGTGATAAATACTGTCAATGTGCCAAGTTGTTGCAATATCCTGAAAAAGCTGAAGAAGTAATAAAAGTAATTGCAAAAAAACTTGAAAATATTGAATTTGATACTGTTGTAGGACCTGCAATGGGAGGAATTATTGTAGCGTATGAACTTGGAAGACAGCTTCACAAACCTGCTATTTTTACAGAGAGAAAAGATGGAAATATGTGTTTGAGAAGAGGTTTTGAAGTAAAAAAAGGAGAAAAAGTTATAATTTCTGAAGACGTTGTAACAACAGCTAAATCTTCGTATGAAACAAAAAGAGTTTTAGAAGATTTGGGTGCAGAAGTTGTAGGGATTTGTTGTTTAGTTGATAGAAGCATTAATTTGGATATTGATTTGCCAATTTATAGTGCAACAAAATTAGACATAGAAATTTTTAAACCTGAAGAATGTCCAATGTGTAAGAAAAATATTGAATTGGTAAAACCTGGTTCAAGAGATATGAAAATAAAATAAAAAATCATTGTGAATATCGGTTCTAAAATCAATTTTCAACACGTATATTAAGTTGATTTTAGAACTGTTTTTGTATTTAAAAATAAAAAAATATGATACAATAAATAGGAATAAACTAAAAGGATTTTTTAAAATGGAGTTAACAAGCATAGAACATGAAAATTTACCAAAACATATTGCCATAATTATGGATGGTAATGGTAGATGGGCTATAAATCAAAACAAACCAAGAGTATTTGGACATAATGAAGGAATGAAAAGAGTAGTAGATGTTGTAGAAAATTCTCTATCTATTGGCATAGAATATTTGTCGCTTTATGCTTTTTCAACAGAAAATTGGAAAAGGCCAAAAAAAGAAATTGATTTTTTAATGCAAATATTAATTAAATATATTAATGAGCAGCTTAATAAACTTATAACTCAAGGAGTTCGAATTAACATTTTAGGAGATATTAGTGTCTTACCAACTAAAGTAATTGAAAAGATAGAGTATGCACTAGAATCTACAAAAAAAAATGATAAAATGATTTTAAACATAGCAATAAACTATGGTTCGAGACAGGAAATACTAAAAGCTGTAAATGATGCTATATCTATTGGCAAAAAATTATCATTAGAAGAATTTGAAAATTTATTGTATACAAAAAATCAACCTCCAATTGATTTGCTTATAAGGCCAGGCGGAGAAAGAAGGCTTAGTAATTTTATGCTATATCAAATGTCTTATGCAGAGTTGTATTTTACAAATATTTATTGGCCTGATTTTAAGTTTGACGAGTTAATAGAGGCTATAAAATGGTATCAAAATAGAAATAGAAGATTTGGTGGTCTAAAATGAAATTTTTAAAAAGGAGTCTAACTGGTGTTTTTATTTTGTTGATTTCATTCATCTGCATCAAGAAGGCTGGAATATATCTTTTAATAATGAATTTATTCATAACATCAGTAGCTATATATGAATTAGAAAATGTTTTAAATTTAAAAACTTTTGAAAAAAAAGATTTGACGAATTTATCTATAAATTTAATTTTTAATCTTTGTTTTAATTTATCAATGTATTTTCAAAAGTATATTTTAGCATTAGCTTTATTTGGTATTATCGCATTGCTTCAGTTAACTTTTTATACTATTTTTGATAAACAATTAGATAAAGTTTTAAATAATTATCTTGTATATTTATATGTGAGCTTAACATTCTCATTAATGTATTTTGTGTCAAATACTCAATACATTTGGTTAATGTATATTTGTTCATGGGGAACAGATACTGCTGCATATTGTTCGGGGATGCTTTTTGGTAAGCATAAATTAACAGAAATAAGCCCTAAAAAAACTATTGAAGGTGCGATAGGAGGAATATTTGGAAGTCTTATCATCGCGATTATTTTTACTTTGTTTTATGGAGGAATTGGAATAATTAAATTAATTCCAATTGTTTTTATCGGTTCGATTATTTCGCAAATTGGAGATATTAGCGCTTCTAAAATCAAAAGAAAAGCACATATAAAGGACTTTGGAAATATTTTTATAGGACACGGTGGAGTACTAGATAGGTTTGATAGTTTTATATTTGTAATTCCATATTTGGTTATGTTATTTTGCTTAAATGTTAGATAGGAGGAATTGTGTTAACAATAATTTCATCAATTATTATATTTTTATTAGTAATATTAATACATGAATTTGGACATTTTATTGTAGCTAAGAAAAACGGAGTATCTGTTTTAGAATTTTCAGTAGGAATGGGTCCAAAGGTCTTTCAAAAAAAATCTAAGGAAACATTATATTCATTTAGGATTTTACCTGTAGGAGGGTATTGCCAGCTAGAGGGAGAGGATGAGGACAATGATAGTCCTAGTTCATTGAATAATCAACCTGCATTTGTTAGACTCAAAGTAATTCTTGCGGGTGCGATAATGAATTTTTTGTTGGCATTCACTTTATTGATAATTCTTATGTCAATGAGTAATGTAAATACTGAAATTTCTGGTGTAATGGAAAACTCCCCAGCTTCTTTATCTGGAATAAAAGTTGGAGATAAAATAGTTTCTATAAATGGGAACAAAATGAATAACGGAGAAGAACTATTAAAAGCTATTCGAAATTCAAACGGCGATTTAAATATCGAAATAGAAAGGAATAATAAATCTGAAAATTTTACAGTTACGCCAAAAGTTGAAGATGATGTAAGAAAAATCGGAGTTAACTTCAGCGAAGAATATAACATTAAACACTTCAATGTATTAAAAGGTTTAAAAAAAGGGACATTTACTTTTTTGAATTTAACAGGAATGTTGTATAAATTTTTGGGAATGTTAATAACTGGACGTTTAGGTTTTAGTGGAGTAAGTGGCCCTGTTGGAGTTGTTAGAGAAATAGGATATGCAGCTAAAACAGGATTAGCTAATCTATTATTTTTATTGGCGTATATAAACATAAACCTTGGAGTATTTAATTTATTGCCTATTCCTGCATTAGATGGAGGGAGAGCTATATTTATATTAATAGAAATGCTTTTTGGGAAAAAATTATCAAAAGAAAAAGAGGGTTATGTCCATATGGCAGGATTAATTCTGTTATTAGGACTAATAGCTATTGTGACAATTAAAGACATTGTAAAATTGTTTTAAAGATTACATTTAATGGGCCTAATTGGGCCTTTTTAAATTTGAAAGGTGAAATAATGAGAAGAGAAGATACAAAAAGAATCTATGTAGGAGATGTTCCTGTTGGGCATGGAGCAAGAGTAACTGTTCAATCTATGACTAATACAGACACAAAAGATATAGAAAGTACAGTTAGCCAAATACTAGAATTTGAGTCAGTAGGCTGTGATATTTCAAGGAGCGCGATAAATGATATTGAAGATGCAAAAGCAATCCCTACTATAAAAAGTATGACTAATATACCATTTATAGCCGATATTCAATTTCATCATAAATTGGCGATTGCGGCTATAGAAAATGGTTGTGATTGTATAAGAATAAATCCCGGAAACATCGGGGGAAAAGATAAAGTAAAAAAAATTGTAGACTGTTGCAAATCTCATAAAATATCAATGAGAATAGGTGTAAACAGCGGTTCAGTAAATCAAAAATTCATAGATAAATATCATGGAGTAAACGTTGACTCAATATGTTATAGCTGCTTGGATCAGGTAAGGATGATTGAAGATATGGGTTTTAACGACATAAAATTGTCGCTAAAGTCTTCAAATGTTAATATGTCCATAAAAGCATATGAAAAAATGTCACAACTATGCGACTACCCACTCCACGTAGGCATAACAGAAGCTGGACCATCTACAAAAGGAATAATAAAATCCAGTGTTGGAATTGGAAGCATATTGGCAAACGGGATTGGAGATACGATAAGAGTATCTCTGACAGGAGACCCAAAGCAAGAAGTGATTGTAGGAAGACAAATTTTGATGAGTTTAGGGTTGTTAAAAGAGGGTATAGAAATAATTTCTTGCCCAACATGTGCTAGAACTAAAATAAATCTTATTGACATAGTGAATAAAGCAGAAAAACAATTAGATAAAATAGATAAGCATATAAAAGTTGCTATAATGGGTTGTGTAGTAAACGGACCAGGTGAAGCGAAAGAAGCTGATATCGGAATAGCAGGAGGAAACGGAGTTGGACTGATTTTTAAAAATGGTAATATAATAAGAAAAGTAAAAGAAGAAGAATTATTGGATGTTTTAATTGAAGAAATAGAGAGGTTATGATTTGCACTTATTATTTTCAAAAATACTTCAAAAAATTGGATTAAAATATAATTCTGAATATCCCATATACATTAATAGGCTAGAGTATAATATCGAATCTGACTATCTTTATTGTGAAATAGAGATAGATAAAAATGAGGATAAGGAAAAATTATCAGAATTTATAAATACGGATTTGTTGAATTTTGTGAAAACAGTGAACATTGAATTTAAAGAAATTGATGTTAAAAATGACTTTTTTTCAAAAAATCGCTTAATAGATTTGCTTAAATCTAAAGACTTAACCGAATATTCAGCGTTTATTGATTATGACAACATAAAATTTGATGCAGAGAATTATGAAGTTGAAATTATTTTTACTCTTCAACAACCTATGTCTAAGTTTATCAATGAAAAAAAAGACATATATTTACAAGATATTATAAAAAAATTATATGGATTGGATATTTACATTAAAACAAAGCCAGCTAAATTAAAAGAAAACGAAGACTATCTACAAAATTTAAAGGAATATGATAACTCACTAAGAGAAAAAATCGTTGAAAGTGTAAATAACAATACTAAGCCCGCTAAAGAAGAAACTGTAAAAACAGGAATTAAATGTGGAAAAGATATCGCAAAAACTCCAGTTAAAATTAAAGAAATCATTGAAAATGAAGATGATACTTGCATTCAAGCAGAAATAATTGATGTTGACGTACGAAGTATTAAAGATGGAGAAAGTTTTATAATTTCACTTGATTTACGAGATGATACTGGTGCAATTTTTGCTAAGAAATTTTTAAAGAAAAAAGAGTACGAAGCTTTTGGTGACAAACTTAAATCAGGTGTGAATTTGCTTTTAACCGGAAGATTAGAATTTGATAGATTCACCTCGGGCAAGTCTTTTTCGATTAAACAAATGCAAGAAATCGAAAAACCCGAGAAAAGAAAAGATTTGTATGAAAAGAAGCGTGTTGAGCTTCATATGTACTCGCAAATGAGTCAATTAGATGGGTTTATTGACCTTGACAAATGTTGTAAACAATTAAACAAATGGGGATATACTGCGCTAGGATTGACTGATAAGTCTGTTGTCCAAGGTTATCCGCAATTGTACGATGTATGTACTAAAAACAGTTTAAAGCCTTTATTTGGCATTGAAGCGAAAATTTTGGAAGATGATTTCAGAATAATAACTAATCCATACAATGGGATGAATTTGAAAGAATTTGTAGTATTTGATATAGAAACTACCGGATTATCTAATGCAACTGAAAAAATAACAGAAATAGGAGCAGTCAAGATAGTTAATAATAAAATTATAGCTGAATTTAATCAATTAATAAATCCTGAAATGCCTATTCCAGAAAAAATAACAGAGCTCACTTCTATTACAAATGATATGGTAAAAAATATGCCTACTATTAATGAGGTTTTGCCAAAATTTCTTGAGTTTGTTGGTAATTGCACATTAATCGCTCACAACGCAGATTTTGATATGGGCTTTATAAAAAAGAATTGCTTAGATTTGGGATTAAAACCCGTAAGAACATATATCGATACATTAGCGCTTGCAAGAGCTATCGAACCTCATCTCAAAAATCATAAGCTAGATACACTTACAAAATTATACAACGTTAATTTGTTTAATCATCATAGAGCTTGTGATGATGCAAGTGCTACAGGTCAAGTTTTTATAAAGATGATAGACGCTCTAGAAAAAAACGGAAAAAAATTTGATATAAATATTAATTCAATTGAATCTGAATGGCCAGTAGCAAAAAGGGAGTCTCACACTGCTACAATTTATGCAAAAAATCTTGTAGGGCTAAAAAACTTATATAAGTTAGTAACTGCGTCAAATTTAAAATATTATTACCGAGAAGGTGGGATTCCAAAATCAGAATTGAATAAAAGACGAGAAGGACTTCTAATAGGAACTGGAAATGAAAATGGGGAACTGATAAAAGCTATTTTGAGTTTTGAATCAGATGATAAAATTTCTGAAATTATTTCCAGATATGATTTTCTAGAAGTTCAACCTCCGTTGTATTATGATGGTGTAAAATCTAAAAGTATGAGTTTTAATTTAAAAAGTGCTGAAGATTTAACCCTAACATTGTATAAATTATCTAAGACTAATGGTAAATTATTAGTGGCCGATACTTATGCTAAATATTTTGAAAAAAGCGATTATATTTTTAGAAATATTATATTAGAAGGTCAACCAAGAAAAATATATGGAGAAAAATTCCCTACACTCTACTTTAGAACTACTGACGAAATGATGAATGAGTTTTCCTTTTTAGATAAAGAAATAGCAGAAGAAATTGTTATAGATAACACGATTCAAATTTCAGAAATTCTTGAAGATATAAAACCTATACCTGACGGAACATTTCCGCCTGTCATAGAAGGTTCTGATAAAGAATTAAGGGAAATGACATATAAAAAAGCTAGAAGTATTTATGGGGATAATTTACCAGAAATAGTTGAAAGCAGATTAGAGAGAGAGTTATCGTCAATAATATCAAATGGTTATGCAGTTTTATACATTATTGCGCAAAAACTTGTTAAAAAGAGCAATGAAGATGGATACTTAGTAGGTTCAAGGGGTTCTGTTGGCTCAAGTTTTGTAGCTACAATGGCCGATATTACAGAGGTTAATCCATTGATACCTCACTATATTTGTACAAACTGCAAGTATTCTGAGTTTATTCATGATTCAAACATTGGTTCTGGAGTCGATTTGCCTGACAAAATATGTCCAGTTTGTGGCGAACCTTTGAAAAAAGAAGGACATAACATACCATTTGAAGTTTTTCTTGGATTTGACGGAGATAAAGAACCTGATATTGATTTAAATTTTGCTGGCGAATATCAGCCCACAGTTCACAAATACACGGAAGAGTTATTTGGTGAAGGAAAAGTATTTAGAGCAGGAACCATAGGCACAATTTCTGATAAAACAGCTTATGGATATATAAAAAAATACTTTGAAGATAAAAATCAATACGTAAATAATTCTGAAATTAAATATTTACAGCGAGGAATTTTGGGAGTAAAAAGAACGTCTGGACAACATCCGGGAGGAGTAATGATTGTTCCAAGGAATAAAGATATTGAAGACTTTTGCCCAGTCCAACACCCAGCAGATGATGTAAATAGTGATATAATAACAACACATTTCAACTACAAATCAATAAGTGGTAGAATTTTAAAATTGGACCTACTTGGACACGATGTGCCAACAATTATCAAAATGTTATCTGATATGACAGGGATAGATCCATTAACTATTCCAATGGATGACAAAGAGACTATGAGTATTTTTTCATCAATTGATGCTTTACATTTCGAAGAAACAATAGATGGTCTTGACATTGGAACTTTGGGTATACCAGAATTTGGCACTAATTTTGTAAGAGGAATGCTCAGAGACACTATGCCTAAAACATTTTCGGAATTGGTGAGAATTTCAGGACTATCCCACGGAACCAATGTATGGCTTAACAACGCACAAGACTTAATAAGAAATGGAGTCGTTGAATTAAAAGATACTATCTGTACAAGAGATGATATTATGATTTATCTAATCAATAAAGGTCTGGAAAAGAAAAAATCTTTTAAAATTATGGAAACTGTTAGAAAAAACAGACTTCTTGATGAGGAAACTATAAATTATATGAAAGAGAATAATGTTCCGGATTGGTATATTGAATCTTGTAAAACTATAGAATATCTGTTTCCAAAGGCTCATGCTGTAGCTTATGTGATGATGAGTTATAGAATAGCATATTTCAAGGTGCATTATCCAGAAGCTTTCTATTCCACTTTCTTTACAATAAAACTTCAAGATTATCCTGGAGATATAATAGTAAAAGGATTGGAAGCTATTAGGGATGAAATGAAATTTTTAAAAGATAAATATAAAGAATTAAATTCAAGAATGACTGCGAAAGACAGCAATAAATATTCTGTATTGGAAGTTGCAGAAGAAATGTACTGTAGAGGAATCAAACAATCCAGGGTTGATTTGAAAAAGTCTGACAAGTCTAAGTTTAAAGTTTTAGAAAAAGGATATATACAACCACCATTTAATGCACTTGAAGGTGTAAGTGATGCTAACGCAATAGCTATATTTGAAGAAATAAAAAAAGGAGATTTTATCTCTAAGCAAGATTTTACTGAGAGGACAAAAGTAAACAAAACAGCTCTCGAAATATTAGAAGAGCATGGTGTGTTAGATGGTCTTCAAAGCGAAAATCAAATAAGTTTATTTGATTTTTAAAGGATATGCTATAATTAGATTAATGGAGTGACTATGAATACAAAATTAATTTATGAAACGAATAATGAAAAATTAATAACTTTTATTTTTGGGCAAGTAGAAAAAAATTCAAAAAAAATCGAAGATAATTGTTATGTTAAATTAAAAATTTTTGAAAATGGAATATTAATCGAAGGAGAAGAAGAACACGTAAAAATCACTTTGGATTTAATTAATTCATTGGAAATAATTGTAAGTGAAAATGAAGAATTAACTGAACAAGATCTCGATTACTTGATTTCAAATTTTAGAAAAATCGAAAAAGATAAAATTTCTAAAATAAAGGATTATACTATTTGCTATAATTCAAAAGGCAAGCCTTTAAAACCCAAAACCCTTAACCAGAGAAATTATGTTGAAATGATAAAAAATAACGATATAGTTTTCGGAATAGGACCTGCTGGTACAGGAAAAACGTATCTAGCGATGGCTATGGCTATTAATGCTTTTAGAAACAATGAAGTTGATAGAATTATTTTGACTAGACCTGCAGTAGAAGCGGGAGAAAGTTTAGGATTTCTTCCTGGTGATTTACAAGAAAAGATTGATCCATATCTAAGACCAATTTATGATGCAATGTTTGATATTTTGGGTTTTGAAAACTTTGAAAAATACAAAGAGAGAGGATTAATTGAAGTAGCACCTTTGGCGTATATGAGAGGGAGAACACTTGACAATGCCTACATTATTTTGGATGAGGCACAAAATACAACTAATGAACAGATGAAGATGTTTCTGACAAGGATTGGATATGGTTCAAAAGCGATAGTTACAGGCGACATAACTCAAGTAGATTTACCAAGAGGAAAAAAATCTGGACTTTTAGTGGCTACTAATATTTTAAGAGACATTAAAGGGATAAGTTTTTTGGAGTTTGAAAAAACTGACGTTGTAAGGCATCCTCTTGTCCAAAAGATAATAGGAGCATACGAAAATTTAGAAAATAATAGGTTAAATTATGATAATACAGATAAGTAACAGGCAAGATGACTTTGAAATAAATGAAGATTTGATTTCAAGTATAAAAAAAGCAGTTAAAATATGTTTGTTTCAAGAGTTACAAAAAGATGATTATGAAATATCTTTGTCATTTGTTACAGAGGATGAAATAAAAAATTTAAACAATAATTTCAGAAATAAAAATAGTGTTACTGACGTTTTAAGTTTTCCTTTAGAAGATGAGTTTTTAATAGACACTAATCTTTTGGGAGATATAATTATTTGTACTAAAAGAGCCATTGAGCAAGCTAAAGAGTATAACCATACAATTGAAAGAGAAATTATTTATTTAGTTGTTCATTCTATGTTTCATTTAATGGGATATGACCATATGGGTGAAGAAGATAAAAAAATTATGAGAAAAAAGGAAAAACTAGCTCTTAAGGAAATAGGTATTTATAAAGATGAAGCTTTCAAACAAGAACAAACAAAATAATATTTCGAAAAATACATCTTTTATAACAAGCTTCCAATACGCAATGGATGGAATAATTCATTGCTTAAAAAGTGAAAGGAATTTTAGAACAGATATTCTAATGACTATTCTGATTCTGATATCTTCGTTGATGTTTGACTTATCAAGAGTAGAGATGGCTTGCTTGTGTATCACAATAACTTTTATTTTGATGGCTGAAATGATTAATACTGCTATTGAAGCTGTTGTAGATTTGATTTACGATAAATTTGATAGCAAAGCTAAAATTGCAAAAGATGTCGGAGCAGGTGCTGTATTGCTAGCAGCCTTCAATTCAATTTTTGTTGGTTATTTTATGTTTTACGACAGAATTGTACCTCTAACACATACAGCTGTAATAAAATTACAAAATTCACCAACTCATTTGACTTTCATAGCTTTGATTTTGGTTGTTTTATTAACTTTGGTTCTTAAAAGCTTTATTTATCAAAATAAATGGACTTACTTGCAAGGCGGTAGTGTAAGCGGACATTCATCTGTTTCTTTTTGCAGTGCAACTATTATTGCTTTACTTGCAAATAATACACTAGTAACAATTCTTTCTCTTTTCATTGCTTTTTTGGTAGCAGAAAGTCGAGTTGAAGGTAAGATTCATACTTTAAGTCAGGTTATTGTGGGAGCAATAATAGGTATTTTAGTTGCAATTTTATTGTTTAAAGTAATTATTTAGGAGAAATATGGATATAAATCAAATGTATGAAATGGCTTACGAGTACAAGAAAAAATCTTATTCACCATATTCAAATTTTAAAGTTGGTTGTTGCGTGAAAGATTGTGATGGAAAATTATATGGTGGATGTAACATTGAGAATGCTTCTTTTAGCCCAACAATTTGTGCAGAAAGATGTGCGATTTCTAAAATGGTTTCTGAAGGAATAAAATTAATAGATACTATTCTAATTGTTGGAGACTCTGAATATACTTATCCATGTGGAGTTTGCCGTCAGGTGATAAAAGAATTTTCAAACAATAAAACCAAAATTATTGTTGCAAAAAATAAAAATGATTATAAAGAATATTTTATAGAAGACCTATTGCCTCATGGCTTTAGTGGAGATGATGTAAATGTTTAAGTCGGGATTTGTTTCAGTTATAGGAAGAAGTAATGTTGGAAAGTCCACACTACTTAATAGAATATTGGGCGAAAAGTTGACAATTATTTCTGACAAACCACAAACAACAAGAAATAAAATACAGTTGATACACACAGATGATGATATTCAAGCAATTTTTTTAGATACTCCAGGTATTCAAACACCAAAAAATAAACTTGGGGATTATATGTTAAAATTATCAATGTCAACATTAAATGAGGTTGATATTATCACTTATATAGTTGACACAACAGAAGAAATTGGCAAACTTGACTCTGAAATAATCGAAAAATTAAAATCAGTTAAAACAAGTATAATACTGTTGATTAATAAAATAGATAAAATTGATTCGGGGAAATTGCAGAATTTAATAAATTTATACAATGACATTGGAATTTTCAAAGCGATTATACCGATTAGCGCACTTGAAGGTAAAAATATTGAAGATTACATTGTAGCTTTAAAAAATTTTCTTCCAGAAGGTCCAATGTATTACGACAAAGATAGCATAACAGACCAACCAATTAGGCAAATTGTTCAGGAATTAATTAGAGAAAAAGCTCTCTTAAATTTATCTGATGAGTTGCCTCATGGCATAGCTATAACTATTGAGAGATTTAAAGAAAGAAAAGATAAAAATTTAATTGATATTGATGCCACTATTATTGTTGAAAAGAAAAGCCATAAGGGTATGGTAATAGGGAAAAAAGGGGCTATGATTAAAAGAATAGGCAGCGATTCAAGAATCGACATAGAAAAATTAATCAACACAAAAGTAAATTTAAAATTATGGGTAAAAATTGATGAGGAATGGAGAAATAAAGAATCACGCCTCAAATATTTAGGTTATAAGTAATGGCGGAAAGTTTTTTAAAAACACAAGCGATTGTGTTAGAGCACATAATTTATGGCGAAAATTCTGTTATTTTAAATGTATTTACAAAAGATAACGGTATTATAGGAATTTTTATTAATAACATAAGTTCAAAAAATTCGTTGGTAGAATTTAATGTACTTTCAGTTAGTGATTTTACATTAAGAAAGAGTAATCAATTTTATTATCTAGTTGATTATGATTTGATAAACTCTAATTTTAATATAAGAACTAATTATAAATCTGAATTATTTAGTTTAGTAATTGTAGATTTGATAAAATCCATTTTTTACAACGAAGTATGTAATGAAAAAGTATATGCTTTAATTCTAAAAACAGTAATTTATTTATCAGAATATACTGATAACCAAAATGCAATTATTAACGCATTCATTTTGAAACTTGTTTCATACTTAGGTTATCAACCAAGTATGTTTTATGAAGCTAATCACAATAAATTTTATTTAAATGGTGGTTTTACAGAATCTAACGGTGAATTTTACAATATAGATAATTTACATTCAAAATATATGATATATTTAATGAAAAATAAATATGAGGATATAGTTGATAAAAAATATAATGGGATTGACGAAAATAAAATATTAAAAATTTTATTAAAGTATACAATAAATAATTTTGGCATTGAATATTTGGGTTCTTTAGGATATCTCGAATATTTGTAAGGAGAAAAAATGCATAACTTATTAATAGACATAGTGACTAATAATATTCCTGATAATTTTATTGGTCTTATAAATAGAGCTCTTGATGAAAAAATAAGAAAGCAGTTTAAATCAAGAAATATAAAATATGATAATCTTGAATTAGATACCATAAAAAATCACTTTTTTATTTATGGAAAAAATATTTCGAGTCAAAAATTTGAACTAGAAAATTTCGCAAATATTATTGATGATGTGATAAATTCTATTAATTTTAAATATAATTATAAAACAGAGTTGTTATCATTTAAACAATCTATAATTTATGTTAAGCTATTATCTGAAGAACAAGAAAAAATAATTGATTTTGATAATAAAGATAGAGTAAACAATGATATTGCATTAAATTCATCAATAATCAATGATTTTTCATCTGAATTATTAAAGAACGAAATTATATTAAAAAAAGAAAAAAGATTAGAATCTTTTAAAAAAAGTGCTCATAAAGTTGCAAGGGCAAATGGTTGTGTCATTATCGAAAATAACGAGATTTTAAATAGCTATGTCAATAAGTACGATTATCCTATTTGCATAGAATGTAGTTTTGATGAAAAATATATAACTATGGATAAGCAAATTTTACATACTGTTTTAATGGAAAATTTCAACGTACTACCTCTGGAATTTGACAATGGTAACAATTCTAACATATTCATATATGCTAGAGATAAAAAATCTAATGATTTTATAAATTTAACTGCTGAGGTAAATTTAAAATTAGAAAATATTTCTTTTTTAATCAAAAACAAATCTGAAAAAAAATTAGAAGATTTTGTTAATGATTTAAAATTAATACCTTATGTAAATAATTTCGGAAATTATTATGATAAAACAGAAAGACTAATAAATATATCACAAGATTTATGCAAAATCTTATCGGTTAGTGACGAAGCTATGCAATCTGTTAACCGAATTTCATTTTTATGTAAAGCGGATAGAGCAACCGAGATAGTTAAACGATATTTCTATTTACATGGATTAATTGGAAGATTATATGCTAAATCTGATGGCGAAGACCAAATTGTGTATGATGGAATATATCAACATATTAAGCCGAGATATTTTCAGGAAAACATACCAAACTCTATCGCAGCTAGGATTGTATCAATATCAGATAAAATGGAATATGTGATGGCGTATTTAATTTCTAGCAATGATGAAAATTTAAAATATAATTATAAGATTCGAACAACAATATCGTCTGTGATAGCTATTATTTTAAAATCTGAATTGGATTTTAATTTAGACGATTTTATTTCAAACATATTATATGTATTTCTTAAAGAAAATGGCATAGTTGATTATGAAAATTTACACTTAAAAATAAGAGATATTGTATTAGACGTATACAGAGACAATTGCATTAAATTAGGGTATGAGTACGAAGAGGTTGACGTCATTAATTACGAAAATCTCAACCTATTAAGTTCGCATCAGGTCTTAAAAGGGATTCATAATTTAGATTCAAATAAAAAAGATGCAGTAATTAATAAATTAAATAAATTTAATGGAATTGATACAAGTAATCTGAATTACACTCCAATGGAAGTTGATATTAATTGTTTACAAAGCGTATTAGATAAATTTTTAGATTGCTCCGAAGATGATATTAAATTTTACAAGGTGATTTTTAAAAAAATTTTTAATAATGGCAAATAGGGAGATGCTTATGTCAAAGACAATAGCTATTTTATCGGACTCAACAGCGCAAACAGAAAAACAGATTTTAGATGCTGTAAAATTAAATTTTAGAACGGATGACATAAATATTTTTCAGTACTCAGATGTTATAACATGTGAACAGATTGATGCAATATTACAAAATCTAAATGGCGAAGTTTTAATACTTTCTATGATTTTAGATAAAGATATATTAAGGTATTTGACAAAAAAAGCTACCGAAAGCAAATCTGTACTTTTGGTAGATGTACTAGACTATCCAATTGAAGCTACTAGAGAATTTTTTGAACAAAATTTACTCTTGGATAAAAAAATTAATGATACTCTTACAAAAGAATATTTTAATAGAATGAAAGCTATAGAATTTGCCGTTAAATATGATGACTGCAAGGATAAGTCAGGTATATTAAAAGCAGATATTGTTTTAATTGGAGTTTCTAGAACTTCAAAAACGCCTCTTAGCTTGAATCTGGCTTTTAAAAACTACAAAGTTTGCAACATCCCTCTTATGCCAGAATTTGAAATTCCTGAAGAATTGTTCAAAATAGACAATAATAAAATTATCGGATTAGTTATTGACGAAACAAGTCTGAATGATATCAGAAAGTCAAGAATGCAAGAATTAGGTCTACACATAGATTACTCAGATAAATCAAGAATAGAAAATGAATTAAGTTATGCAAAAAAAATAATGGATAAATTAAATTGCAAAGTTATTAATGTTACAAATAAAACATTGGATGAAACTTCTAATGAAATCATTGCATACATAAGAAAATTTAATTAATTCTCAAGTTCTCATTTTGAGGACTTTTTTTGTTTTACTGCATAAATTATGATAAAATATTAAAGTAATAGTGGAGGTAATTAGTGGAAAATAATAGATATAAAATCGAAAGAAAAATAAAAGAAGATGAATTTTCTACGACATATAAAGCTTATGACAATAAACTCAATAGATTTTTAAGTTTAAAGGAATTTAATGATAAAAGTTGTTTTGAACGTTCTATTGAAAAATTAAAATCCTTATCTAATTTACATCATCCAAATATATTAGAATTATATGATTTAATAATAGAAAAAGAAGAAAAATGTTCAATAACTTACGAATATTTCAATGGAATAACATTGGATTCTTTTTTTAGTAGAAAGTCGATTAGCGATAATGATTTGATAGAAATTTTAAAGAAAATTGTGTTAGGATTGATTTATTGTGAGAACAATGATGTATATTGTGGTAAATTAGAACTCAGTAATTTATTGATAAACGAAAACTTAATCGTTAAGCTAGACATTTTTAATAAATATGATTATGACAATTTTGAAAATGATAAAAGTCAATTTAGTATTAATAAAAATGTGATATTAAATATTTTAGATAACTCAAATTTATATATTGATGAAAGTAAATTATCTGAAATAAATACAAAATTAAGTACGGATTACTATAGTAGTTTATCTAGTATTTACAAAGATTTGAATACTATAGACACTCTAATTGATAATAACACTGATGAAATATCTGCTGTTGAAAATTTCGATAATACAATAAAATTAGATTTAAAAAATGAAAAAGAAAGTAAAATGTCTTATAAAATAGATGAAGATATTTTGAATGAAAACACGACAAATAATAAAAGAGAAAGTGGTTTTTTAAAGGCTTTTCTTGTGTATTTCACATCTGTCCTATTAGCTTTTTTTGTTGCTTGTGCATGTGTTTTTTATTACAATTTAAGGCCTAAAGCACCCGATTATGTAGGTAAGAATTTGAGTATAGCTGTTAATCAAGCAACTCAGAACAAAATTGAATTAGTAGTAGATAAATCATTAAATGTTGATAAATCTAACTTAAACAAATACGTAGTAGTTTCACAAAGCCCTAAAGTTGGCTCAAAACTATTATTCAATAGAAAAATAAAACTTCAATTAGGCATGGAAAAAGATAAGACAATGGTTAATTTGGTTGGCTCAAGTTTAAAAAAAGCGGAAAGAAAATTATCGGAACTTGGTTTAAATTTAAAGAAGATAAAATACAAGAAAAGTTCGGTCTATGATAAGGGAACTGTAATATATCAAAGTGTTGAATCCGGCAAAAAAATCAATGATGGAGATTTTATTAGTATCACTGTCAGTTCTGGAAGGATTGTAAAAACACAAGAATCTGAACAAAATACAGAACAATATACTCCTCCAGAAGAAAATGAAAGGCCTAAAGACGATGAAATTAATAGAGGCGAAGATAACAATTATCATAAAAACGAAGATAAAAATCAAAATGAACAAGACCAAATAAATAATAGCGGAGAGTAATATGGAGTACTTTTCTATTTCTTATAAAGGTAAGTTTAGAGAACTTAATGAAGATTATTACAAGAATGAATGTTTTAGAGATTCTCAAATATTTTTGATAGCAGATGGTATGGGTGGGTGTCTATTTGGAGATAAGGCTTCTGAAATAGCTGTTGAGGAGTTTTTGATTTGTTTCAAAAAACATTATGATGAAGAGATAAAAATAAAAGACTTAATTTATGGAAGCATACAGCATGCTGGATATAAAATATTGGAATTTTCAAATATGAATAATTGCGTCAATAATATTGGCACGACATTTATAGCTTCAATAATAAAAGATGATAAACTATTTTTATTTAATGTAGGTGACAGCAGGGCTTATTTGCAAAATAATTATGGCTTATTTCAAATATCCAAGGACCATATAGTAAAAAATAATGATAGATATAAAAATGCGGTCACTAGAGGACTTGGATTTTTAAGTATGGATAAGCCGGATTATATGATTAAGGATTTGGGTAGTGAAGACCAAATACTAATGGCTACTGATGGATTTTACAAATATATTGAAAACTCAACAATTAATAATATATTGAGTTCTAATTACTCAGTTGAAGAAAAATGCAATATTTTATTGAATAAAGTAAAAGGTACTTCAAAAGATAATATTACTATTACATTAATTAAGGTATAAGCTATCGTTTTTACGATGGCTTATATTTTATAAAGGAGATATTAATGCAGAAAATAAATAAAACAGAAAATAATAATAATTATGTTAATCTTTTTATAAATAAGCATAACAATGCACCGACATATTCTATAATAACACATGGTTGTCAAATGAACGAGCATGATTCGGAAAAAATCAAAACACTTTTAGAGAGAATGGGTTTTGTAAAGTCTGAAGAAAAATTGAATGCTGACTTTGTTATTTTCAATACTTGTTTGGTTAGAGAAAACGCTGAAATGAAAGTCTATGGTCAATTAGGTGCTCTCAAAAATTTAAAGAGAGAAAACCCAGATATGTTGATAGCTGTTTGCGGTTGTATGATGCAAACAGGACCTGCAAGGGACATTATAAAGGAAAAATATCAACACGTTGACATTGTTTTTGGAGTAAATAATATTAACTCACTACCTTATTTGATAGATAGACATTTAAATAGTGGAAAACTTGTTGTAGATATTGAACGAAAAGATGATATTGATGAAGATGTTGCTATTAAAAGAGATAATCAATTTATTGGATATGTTAATATAATGACTGGATGTAACAATTATTGTACGTACTGCATAGTTCCATACGCTAGGGGTAAAGAGCAAAGTAGATCTGTTAATAGCATATTATCTGAAGTAAAGAGAATGGTTGAAGATGGGTATAAGGATATAACTTTGTTGGGACAAAATGTAAACTCTTACGGTAAAACTCTTGAAAATCCTGTTACTTTTACAGAACTTTTAACTAAAGTTAATGATATAGAAGGGCTAGAAAGATTGAGATTTCTGACAAGTCACCCAAAAGATATTTCTGATGAATTGATAGAAGCAATGGGTAAATTAGATAAGGTATGTGAAAATATACATCTGCCATTTCAAGCAGGCTCTAATTCAGTTCTTAAACGTATGAATAGAAAATATACAAAAGAATCTTATCTAGAAAAAGTTGAAAAATTAAAGAAAAATGTAAAAGGTATAACTTTTTCAACCGATATTATCGTTGGATTTCCTGGAGAAACAGAAGAAGATTTTCAAGAAACTCTCGATGTTGTGAGAAAAGTTGGGTATGAGCAAGCATTTACTTTTAAATACAATAGAAGACCTGGAACAAAGGCAGATTTATTTGAAGATCAAGTTGATGAGAATGTAAAACAAGATAGATTAGAGAGATTACTGGATGTTGCTTATCCTATTTTTTACGAAAAAAATAAATCATATCTTGGGACTACACAAGAATTACTAATAGAGGGAGAGAGTAAAAATAATCCGGAAGTTTTGACTGGAAGGACTAGGACATTTAAATTAGTAAATGTTAAGTGCGATAAATCATATATTGGTAAATTAGTTAAGGTTAAAATAGTAGGATTCAATTCATTCGCATTGACGGGAGAAATGGTGAAATAATATGTGTTACACTCCTATGATAAAACAATACAAAGAAATAAAAGAACAAAACAAAGATTGTATACTATTCTTTAGATTAGGAGATTTTTATGAAATGTTCTTTGAGGATGCATTATTAGCATCAAAAGAATTAGAAATTGTACTAACTCAGAGAGATTGCGGTGAGAATAAAAAATGCCCTATGTGTGGTGTTCCTTACCATGTTTGCGATGTTTATATAAATAAACTTGTAGCAAAAGGCTATAAAGTTGCTATTTGTGAGCAATTAGAAGACCCTAAACTTGTAAAGGGATTGGTAAAAAGGGGAATAATTAAAATTTATACCCCAGCAACAGTTATTGAGAATGAAAACTCTGACAGTGGTAATTATAATTATTTAATGAGTATTTCCAGAAATAATAAAGAGGTTTCGGTTTCTTATATTGACATTTCAACAGGAGAATTATTGTATACGAACACTACTTCAGATGATGTATATAAAATTATTGAAAATGAAATATCAAGAATAACGCCTAAAGAAATAATATACAATGAGGATGAGCTTTCAAACGAAATTTTAGAAACTATTGCGTTAAAATTTTCAATAGTACTAACAAAAATAAAAAATAGTGAGAAACCCCTTCAACTAATTAATTCTAAAATAAAATACGATAACAACAACACAAAAATAACTAATATATGTGTAGCAAATTTATTAAATTATGTTTTTAGATATCAAGATAATTTAGAGCATATCAATAATTCTGTAAAATACTTTTTAAATCAATTTATGGAGATTGATTCTAATAGTGTAATAAATCTGGAAATACAAAAAAACTTGTACAGTAATTCAAAAAATGGAAGTTTGTTTGGTGTCTTAAACTACACAAAAACATCAATGGGTTCTAGATTGTTGCATAGCTATCTTGAAAGGCCATTAATGGACAAGAAAGAAATATTAATTAGACAAAAAAGAGTTGAAGAATTATTTAATGATTACGAGCTACTTTTAAATATAGAGAATACATTGAATGGAATATATGATTTAGATAGATTAATAGCCAAATTATCATATAAAAGTGCAAACGCAAAGGATTTGATAGCTTTAAAGGTTTCAATTGCTAAGATACCAAAATTGAAACAATTGTTAATTTCGGATAAAATAAATTTGAAATTGATAGGTGAAGGACTTGATGATTTAAAAGATTTGTATGAATTGATAGATAATTCTATAGTTGAAGACCCTCCTGTAGTTTTATCCGAGGGAAATTTAATCAAACAAGAATTTTCAAAACAACTCGATGAATTGAGATTTAATAGAGTTAATGGTAAAAATGAATTAGTAGAATATGAAATGTACGAAAAGGAAAGACTAGGAATTAGAAATCTTAAAATAGTTTTTAATAAAAAGCTTGGATATTTTATAGATGTTACAAAATCTAATGTTAATAAAATACCTGAAGATTACGAAAAACGTCAAACATTAACTAACTCATCAAGATATAAATCAAAAAGATTAGAGGAGATTGAATCAAAAATATTAGACTCAGAAGATGAAATTTTTGAGTTGGAATACAAAATTTTTGAAGACATTAGAAGAATAATTCTCAATAATTTATCTCGAATAAAAAAATCAGCAGATTTGATTGCGATAGTTGATGTTTCAAGTTCACTAGCTAAATGTGCATATATTAATGATTATGTAAAACCTGATATTAATACTTACGGACTTGTAGATGTTGTAGAATCGCGACATCCAATTGTCGAATTAAGTGTCGGAAAATCAGAATTTATAACTAATGATATTTTGATTGGAAGTGGTAAGAATGATATCCAACTTATTACTGGTCCAAATATGAGCGGGAAATCAACTTATTTAAGGCAAGTTGCCCTTATTTGTATTTTAAATCAAATAGGTTCGTTTGTACCTGCAAAAAAAGCCAATATTTCAATAGTAGATAAAATTTTTACGAGAATTGGTTCTAGTGATAATTTATTTAAAGGTGAATCGACTTTTATGGTTGAAATGAAAGAAATGAGTAACATTATAAAATACGCAACACCTAATAGTCTTCTTGTGTTAGATGAAATAGGAAGGGGAACATCAACTTATGATGGTCTTAGCTTGGCGTGGGCTATTGTCGAGTATATTTCTAAGAATATCAAAGTTAAAACACTATTTGCAACACATTATCATGAATTGATAGAATTAGAACACAAATTAGATAATGTTATAAATATGAAAGTGGATATAAAAGAAACAAAAGATACAATTATATTTTTGAGAAAAATTACGAGAGGTTCAACAGATAAGAGTTATGGAATTGAAGTAGCTGAATTAGCAGGATTACCAAAGATTCTAATTAAACGTGCAAAATCAATACTAAAAGAAATAGACAAGGATTACACAAGAATTGATTTGCCTTTAGAAGATTTTAACTCTGAAGAATTAGAATGTGAACAAGATTTAAAATCAAAACTAAATAATTTTGATTTATTAGAACTAAAAAATGATTTATCGAAAATAGATATAAATAATTTGACGCCGTTAAAATCCCTATCTATTTTAAATGAATTTGTACAAAGAGCAACGAAATTAGGTGATACAAATGATTAAATTATTATCAGAAGATACAATTCAAAAAATTGCCGCTGGTGAAGTTATTGAACGACCAGTTTCAGTCGTAAAAGAATTAGTTGAAAATTCAATTGATGCTGGAAGTGATTCTATTGTTGTTGAAATTAAAAACGGTGGAAAAGACTTTATCTCAGTAAGCGATAATGGTTCTGGAATAAAAAAAAATGAGATTGAATTGGCCTTTAAAAGACATTCTACTAGTAAATTGGAAAAATTCGACGATTTGTATAATCTGAATACTTTGGGTTTTAGAGGTGAAGCACTAGCTAGCATTTTGTCGATTTGTAAATTATCGATAAACACGAGAACTAAAGAAGACAACATCGGAAGTAGACTTGAATTTAGAAACTCTAGTGTAATCAGTAAATCAGAAGTCGCGATGAATATAGGAACGAAAATAATTATTAAAGATTTATTTTATAATGTTCCAGTTCGAAAAAAATTTATGAAATCAGAACAAACAGAAGCAAACCTTATAACAACGACTATGTATAAATTTGCAGTTTGCAATACAAATGTTTCTATAAAATACATTAAAGACAATAAGACTTTATTTGAAACGAAAAAGAACTCTTCAATAAAAGAAAACATAATTAATCTGTTTGGAACTTCACTTTCAAATAATTTGATAGAATTTGAAATAGCACAAAAAGATTATAAGATATTCGGATATGTTTCAAACAACAACTTGTATAGAGCAAATAGGCAAATGCAATATATTTATTTGAATGGAAGATTTGTTAAATCAGATGATATAAGAAATACCGTGGAGACAAATTATAAATCAGTTATACCAAATGGAAGATTCCCTCTTTATTGGCTTTTTTTTGAAATAAATCCGAAGTTAGTAGACGTTAACATTCATCCAAATAAACAGCGAGTAAAGATTTCGATACTTGATGAAGTAATGGAACAATTAAACAAGAAAATCAGATTTTTATTAGAAAATAATGTAAACATAGTTAATATATCTGATTCGATCGAAGATGATAAGTATCATGATTTGAGAAAAAATTATTTTGAATCATATACAAAATCCGATAAATATGGCTCGACAAAAGTTTCAGAACCATCGTATTCTTATAATTTGTACAATGACAACTCAAGCATTTCAAACATAAGGAAGATGACTAATTTTAATGATTTTAATAAAGAGAAAGAAGACTTCAAAAATACCGAATTGATTAATTCTTATGATGATAAGAATTTTTTTAAAGAATCATTAGAAAAAAACGAAAAGTTTGAATTAAATAAACAGATGGAAATCAGTAGAAATATTGAAAAATATCAAAAATTTGAAGTTTTAACAGTTTTATTTAGAACGTATATACTAGCGAAAGATATTTTTGATGCTAAAATATATCTATTTGATCAACATGCTTGTCATGAGAGAATAAACTACGAAAAATTAACAAAACAAATGATAGACAATAATGTTGTTTCTCAAAATTTAACATTTCCTGAAAATATAAATTTGACAGATGAATTAATGCAAATATATGTAAAAAACAAAGAATTATTTGAAGAATTAGGATATGATAGCGAAGTTTTTGCTGAGGACTCGGTAGTTATTAGAGCAATACCTTATTTATTTGGAAATTGTAATGCATCATTTTTATTTACCGATATTTTAGATACTATTGCAAAAAACTCAAATGAACCATTTGATTTAATCGAATCTAAAGTTATAAAAAGGTCTTGTAAAATGAGTGTAAAAGCCGGTGACAAATTGAGCGATTTTGAAATAATAAAATTACTACAAGACTTGTTTAAATGCGAATATCCGTTCACTTGTCCTCATGGTAGACCTACTTTTATAGAAATTAGTGAAAAAGACTTAGAAAAAATGTTTATGAGGATAAAATGAGAAATAAATGTATATTGATTGTTGGACCTACAGCTGTGGGCAAGACAAGACTTAGTGTTTTTTTAGCGAAAAAATTAAATAGTGAAATAATTTCAGCTGATTCTATGCAAATATATAAAAAAATGGATATTGGTACTGCTAAAGTTGAAAAAAAATATCAACGTGAAATCAAACACCATATGATTGATATAGTTGAACCTGATGACAATTACAATGTTGAGCAATTTAGAAATACGTGTTTGGATTTGATTATGAAAATAAATAATTCAGGTAGAGTACCTATTGTAGTTGGAGGAACTGGTCTATATGTAAATTCACTCACACATAAACTTGAATTTAATACTATCAAATCCGATGACACAATTAGAATTGAATTAGAACAGTTTGTCGAAAAAAATGGAAAGAAAAAACTCCATAAAATGCTTGAAAAAATTGATTTGAAGTCATCTTTAAATATTCATATGAATAATGTTAGACGTGTTATAAGAGCTATTGAAGTATTTAAACTAACAGGAAAAAAATTCAGCGAAATAAATGATAAATTTGACAGATATAACGAAGACTTAGATTTCTATATTATTGGATTAAATGACGATAGAGCCATTTTATACGATAGAATCAATAAAAGGGTTGATAAAATGTTTGATGATGGTTTTTTGGCAGAGTGTAAATATATATATGAATTAACAAATGAAAACTCACAGTCAATTCAAGCTATAGGATATCGTGAAGCTTTTATGTATCTCAACAATAAAATTTCATATAGTGATATGATAAGTTTGATTAAACAAAATAGTAGAAAATACGCAAAACGACAATTGACATGGTTTAGACAGGATGATAGAATTAATTGGCTAAACCTGGATCAATTTGACAAATTTGAAGATTTAGAACAAAAATCTTTGTTAAACGTGAAAGAATGGTTATATGATAGAAGAAAAAATTAGAGAATGGTTTAATATTGACGAAGAAGTATACAACACAGTTTTAAAATGTGATACTAGATTAAAAGATAAATTTAATGAACTTTCAAAAATAGAATTTTTCAATCAACTCAAAGTTTTAAAGGCATTTCAAGATAATAAGCTTCAATCTACAGACTTCGATTCTACGACAGGATATGGTTATGGAGATGTAGGAAGGGATAAATGTGAAGCTATATTTAGAGATATATTCAGAGCAGAAGATTCTCTTGTTCGCCCTTCAATAGCTTCTGGAACACATGCTTTGAGTTTATTGATGAAAGCAGTATTACTACCTGGAGATAAATTGCTGTATATTACAGGACTTCCTTATGATACACTTCAAGAAGTAATCGGAATCACAGGAAATGCTCCTTGTAATTTAAGAGAATATGGAATTAAATTTGATTTTGTAGATTTAATAGATAACAATATAGATATAGAATCTACATTAAAAAAAATTGATTCAACCGTAAAAATGGTAGCGATTCAAAGGTCAACAGGGTATAGTTTACGAAATGCAATCGATATTGAGAAAATAGAGAAAGCGGCAAAAACTATAAAAGAAAAATATCCAGAAATTATTATAATGGTTGACAATTGCTATGGAGAATTTACTGAATACAAAGAACCATTGGAAGTTGGTTGCGACGTCATCGCAGGCTCATTGATAAAAAATCCTGGTGGGGGAATTGCTTTATCAGGTGGATATATTGCCGGGAACAAATGTATAATAGATAGAGTTGCAAATACTTTAACGGCACCTGGGATTGGAAAAGAGGTTGGTATTACTTTTGGTACGACTCGAAATACTCTGCAAGGATTATTTTTAGCTCCAAAAATTACGATGCAAGCTATGAAGTCTGCATTATTATTCTCACAGGTTTTCAAAGACTTAGGATTTAAAACAATACCTGATATTCATGATAAAAGAAGCGATATAATATGTGCAATAATTTTAAAAAATGAAGAAAGAGTTATTGAATTTTGTCGCTCAATCCAAGAAACATCTGTCGTTGATTCGCATGTTATACCTTATCCGTGGGATATGCCTGGATACGATGATAAAGTTATAATGGCATCGGGAAGTTTCATTGATGGGTCAAGTATTGAAATATCAGCTGATGGGCCATTAAGAGAACCTTATGTTGTATATTTTCAAGGATCCTTGACTTATAATCAAGCGCTAATAGCTTGTATGAGAGTTGTAACTAATTTAAAAAGAAATAATTTATTGTAAAAAAAAGCCTTACACAAGATTTTCAATGATTTAAAATAAAAATCCTAAAGACAGAAACAATAGGTTAAATCATATCTTGCGTAAGGCTTTTCAATTTAATAAATAGATCTATATAATCCAATAACTTTTCCTAAAATTTCAACATCTTTAACATTTATTGAATACATAGATGAGTTTGATGGTCTCAATTCAATGTGGTCAGAATGTCGATAAAATCTTTTGACCGTGGCTGATTCATCCATAAGAGCCACAACAATATCACCATTGTTAGCTGTACATTGTTTACGAACAATTAATTTATCGCCATTTAATATTCCATCTTCAATCATAGATTCACCCTGAACTTTTAAAATAAAAACTACTCCCTGAGATGTATATTCTATTGGAAGAGGGAAAGTATCTTCAATATTCTCAATAGCAAGTATTGGCAATCCAGCTTGAACTTTACCAATAATAGGAACATCGATAGTTTCTTTTTTTATTTCATTTTCTTCTTCTTCATAAGCACTATCTATAATTTCCAAAGCTCTGTTTTTTAAAGGGTCTCTTCTAATATATCCTCGCATTTCTAACTTTAGAATATTATTATGCACAGTTGAGGTCGAATTTATATTTAAACTCTCGCAAATTTCTCTAATAGCTGGAGGATAGCCTTTGTAATCTATATACCTTTTTATAAACTTTAAAATTTCAATTTGTTTTGAAGTTAAATCCTCGTACATTAATATTCTCCTTTTCTTTTCTTAATAAAATTATATCATATATTTTAATAAATTGAAACATTTGTTTTCTTTTTACGTCGAACATAAAATCTTTTCTTGACATACAAGAACATATGTTGTAGAATATAACTATAGAACGAACGTTTGAATAATTTTATTCTTTTATGGAGGGAATATGAAAAATTATAAAATTGTTGATAAATCAAGATTCTGCTTGTTTATATTAACTCTATTATTAGTGTCATATTTAATGATATCTTTTATATTTACAAATTTAAGTTTAGGTAATTACGATGACACATCGTATAAGACATATTATTATGTCGTAAATAATTCAGACACATTATGGGATATTTCAGAACAATATAAGCCTGATAATATGAGTACAAGACAATTTATTAAATTAATAAAAGAATACAATAAGTTTATAGAAGGTAGTTCTATTAATGTAGGCGAACATTTGAACATACCTTTGATAAATAAATAATTTTACTGTTACACTCCTAATACTATCTTAATAACAGTAAAATTTGAGATCAGATAAAAATCTGATCTTTTTTTTGTAAAAAAGTAAGGGAAATATATGGAGCATTAAATTTATATAAACAAATAATCCTAAAGCACTTTGTAATATTAATATATTTAAAAATAATACGTATATAATTTTACATATAGTTATTCTTAAATTATTTATTTTTCGAATCTATTTTCATCTCATTTAGAGGATTTTTGTTTATTGCGTTGCGTAAGCTATTATTATCTACATGAGTGTATATTTGAGTTGTAGATACAGACTCATGTCCTAAAATTTCCTGCAATACTTTAATATCAACATTACCATACTGATACATAAGAGTAGCTGCAGTGTGGCGTAATTTGTGTACGCTATATAAGTTAGTGTCAAATCCAGCTACTTTGAGATAGTGTTCGATTCTGTATTGAATAGCACGATTACTCATTCTATTATGTTTTTTGCTTATAAAAAGGGCATCGTTGTCTATTTCAGGTCTATTTTTCATATATTTATCAATAGCATCTAGGCACATATCATTGAGGTAAACAGTACGTTCTTTATTTCCTTTACCAATAACCCTAAGGGTGTTTGTTTTAATATGATTAATATTAATTCCTGCTAATTCAGATAATCTCATACCACAGTTTAGGAATAAAACTGTAATGCAATAATCTCTAGTTCTTATTTCATCATCTTTTTCTCTTAGAATAACTTTTAGTAGATTCATAGATTCATCTAAAGTTAAATAAACAGGTTGTCTAATATTTTTCTTTGGAGAGTCTAATAGTTCAGCTGGATTAATTACGTCCAACTTACGAATGTTAATTAGATATTTGTAGAAAGTTCGTATACTTGAAGTTTTACGACTTCTAGTAGATGAACCATTAGAACGATTATGGTCTAAAAATCCCATAAAAGAGTGTAAATCAATCACATCAATATTTTCAAAAAAGTTTAAATCAATATTTGATGAATCGATATTTAAAACATCATTAAATGATTTTAATTTGATATTTTTCTTCCTAGAAATCAAAAATTTTAATAGCAAATTAATATCATAAGCATATTCTTTAACAGTATTAGAAGAACGACCTTTTATAGTTTCTAAATAATCGAGAAAATCTAACAGAATAACCGGATAATTGTTCATAGTACCTCCAAAATTTTTGTTTATCAATGTCACAAAATTATTATTTTGTGACATTGTTATTTTATCAAAAACATCCTCTATTGTCAAAAAAAATAGCAAAATTTTTTGCTATTTTTTTATAACTCATTTATGAATTTTTTTAAAATTGAAATTCCAAGCTTAATATCATCTATTTTTGTAGCGTAACTCATTCGAACGAAATTATCTTCACCGAATACAACTCCAGGTATCAATGCTACATTATAATAAGATAAAAGAAAATCACAAAAATCTAATGAGTTTTTGATAGTTGAATTAAAAAACTCATCTACTTTAATGAAAATATAAAAAGCTCCTTCTGGATATATATATTTTAAGTTCATATCATCTAATTTAGATGTTATATAATCTCTTCTTTTTTTAAATTCAATAATCATTTCATCGACTTCTTTTTTTTCATTTTTTAAAGCAGCTATACCGGCTACTTGGCTTATTGTATTGGCATTTGATGTAATGTGACCTTGAAGTCTTTTAATGAGAGCAGCAATTTCATTATTGCTACAAGAATAACCCAACCTGAATCCTGTCATGGCATAAGATTTAGAGAAACCATTTATTGTTATTGTTATATCGTTAATTTCGTCTGAAATTGATGCTATACTAACATAATCCACGTCATATGATAATCTTTCGTATATTTCATCTGAAATTATATAAATATTATTTTTTACAGCCCAATTGCCAATTTCTGTCAATTCATTTTTTGAATAAATAACACCAGTTGGATTAGAAGGATTATTTAATATTAAACATTTTGTTTTATCTGTTTTATATTTATCAAGTATCTTAACATCTATTTTATATGAATCATTATATGGCAATATCACAGGGGTACAATCCGTTATTTTACACATTTCAGGATAGCTTAACCAATATGGAGATGGTATTAATACGTCATCATTTCTATTAGTAATTGCAAACAATGAATTTACAATAGCTTGTTTTGCGCCTGTAGACACTACTATTGAATCCTTGGTACAGTTAATTTTATTAACATTTTTAAGTTTTTGACTTATTAATTCTCTAAGCTCAGATAAACCGCTGGTGTCTGTATATCTAACTATACTATTATCAAGAAAACTCATTGTTTCATTAATTATATATCGTGGCGTTTTAAAATCAGGTTCACCAACCGTAAAATTATAAATTCTACGTCCTTCTGATTTCATTCTGTTTATTTTTGCACTCAATTCTAAAGTTAGTGAAGGATTTATTCTATTCATTTTGTTTGATAACATAATTACTCCTTATTTCATGTAATGTGCTTATAGACTCAAAAATTTTTCGGTTGATAGAAAAATGACCAAGTAAATATTGATTGTTATATTTTTTTCCGTGGCAATCACTTCCAGCGGTGTAAAGCAATTTTTTATTAATTGCTAAATTAAGATATTTTATTATATCTGCAAAATTATGTTTTGAGTTTATAACTTCAATTCCATCAATTCCCATATCTATTATTTCATTTATTATTATATCATCATTTATTGTCACGGGATGCGCTAATATAGCAACACCAGAAGCTGATTTAATAGAGTCGATAATTTCTTTTATGGTAGTAAAATTCTTTTGGACATAGCATTTGCCATTTTCAGATAAATACTTTTTAAATGCTTCATTTTTAGTCTTGCAAATTTTTATATCTACCAAATATTGAGCTAAGTTACTCCTCGAAAATATTTTTTCCTTACTGTAATTTAAAACGGCATTTTTGTCTATTAATATTCCAAGTTTGAAAAATTTTTCTTTGAAAACATCGATTCTTTTTTGTCTATCTATTCTTGCCAAATCTACGAGATTATTTAAATTAGTATTAGAATTATCAACAAAATATCCTAGAATATGAATTTCTTTATTTTTATAACTAATTCCAAATTCGACAGACTTTATTATTTTAGAGTTATTAAATTTTAATTTGCTAACCAATACATCATGGTCGCTGATAGCAAAATTATCCAGATGGTATTTTTTTGAAATATTTATTATGTCTTCTATATTTAATATTCCGTCACTCTCTGTGGAATGAATATGCATATCAATCATAATTTTCTCCAAGTTTATTTACATATTAGAAGAAGGTCAACTAATGTTGACCTTCTAAGTTAATTCTTATTTAGCGTAATCTGATACCCTGTTTTCTCTGATAACATTAACTTTAATTTGTCCAGGATATTCTAATTCACTTTCAATTTTATGAGCTATGTCTTTTGCTAATATAACCATAGAACTTTCATCTATAACATCTGGTTTAACCATAATTCTTAATTCTCTACCAGCTTGAATTGCAAAAGAACTATCAATACCTTCAAATGAATTAGCAATTTCTTCAAGGTTCTCTAATCTTTGAATATAATTTTCCATTGATTCACGCCTTGCTCCAGGTCTTGCTGCTGATATAGCATCAGAAGCTTGTACTAAAATAGATTCAATGCATGTAGGTTCAACATCACCATGATGTGATTCTATACAATTTATTACCTCTTTTGGTTCTTTGAATCTTTTAGCAACATTTACTCCTAGTTCCACGTGTGGACCTTCGATTTCATGATCTATAGCTTTGCCTATATCATGAAGCAAACCTCCACGCTTTGCTAATTTCACGTTTACTCCTAACTCACTTGCAAGCATTCCAGCAATATTTGCTACTTCAATAGAATGTTTTAGAACATTTTGACCATAGCTTGTACGATAATGTAGTTTACCAAGAATTTTAATTAATTCTGGATGTAAACCATGAACATTAGTTTCATCACAAGCTTCTTCACCTTTTTCTCTTATAGTGTTTTCGACTTCTTTTTTAGCCTTTTCAACCATTTCCTCAATTCTTGTAGGATGAATTCGACCATCAACAATAAGTTTTTCTAAGGCGATTCTAGCAACTTCTCTTCTAACAGGATCAAATGCTGATAGTACAACTGCCTCAGGAGTATCATCAATTATTAAATCTACCCCAGTTAAAGTTTCAAAAGCCCTTATGTTTCTACCCTCACGTCCAATTATTCTACCTTTCATATCATCATTTGGCAAATTGACAACAGATACTGTAGATTCAGCAACTTGGTCGGCAGCATATCTTTGAATTGAAGTACTAATTATTTCTCTTGCAAATTTTTCAGATTCTTCCTTAGTCTTTGATTCTATTTCTTTAATAATAGCAGCTTGTTCACGTATTGTTTCACTTTTTACTTTGTCAAGGACAATATCTTTGGCCTCATCACTTGTTAAACCTGCAACTTTTTCCAATTCTAATTCTTTTTCTTCTATAATAGATTGGATTTGAAGTTGCATTTCGTCAGCTTTTTTTAATTCTGCATCTAATTTTTTGTGTTTTTTATCTAAAGATACACTTTTTCGCTCTAGATTTTCTTCTTTCGAGTTCAGTCTATCTTCTTGACGACTGATTTCTTTTAAACGTGATTTATTATCACGATCCAAATCACTCTTCATCTTGAAGATTTCATCCTTAGCCTCAACTAAAAGTTCTTTTTTTCTAGTTTCTGCGTCCTTATTAGCATCTTCGATTATTTTAACAGCATAATCTTCAGCACTCTTAATTTTTTTCTCTGCCAAGCTTTTTCTTAACACAAAACCTATAACAACTCCAAAAATCAAAGCCACTATGCAAATTATTAAAGATGTGGTGCTCATAAATACACCCCCTTTATTCAATTTTCAATATTCATTAAATAAATCTTTTGGATAAATTTACTATTCTAGTGTATTACAAATAGAGTTGTCTGTCAATATTTAAAAATATAATATAAATTTAAACAATATCTATTTTTGATGTATTATTTATATTTGTAATTCTGTAATTAATATCTCCAATTTCTGAAAGATGTGGATTATGAGATATCATTATTATTTGCTTGCTATATTCTGAACTAATTTCATTAATAAAATTTGCAACATTATGAATATAATCCTCACTTACGTGTTTACATGGCTCATCTAAAATTATTGTACTTGCTAATTTTTTTTCATATAGCATAATAAATGATATTCTCAAGGCTAAAGATACTATATCAACAACACCACCACCTCTTGCATCAACGATATCATATTTAAAAGGAACTACTTCTCCGTCAATATCAATATCCTCTTCAATAAAAAATTTTGCGGAAGGATTATTATTTTTTATAGTGATATCAATTTTAAAATTCATTTCTTTTTCAAAGATATAGCTTAAACATCTACTTACTAAATTTTCTATTTGGTTTTTAGCTTGTTCACGTGAATATTCAGAAGTCTTATCGTAAAGTAATTTAATAATTTGCAATTTTTCAATTTCTTTTTGTGTTTTATCAATTTGATTTTGTCGAAGTTTTATTTCTTTTATTATACTATTTTTCAAAGATATCTCAGTGTTATATTTAAGTTTCATATTATCTAGAGACTCTTTTATTAATTCTAAATTAGTTTGTGTCATTAGAAAGTAATTCCTCGGCTTTTTTTAAATCATTTTCTATTTCAGATTTTAATCTTTTTATTTCGGTTTCAAGATTTTCGGGTTCAATATTTAATTCTTTTAATTGATTAAGTAATTCTTCTTTTTGCTTTTCCAAATTTTCAAGAGCAATTTCAGCCCTATTTTTATCTTCTTTTGCTTTTTCTAGTTTTTCTTTTATTATATTAAATCTTTCATTCGTATTCATTATTTCTTTAATTCCTCCATAATTTTACTTATGTGTTCTTCATCAATTTCACTCAAACAAAATGGACATATCTTTTCTTTCAATAAGCACTGTTTATATTCTTTAATTAAATCATTTATGGAAAGTTGATGTTTTTTTATTAAGTCTGAAGTTTTATTGTATTCAATTTTTAGAAAATTATACTTATTATCAAGTTCAATAAGTTTTCTTAAAGTTAAAGAAAAATCATCTATTTTCTTTAAGTTGTTACTAACACTGTATACAAAGCGTTCTTTGCAGATTGTTTTATTAATTTGATTAATATCATTATTTAACGAACTTAAGGAACGATATAATGTAAATATCTCTAAAAACTTTTGCTTTTTTGAATCTATAGAATCAATAATCTTTGTTATTTCATTTATATTGTATATCTTGATTTTTAACTTATTTGAATAAATTGATTCACTTATTAATTTGTATTTTTCTCGGATTGTGATTAATTCGTTAAAACAATTAATAGAATTAGATATTTTATTTTTCAGAGCATAAATTGATTTTATATTTTTAAGTTCGTTCAATTTTGAATTATTATAATTATACTCTGATTCCAATTTTTTTTGTTTATCAAATATAGGACTTAGAAATTTTAAAGTAGTGATATTGTTAGAGAGTTTTTCAATTATTTTACTTAATGAATTTGTATCAGGAAGCTCTTTTAGAATACTATTGTTGTCTCGGATTTCTAATAAAATCTTTGAAAAAATTATAAACAACTCTTCGTATATAATAGATTTTTTATAATTAGAAGTTAATTTGTTAATTATTTCTTCGAGTTCATCTAGTGTATTGAATTTTTCAAGATATTTATGAC
>NZ_CAMXVC010000006.1 GCF_947252345.1 uncultured Finegoldia sp.
TAGTGCAAGATAGGAATTACTTCCTTTCTTACACTATTTATGGTACTAAAAAGAGAGGCAATCGCCTCCCAAATTTTTAAAATTTTATTTTTTAATTACAAATTAATTTAGATTGAAAAATCCTGCTGGATCTGTTGTTTCATCTGCAAACCAAATATCAGCATATCCGACGTTGATTGAAACTCCCATTACGCTAATTGTGTTCCAATGTTTTAGTCCTGTAATAACAGCATTGTGGCCTGTAGACCTTTTCCAAATATTAAGGGCTCTTGAAGCTGCATCTTCTCTTGTGAAATCACTCATTGCAGAAATTTCGTATCCATCCACCTTGAAGTTTGTCAATTCTTTTGGTTTGTTCCACATACCTTCTTGGTGTTTGTGATCTTCTGTATACATTACGGGTGACCATTTTCCATTGTTTGACCAGCTATGAAGATTAGCTTCGATTCCTCTGTTATCCTTCCAACTTTCGCTGTAGTATTTGTTTTGGTCGTTGTTGTGAGTTCTGGCAACAAATGTCAATGATTTAGAAACTTTTAGTGGTTTCAACCCTTTTGATTGACGGTATTCGTTTACCAATTTTGCTAATTCTTCTTCTCTTAATGAAAGCGGTGTGTTGATGTCGAAGTTAGAAAGGTTAGTATCTTTTACTCGTTTTGCTTGTTCTGTAGGTTTCTTTTCTTGTTTTTCTGGTTTCTTTTCTTGTTTTTCTGGCTTCTTTTCAGTCTTAGCTGGCTTCTTTTCTTGTTTTTCTGGTTTGTATGTGCCAGTTAATTTTTGATATTGTGTTTTGGAAACTGAATTTTCTCCACCAACAATTGTGACGTTTTTGATGCCAGCCTTGTCGATATATGATTTTATGCTGTCAATTGCAGAATCATCTGACAATAAAATTCCTGTGTTCATTTTAACTGCAAGTGGTGCTGCAGACAATGCATCTGGATAATCTCTTCCATCAGCTATTACAGCCTTTTCAGTTTTGCCGATTTGTTTCAAAACTTCGATTGAAGTATCGTTTCTGTTCTTTCCAGAAATTCTATCTACATTTTCCAATCCTTTTATATTTACTGAATTTTTACCACCAATTATAGTGCTAACTTTTTTTGCTTCAACGCCTTTTGGTAATTTTTTTCCGTTAGTTAGTACAAGAGTTTTGTTTTTTGAAATAGCAAAAGGAGCTGCTGACAATGCGTCGGCAAAGTTTTGTCCATTGGCCAATACAATATTTTTTGATTGTAATGCTTCTGCTACTTTTGTTGATGTTTCGTATCTGTCATCTCCAGAAATTCTCGTGATTTTTTTGCCTTTAGTTTTAAGTGTTTTTTCTACACTTTTAGATACAGAGCCCTTACCACCGATAATAATAACTTCTTTTGCCCCAAGTCTGTCGATTTCTTTTTGCAACTCAGAAGAAGCCTTTGATTTTTCAGTCAATAAAACTGGTGCTTGATTAGCAAAGTTTCCTGCTGTCAATGCATCGGCGAATTTTTCTCCGCTAACTACGACAACTTTGTCGCTTTTTTCAAAAGCATGCTTTGCGATTGCTATTGATGTTTCATATCTGTTGTTGCCTTTAATTCTTTGAACGTCCACTTCTTTTTCTGCAAATGACACTTGTGGAACGATGTTTGCTAGCATAACTCCTGCTAACATCAAACCTAAAATTTTTTTGTTTTTCATAAATTTTCTCCTTCTACAACTAATATTCTATCCCTTTTAATTAGGATACTGTTTTAGTTTTTACAGTTATATTATACCCCTTAAAAGTGTAAAGTTAAATCTTTTTTTTGATATTATACCCTAGCGAAATAGTATGTATTAGTAAACAGAAATTTCATTAGTGATATTTGTGCAAGAAGTTTTCATTTTCATCGTCACTTACTTTAAAAAAATTTTAAATTTAGCAGACATTCATGCTAAGAATATCATACGGATGAAATTGCTTTGGTTTCAAATCGAAACAATCCGTCAAAAATTTGACCGCGTAAGCGAAGCGTGCTTCAAAATTTAGGATTTTGGGATTTAGAAATCAACAATTTCAGTAGTCTAGATATTCGTGCATGAAGTTTGCTAATATTATTGTATAAATCGTGCATGAAGTTTGCTAATATTTCTCATAAAAAAATGGTCCCTATAAGAGACCATTTTTTATCTTACTACTACTGCCATTTGTCTTGACATATAATTTTCAGAAACTTCTGAGTATGATTTTGTGATTTCGTTTGAGTACCAAGGATCTGCCAAGTAGAATCTGTTTGATTTCGGATCGTAGCCATTGATACAAATTCCGTGGTTGTTTGCGAAAAATCTCTTTCCGTGAACATTTGTTGACCATCTCGGTTTTTCCCATCTCAATGTTCCGTAGTACATAATAGAATTTCCGTTTTGAAGTTCTGCCAATATATCTCTCATATTTGAGCCTGAAATATTTTCCGCCTTACCATTTGCAAATCTGTTCGCAAATTCTGTCATTGGCTCAGGATTCATATACGTCGCCATAATGTTTTTGTGGTAGTATTCGTCCCAAACGTATGGATTTTTTGAGAAACCTTTGTTGTTGTCGTTCGTATTCATTGGAAGTTGATTCAAAAACTCGTTGTAAGTGTAATCCATCGCGTATCCTTTTGCTTGCAATGCGTGATACATCGCTGTCGGCTCGCAGCCTATTGGTGCTGGCTTTTGTTTGATTCCACGTTGTGATTTTGGTGTGATTTGGTTCATTATGTTTGGAACTGTAATGTGAACTGTAGCAAAATCTTTTGGATTGTAGTATTTGAATCCTTCTGGTCTTATCCACCCTTTTATTCCGTTGAACGACAAATTCACCCACTTGTCTTCTATTTTGACAACTTTCAAAATTTTGTTGACTGCAACGTCGATGATTTTTTGTGCGGTGTCTTTCATTTCTGTCAACAAAGAAACCGCTTTGTTATTAACAACGTAGTCTTTTAATCTGAAGATGTTTTTGTCAACCGTGTGAACTTTTATCAACTCTCTTTTCAACAATGCGTTTTTAATATTTGCGAAGCAGTCATCTGAAATGGAAGATGTTCCTCCAAACACGAATGATTTTTCTTTTACATCCAAATTCTTCAAATAATTTTCTGTTGTCTGTGATTTTGTAGAAATGAACGATTCGTCCTCTTCAAGTTGGATGTTGTTTTTAGGAACAAGGACGATTGGACAGTCGATTTTTTGACTAACTGGTGCTGCTGCGAGTGCATCTGCATAGACTTCTCCGGTAGTGAAGATTGCTTTTTTCGCTTTTGGATGAGAAATCTTCGCCACTTCAACCGACGTTTTGTATCTGTCAACTCCGGCAATTCTTGTCGAGTTCAAATTAAGAATGCTGTCTATTTCAGATTTTACAGAATCGCTAATGCTGTTAGTTCCACCTACAATATAGCTTTTGACGATTTTCGATTTGTCAATTGATGACAAGTAATCTTTGATTGACGTTGGCAATTCGTTTTTTCTCACCAATAGAATTGGAGATTTTGTTTTGTTTGCAAGTCCAACTGAACTCAAACTATCTGCGTAATTTTCTCCACTAGCAAACACCAAAGTGTCAGCATCTTTCTTGTTATTTGCTAATTTTGCGTTGACAGCGTATCTGTCATTTCCGTCGATTCTTTCAACTTCGATTCCCATTTCTTTCAAAAATTCTTCAACATCTTTGCTGATTGTCTTTTCGCCACCAATGATGTGAACTTTTTTGATGTTTCTGTTCTTAAGTTGTTCTCTAGTATTTTCGTTTAGCTTTGAACCTTCAGTGTACAAAATCGGCATCTTACCGTCAGTGATGTTTCCAGAGCTTATAGCATCTGCGAACACTTCGCTTGATGTAAGTACAACTTCTTTTGTCTTGTTAAAAAACTCATCGTGAATCTTGTTTGCAGATTCAAATCTGTCTTCTCCTTCGATTCTATCGAGCGCATTTTGCTCCGTGACAGCCTTATCAACGTCGTTGACTTTTTGTTCATTTTTTTCAGCAGAATTTTCAACTTGTGCGTTTTCTTCGATTTTTGGCGAAATAATATTCTCGCCATCAGCAAAACTGATTTTGGAACTCAAAGACAACGCCAACAATAATGCTAAAAAGATTTTCTTTTTGTTCATTTTTCCTCCTAAGTAAAAGTACTGTTAACTACAAGTATATCACTGTTAGAAAAAATTTGCCAAAATCCTACACGTAAAACTTCGCTTGTGCATCCCACATTTGCCTGTACAAACCGTTTAGCTGTAATAATTCGTCGTGAGCTCCAGTTTCAGAAATTTCTCCCTTGTCGAACACGATAATTTTGTCGGAGAATTTGCAACTAGACAACCTGTGTGAGATAAAAATTGCAGTTCTGTCTTTGATTATTTCTCCCAATTTCTCGTAAATTTCAGCTTCACTTATAGGGTCAAGACTCGCCGTCGGTTCATCCAAAATCAAGAACGGACTATCTTGGTACAACGCTCTTGCAATGGCGATTTTTTGTTCTTGACCTTTGGAAACGCTAATTCCATTTTCGTCGATATCTTTGTACAGATAAGTTTGGATTCCCTTGTCCCATTTTCGAACATCATCGTACATTCCGACATCTTTGAGCGATTGAACTACTTTTTCTTCGTCGTAATCCATTCCCGAAGCAACATTTTGTGCCAATGGATATGCGAACAAATTAAAATCTTGGAACACAACTGAGAATATTTTCAAATACTCATCGTATCTGTATTTTTTGATGTTAATTCCATTCAACAAGATTTCCCCTTCAGTAACATCGTAAAATCTAATCAACAACCTCACAAAAGTAGTCTTGCCACAACCGTTTTGCCCTACAATCGCCAATTTTTTCCCAAGGTCGAATTTCAAATTGATATTTTTCAATACCCAATTGTCAGTTCCAGGATATTTGAAGCTGACATTTTTAAATTCGACTTCGTATTTTTTGTCGGATCTTTTTTCCGTAGTCAAACTTCCATTGTAAAACTCCGATTTTTTGTGCAAATAATCCATCATAAGTTCTGCATACGGAGTGTTGCTCTTGTACAATGCAACGCCTTCCAAGAATTTCGACAAGTTACTCGTAAAATTGATCAAACTTCCCAGATATTGACTGAGCATTCCTATTGAAATAGCTCCAAGTAATGATTTGGATACTACGACAAGATAAATCAACAAAACTTGTAATTTCGAGAAAAATTCGCTGAGTATTTTGTAAGTGACGCCTTCTGTCGACATAATTCTATCGAAAAATCCACCAGGATTAAAAATCCCACATTCATTAAGCATATTAGCTGCAATATTATATTGATGATACATTCTCGTATCCAGCATTCTGCTTTTATCTTTCATTCGCCAACAATAAAATGAGAACACTCGATTTCCAAATTTTCCTTGTTCAGCTATTTTGTTCCAAATTTCAAACTGTTTTGCGTTGAATTTCTGTGAAATCCATGATAAAAATACAACCACTACAATCAACAAAACATTTATCCAAGAACTATTCAAAAACGAAAAACTTTCTGGTGCATTCCAGCTTGTAATGAGAAATTGATACGACAACACCAAACTACCTATCATCGCCAATAAAGATTCCAATATCATATCGTAGGCATACAGCACTCTTATAATTCCGAATTCACCGATATTTATGTTTTGTTCTATATTCGATTTTTCTCCAATAATGTCTGTGTCTTGGGATTGTTTGTAATCCAATTCATTGAATTTTTTGGATAAAATATGAAAAAATATCTCGTATTTCTTGTCCTTGTATGTGTTTTGGATTTTATTCGTCAAAGCAAGAATTATTTGAATGAAAAACACTGACAACAACGCAATTACTGCCCATTTACCTATAAATTGTACAGGCATCTTATTGACAATCCCGTCTATCATTCTAGCAGATGCGTAAATACTAATTAACGGGAAAACAGCAGTGAATAAACAGTTGAGAGTGTAGCTGATGATAAGTTTTTTGTAATTTTTCCACAAAACACTCCAAGTATCTTTGAATAGTTTAAGATTCTTTTGCATTGTAGTCCTCCCTGTAATATTTCGCTTGGGTGTCGAACAAATACTTGTACGTTCCGCCCTTTTCCATCAATTCTTCGTGAGTTCCACGTTCTTCAATCCCCTTATTTCCAATCAACAAAATGTAATCGCAAAATCTCGTCGAAGCCATTCTATGAGAAATAAAAATCGATGTGTGGTTTTTCGTTAGTTCATTGTATTTGTTGTACAAGTCCCTTTCTGCTAATGGGTCAAGCGCTGCTGTCGGCTCATCCAATATCAAAAACTTAGAATTCTTGTACAAAGCTCTTGCAAGAAGTAATTTTTGAGTTTCTCCCCCTGATAAAACAGGAGAATCTTGGTAGATGTCTTTTTCAATCGTGTTGAATACTCCATTTGGAAATCCCTTAACCTTATCGTAAAGGCCTGCCAATTTCAACACTTCTTCCACGCCTTCCACATCATCTGTGGATTTTGATTGGGTTACATTCATGTAAATTGTTTCCGGCAATATCGAATAATCTTGGAACACCGCAGAGAAAATCTCGTAGTATTTTCTTCTGTTGAGTTCTCTCAAATCAATTCCATTGACAAGCACACGACCTTCTGTTGGATCCAAAAATCCTATCAAAAGCTTGATCAACGTAGTTTTACCCGATCCATTGAGTCCAACTACAGCCACCTTTTCTTGTGGGTTGACTTGGAAGTTCACATTCTTCAATACATATTCGTCACTACCAGGATATTTATATCCCACATTTTCGAATTTTATCGTAATATCATCATCTGGATTTAATTCGATTCCGCCATCCTTTTTGAACTTTTCTTCCAAATCTACAAACTCTCTTACAGTTGCGATGTCCTTCGCTTCCATAAAAAGCACACTTAAAAAATTGAACAATCTTTGAACATCGTAGCCGAATTTTGTTTGTGCAGAAAAAGCCAACAAGAACATACTTGCATCGATTTTGCCATTTACTGCAAAATTTATTAAATAATAATATGTAACGGAATTTCTCAAAAGGTTGAACACGCAATCCAAGAAATCTGCCATCAACATTTTGTTGCCCATCTTGTTCATGAAATCATCGTACAAGACAAAAACGCTGTCGTAAATATCTTCCAGCCAATTTCCAAGCCCAAACATTCTGATATCCTTGGCGTGTTTGTGGCTACTAACTGAATTAATGTAGTTGAATTCCTTTTCAAACTTAGCTTGCGTTTTTCTATTATCGTACTTCCATTGTTTAAGTTTTTTTGAATACATAAAACTAATCAAACTAGCGATAATAGACACCAAAATTATGAAAATAGGAAGCCTTGCAAGTAAAATCAAATAAACACTCGTGCTGATTAGTAAATACAAAACGTCTTTCATCGTAAGCCAGATATGTTCTGTAGCTTTGTCATTTCCTTCTAAGTTTACGTTCGCTTTTTCGGATAAATCCAACACATTCTTGTCCAATGTCATCTCGTAATCCATCGACAAGAATTTTTCGATACATTGATTTAACATCAAAGTTCGAATGTAGATTTTTTTCGGCAAGATTCTCAAATCCAACGACTCTTTTGTCGCAGAACAGATGAAAATCAAAACCGCAAACACAACAACAGTAAGTATAATCGTTGTGAAATCTTGTGAGTTTTCAACCATTTTGATAATTTGTGGAGTAAAGTACAACTGTAAAATATCAATTCCAGCCGTCGTTATAGCCATAATTATCAGAATGAAAATCAAACTTTTTTGGTTGTTCCACGCAAGATTGAACATAAATTTAATGTTATCATTTGTAGAATATTTTTTCTTCATAACTACCTCCCAATAATATCTTAACCGAAATATTCTCGTATTTACGTTTTAGGGATAAGCACATCAAAAACAGGGATGACTATATCAAAATCTCCGTCGTAAAAGCATTGTCCTCTGAATTTCTGTTGATGTAACCGTCGTATTTGTCCACGATTTCGTCGATGCTGATAAGTCCCAATCCTCTGTTCTCGCCCTTTGTCGATTTGAAAATTCTGCCAAACTTCTCCTGTTTTTTGCTACTTGTCTTGTTAGTAAATGAAATGTACAATTTATTTCCCTTCATATCCATATAAATCCTAATAAACCTGTCCTCTTCTGGCAAATTTCTCACCGATTCAATCGCATTGTCGAACAAATTTCCGATAATCGTCGCCAAATCGATATCCTCAATATCCAAAATATTGGAAATCTTGCACTCGGCGATACATTTTATATTTTCATTAGTCGCCATAGTTATCTTGGAATTTAAAATAGCATCCGCCATCCTATTTCCCGTCCTAATCACAGGAGCGATTGAATGCAAATTCTCATCCAAATTATCCAAGTAGTTCTTGATGGATTCCATATCATTTTCAGCCACAAAAGAACGCAAAGTCTGCAAGTGATTTCTGTAATTGTGGCGAAACTTTCTGATATCGCGGTACATATTCTCCACTTCTTGATAATGAGTGTTCAACAGTTGTTGTTGATATTCAAAAATATCTTTTTTAGAGAACAAAATCCTAATTTTATTTAAAAACTTCATATCTCACCTAATAAAACTCAATAATTTTTCTGTTAAGCTCGTTGAACTTCGCATTTGACAGCAAAAATTTGCTATCATTTTCCAACAAAACATAATCCTTCTTTGTTTCTGCAATTTTTTCTATATTTATAATCTCCGAACGACTCACCTTGAAAAACCTATCGTCCAGCATATCCATAAGTTGCGTCAACGTCATCCTAATTCTGTAACTTTTGTTTTGTGCGAAAATGTCAACGTAATTTTTGTCCGAAATGCAACTGAAGATATCCTTCAACAGAATTTTCGTGGCGATTTTCTCGTCCTTCACAACGATAAATTTTTCGAGATTGTCCAATTGACTTGTCGCCTTATCCAAAATCTCAAAAAGTTTTTCCTTTTTTATCGGCTTAATCAAAAAATGCAGAGCGTCCACATCGTAGCCGTATCCGATGTATTCCGGATAACCACTTATGAAAATAATCTGAATATCAGAATTTTTCTTCCTTATCTTCTTGGACAATTCCACGCCATTAATCTTTTTCATCTCAACATCCAACAACAAAATATCTATCAAATCTTTCTCATCGTAATTGAATATGAAATTTTCCCCCGATGAAAAAAGCTTAGTTTTTAAATCAATTTTGTTGATATCTGCCCATTCTTCGCAGTATTTCTTATACAAATTTCTTATATTTTCTTCGTCATCTACGATTGCAATATTCATAACACACCTCTGTCTTATTTTATCACAACAAATAATTTTCCAATAAAAAAGCTACTGACAACTTGTGCCAATAGCCAATATTATTTTTCTCGCAAAAATTCCAACAATTCGTCCTTTATTTTCTCATCATGAAGTGCGAAATCAACCGTAGCCTTCACAAACCCAAGCTTGTTACCGACATCGTATCTCTTGCCAATAAAATCATACGCAATCATCTTGCGTTTTTCTGCAAGCTTATTTAAAGCATCAGTCAATTGAATTTCATTGTTCTTGCCGGGTTTCGTTTCGTGAAGAATCGGAAAAATATCCGGCGTTACAATGTATCTTCCAAGAATTGCCAAGTTAGTTGTAGCCTCTTCACGGCTTGGTTTTTCAACCAACGACTCAACCTCAGTAATTCTATCCGAAGTCTTCACACCATTCACAATCCCATACTTGTCTACATCTTCCCACGAAACTTCTTGCACACCCAAAATCGGCGATTCTTCCCTATCGTAAATATCAGCCATTTGTTTGATACAAGGAAGTTCATCAGAAGTATTGTAAATAATATCATCACCCAACAAAATCGCAAAAGGCTCATCGCCAACAAAACTTTCCGCGTATTTTATCGCATCTCCAAGCCCGTTTTTCTTCTTCTGTCTAATAGTGTAAATGTTCGCCATCTTCGAAAGCTCGTGAATTTCTCCTGATATCTCCGAAGACTTCTTGTTCAATTCGTATTCCAATTCGAAATTCACATCAAAATAATCTTCGATAGAGCCCTTATCCTTGCTTATAATAATCAAAATATCCGTAATTCCAGAATCCACAACCTCCTTTACAATATGATGCAAAGTTGGTTTATCGTAGATTGGAAGCATCTCCTTCGGAACAGATTTCGATGCAGGAAGCATCCTCGTACCAAAACCCGCCGCAGGAATAACCGCTTTTCTTACCTTCATTGTCGCTCCTCGTGTTAAAATTTTACGCCATAAATCATTTGTCTCTATTAATATTGTAACAAGAAATGTTGATTTTTGCTATAAGGGGGCGTGTAGGTCGCAAGATTGAGATTTCGTAGATGCTTACAAAAAGTGCAAAACCGATTTGCACGCTCCTTCTTTTGATTCTTGCTGTGATAATTTCAAAAGCTTGTCCATGAAATAAAAGCAGATTACTGCATTTGCTAAGAATATCGTCTGGAGAAAATAATCAAAAATCCAAGCGAAATGACCCGTAAAAATCTCACTCGTGCCAGCCGAAGGCGCACTTGAGATTTTAGGGGCATGAGCGTGAGGATTTTTTTATTTTTGTAAGCCAGATATTCGTGCAAATCAGTTTTCTGATTTCTTCTGAGCCGAAACTGTCTTGATTTTGCCATAGTCCAGACGATGCGTGTTACGACTTTTATTTCGTATCTTGGTGTAGCGACAATTTTTCTGTACCACAACAAAAAATAGGCAAGACCTGTGATCTTACCTATTTCCTACAATCTATTTCTTTTTAATTCCCAATTCACCATCTACATTTGTGATAACGACAGTGTCTTTGTCAGTTACAGTTCCTTTTATCAATTCACGTCCAAGTTTTGTTTCGACGTTGGATTCGATAAATCTCTTAACCGGTCTTGCACCGTACAATACATCGTATGCTTTGTCGATAATCAAATCTTCTGCAGATTCGTCAATTTCGATAGTGATTTGTCTGTCTTCCAATTGTTTTTGCAACAATGAAACTTGTTTTTCGATAATCTTGTAGATGTCATCTTTTGTCAATGGTTTGAACATTACGATATCGTCAATTCTGTTCAAAAATTCCGGCTTGAATTTTGATTTCAATTCGTCCATTACAGCCGTTCTGCTGTCGGATGAAATATTTCCGTCGTCGTCAATTCCTTCAATCAAATCCATCGAGCCGATGTTACTTGTCATTATTATTATTGTGTTTTTGAAATCGACAGTTCTACCTTTGTTGTCAGTCAAACGTCCGTCATCCAAAACTTGCAACAAAATGTTGAAAACATCTGGATGTGCTTTTTCTATCTCGTCGAACAAAATCACTGAGTATGGTTTTCTTCTGACAGCTTCAGTTAGTTGACCACCTTCATCGTATCCGACATATCCTGGAGGAGCTCCGACAAGTCTACTTACTGCGTGTTTTTCCATATATTCTGACATATCTATACGAATCAAATTCTTTTCGTCATCAAACATATTTTCAGTCAACGCTTTTGCAAGTTCTGTTTTACCAACACCCGTTGGTCCAAGGAAAATGAACGATCCGATTGGTCTGTTGAGGGACTTCAATCCACTTCTAGCTCTGATTATCGCATCAGTCACGGCGTTGATGGCTTCATCTTGTCCCACAACTCTCTTGTGCAACAACTTGTCCATATTCAAAATCTTGTCACGTTCAGTTTCCACCAATTTTGTCACAGGAATTGATGTCCACTTGCTGACAACTTCAGCGATTTCATCTTCAGTTACGCTTTCTTTGATGATGGAATTGTCATCTTCGTCCATTTTCTTGTTCAATTCTTCGAGCTTGTTTTGAAGCTCAACTAATTTTCCGTATTTTAATTCAGACAATTTTTCAAAATCGTATTTTCTTTGAGCTTCTTCCATTTCATGGTTGACAGCTTCGATTTTAGATTTTGTGTTCTTGATTTCGTCGACTTTGGATTTCTGTTTCGTCCATTCCATATACATAGCGTCGAACTCGTTTTTCGTGTCTTGCAATTCTTTTTCCAAATTTTCGAGTCTAATCTTGCTCATCTCGTCGTCTTCTTTGTTCAAAGCGGCACGTTCGATTTCGAGTTGCAATATTTTTCTCTTAGTTTCGTCGATGCTTTCAGGCATAGAATCAATTTCTGTTCTGACCATCGCACTCGCTTCGTCCATCAAATCAATAGCCTTGTCTGGCAAAAATCTGTCCGTGATGTATCTGTCCGACAAAGTTGCCGCAGCGATTACTGCGTTGTCAGTGATTTTGATTCCGTGATAAATCTCGTATTTGTCCTTGATACCACGCAAGATTGAAATAGTGTCCTCAACTGAAGGTTCTTCGACCAAAACTTTTTGGAATCTTCTTTCCAATGCGCCATCTGTTTCGATGTACTTTCTGTATTCATCCAAAGTTGTAGCACCTATTGTTCTGATTTCACCTCTCGCAAGCATTGGCTTCAACAAGTTCGCTGCATCCATTGCCCCTTCCGATTTACCGGCACCGACCAATGTGTGGATTTCGTCGATAAACATAATAATCTTGCCGTCAGATTCTGCAACTTCTTTTAATACGGCCTTCAATCTTTCTTCGAATTCTCCTCTAAATTTAGCGCCGGCAATCAAACTTCCCATGTCCAATGCAAAAATAGACTTGTTCTTCAACGTTTCCGGAACATCGTTGTTGACAATTCTAAGCGCCAATCCTTCCACAATCGCAGTCTTACCAACACCCGGTTGACCAATCAACACAGGATTGTTCTTCGTCCTACGGCTCAAAATCCTGACGCTGTGTCTAATCTCGTCGTCACGGCCGATTACAGGGTCGAGCTTTCCTTCCTTCGCCAAGTCCGTCAAATTACGACCGTATTTTGCCAACACATCAGTCGTATCTTCCGGATTGTCGCTGTCAACTTTTTGATTTCCACGCAATGCCTTCAAATTTGTCTTGAAATTCGTAGAATTTATATTAAATCCCTTCAACAAACCAGCACTGACGCTGTTTTTTTCGTTCAAAATACTTAGGAAAATATGTTCCACCGAAACGAAACTATCTCCCATTGATTTTGCCTCGTCCTCTGATTTCAACAATATCCTTTGAAAAACAGTGCTAGGATAAACGCTAGATTGACTGTCGTTTTTAGGAAGAGAATCTATTTTTTTATTGAAAGCACTCACAACGCCATTGTAATCAGCTCCGATTTTTTGAATCGTCTTTGCAACAATAGAATCTGAATCGGATAAAAGCGCATAAGCCAAGTGAATATCTGTCACTTCAGGATTGCCCAATTTAATGGCAGAATTTTGTGCATTTTGAATTGCTTCAACAGATTTTTGTGTGAATTTATTTAAATCCATAAACATTACCCCCTTACATTATTCAGAAATTTCGTATAATTTTTTGTATAATTTTTCTTGTTCTTCGTTTAATTTTGTTGGATTTACGATAGAAATTTCGAGGAACAAATCTCCCTTGACGCCTTTCATATCGACAAATCCCTTGCCCTTAACTCTAATTCTTTGATTAGACTTGATGTGTTGAGGAATCTTGACTTTGATTCTCTCACCAGTAATCGTATCGACGTTGATTGATTTTCCAAAATAAGCTTCCCAAGGTTTAAGCTCAACCTTTTTGATTATGTTGTGGTCTTCGAGCTTGTTGTACAAATCGACCAAGTTAATCTTCACATAAATGTCGCCGTCAACGCCGAATTTTTCGCCCTTGACTTTGATTTTCTTGCCGGGCAAAATCCCCTTTGGAATTTTCAAATTCAAATTGACAGTCTTGTCACCAATCCTAAGTCCCAATCTTTTTTCGGCGCCGTTGTAAATGTCCGATAGAGAAACGGAGATTTCGGTGTCATATCTTTGCCTTTGTGGTTTTCTTCCAGCGCCTTTGAATCCGCCGAAAATATCGGAAAATCCTCCGCCGCTACTTTGTCCTCCCGAGAAAAACGCATTGAAAAAGTCCGAGAATCCTCCGCCCGCACCACTCGTCGTGTAAGTGTACGAGCCGCCGTTCTTGCCGAAACCGCCGAACCCACCGAAGTTTCCAAAATCGTACGCATTAGGGTCGAAATTTTGACCGCCTTGGAAATTGTAGTTCGAGCCGAACATATCGTATTTTTTACGCTTATCTTCGTTTCCCAAAACCTCGTAAGCCTCGTTAATCTCCTTAAATTTTTCTTGGGATTTCTCATCGCCTTTATTTAAATCGGGGTGATATTTCTTGGCGAGTTTTCTGTAAGCCTTCTTAATTTCTTGGGCACTCGCCTTCTTATCCACTCCTAAAACTTTGTAGTAATCTTTGTATTCCATAAAATCCTCCCGAATAAGAATTTGTTTTTGACTTTCTTTGACCTTAAATATATTATACACCCTCCCCGAAATTTTATCAACAAAAATTACAATCGTTGCAATTTCTTTGACATTCAAATCAATTTTTTTCCAAATTACTCCAAATACAACACCCCAGCTTATTAGAAAAAACTCCGTAAATTTTCCCAAATAAAAAATGGAACCACACCGATTCCATTCTGACCGCTCGCCAATTCAGCCACAACTCAATACATCTTGCGCAGATTCTCCAACGCCTTGCTCCTCGTGTTGTAGAAAGTGGACTGTTTCATATTCAATTTTTTGCAGATTTCCCTAGCACTTTTTTCACGAAGGAAATTCTCGTAAATAATCTTCTGTTGCCTTTCCGGAAGCTTGCGTACCCTCTCGTAAAGTTGTTTAATCTCCAATCTATCCTCAAAATCCTGCTCGATATTTTCATCAGATTCAATCAAATTCATTATTTCATCACCATCCTCATTCGTAAAATTCAACGAAGAAACACTCCTTCTCGGATTCTTCTTCAGATAAAAAAACCTCAACCTCTGCTTCAAATAATAATTGAACGGAACTTTTTTCCTGTCGTCGTACTCCATTATCGCATACATAATCTCCGTCTTTCCCTCATCAACAAGCTCACGAAAAATATCGGCCCTGTCGTAATAATTTTTGATGCTGGAAATAATCAACGGCTCAAAAGCCTTGTAAATTCTCTCATCATCTAGTATCTTGTTTCTAACAATATAATCTATTAATTCGTATTGCATAATCTCATCTCCTTTTTTTTAATTTTACTATCCAAAGCCAAATTTGATTAATCGAGAATCAAATCAAAAACAACTACAATTTAGTCATTTACAATGGAAATTTACACAAATTTTTCACTATTCTCGTCGCAATTCTTGGATTTTGCGAACAATTCATTGTAATTTTTTGTTCAAACGCTTGTCTATGAACGTTTGTTCTGTTATAATAAAATTATCATAAAAATAAAAGGAGAAACAATGAGACAACTACAGGCAATAATCCCGATATACGTCGATGATATCGGAAATGCAGTCGAACTTTATTTTAATGATTTCACCACTACTAGATTTTATTCATTGGATTGTTGCATCAAAAAAATCGCCCGCAACGAACTTATAGACATCGCCGAGGCGAAAAAATTAATCAAAAAATCACTGAATATCACGAAAAATCCTCCTATTTGTTTTAAAAACGGAACCTACTGCATGATAAAAGTCAGAAAACCAATTTCAAAAAACGACGGAAGCTATGGACTGTTCAACATCGACTCGATAAAAGAAATAGTAAAAGGACACATAACGCTCACCAACACACAAAAAATCCCTACACTAGAATCCAAAAGAAACATCGAAGACAAAATCAAAAAAGCAAAACTTGCGAGGCTTTTGATTGAAGACTACACAGAAAACTTGGACATATTCACAAGAAAATAAAAAAAGCTGATACATCTAGTATCAGTTTTTTTGCATTAAAAAATGGGACCACAATTAGTCCCATTTTCAATTAATCTTTTACTCAGATTAATTATTTACGTTTTTTAAGTGAAATGAAAGCACCTGCAACGCTTGATAATGAAGCTGCTGCTAATGTTAAGATTTCAGCTTCGCTACCAGCTTTTGGTAATTTTTTCTTATTCTTCTTATTTGGAGAATCAGTGTTTTCTTTTTCTTTTTTACCAGGTTTTTTAGCTTCTGGTTTTTTAGCTTCGCCAGGTTTTTTGTCTTCTGGTTTCTTAGTTTCTGGTTTTTTGTCTTCTGGTTTCTTAGTTTCTGGTTTTTTGTCTTCTGGTTTCTTAGTTTCTGGTTTTTTATCTTCGCCAGGTTTTTTATCTTCTTTACCAGGTTTTTTATCTTCTTTACCAGGAGTTGATGGTTCATATGGTGCATATGGTCCTTCTGGAGTTGAAGGTTGTCTTTCTGGTGTTGATGGTGTTACTTCAGGAGTTGATGGTTTTTTGGTATTTTTTTTGTTCCATTCATCAATTGTTGTTAGGTTTTCTTTTGCCCATGCAAGACCAGCATCTTTTGCTTGTTCTACATCATAAAGTGTTTTAGCATCTTTTACTCTTTTAACAAAATCATTTTTTTCGTTACCAAGTCCAGCTTTTTTAAGTTCAGCTAATGCATTTACTTTTGCATCTGCAACTTTTTTAGCTATTGCTTCTTTTTGTTTTTTTGCCCATTCAGCTTTTGTTTCTTCAGTTTTAGATTCTTCATGTGATTTTAATAATTGTGCTTTTAAAGCTTTTACAATATCAATTGTTCTTGCATTTTCGATTTGTTTTAAGTATAATTCTGAAGTTACTCCTGCTGCTTTCAATTCTTTGATTGCTTCTTCTTTTGCTTTTATTAAATTTACTTTCGCTTCATTTTTAGCTGCTGCTGGTTGGTCGGCAGCAAAAGTTCCTACCCCACCTGTTACTACGATTGCACCTGCTAGTGCAGCCATTAATAATTTTTTATTAAGTTTCATAATATTATGACAATGGAAACTTCCCTTTCGGGTGGAATTTGTCTCCTCCTTTTAAATTTTTGCATTTCAATGCTATTTAAATCAAATTCGTTTCCAAGCAATTTCTTGCCATTCCTTTGATTACCTCGCGGTAAATTCGGGCAAAGCCCTACTAAAATTGAACGCTTCATTTATGTTTTGTAAATGATTCTTGCTTCTTCCACTGATTTCCCCATCAATGTCCACAAGCGTTTGGTTTGGCTTGTTCACAGCCTACCGTATATCAACTACTAATAATAGTAGCAATTACCGTGTTGTGAACACCTTTTTCTTCGTGCCTTCAATTCTAATGTAAGGTGTACTGTAAGATTATCCTGCGATATTCAAAATCAAGTGAAAATTCTTCACTTTTCTTTTTATTATACATCGTTAAAATATTGTGTATTTACTTATGATTATAAAATAAAAAAAAGATTTTGTTTTTCCACTTTCTGTGTTTATATTCAGTATATACCATAGTTAACAATTATGCAAGATTTTTTAGCGTGTTTTTTTATTAGAAAATTTTTTTCTACAATTTTTGTTTTGCAAAACACTTTTTATTGTTTTTTTGCTTTTATTTGCAAGATTTTTGTGTATGTGTAACAGAAGTTACGGAAATTTTGCGAAAAAAAGTGATATAATTATAAAAAAATAAACTACGGAGGTGTTTTATGTCGAGATTTTTAGGTCCGATTCACTATATAATGTTCGATAAGATAAAATATTTGGACGGGATTACAAAAGAGTTGTGCAAATTGTCAGATAAAAATGTCGATTTGGAAAAAATTGAAGATGGTTCGTTGGAGGATTTGATTGACACGGACAACATTCACGGATGGTTGCAGGTGAGGGTTTCTGTCGTGGAGGATAATTTGGCAAAGATTTTGAGCGAACTAAAAAAAGAAGGAATCCTCGATGATGGTTTGAAGGTTGCCTACGAGTTCGGGGCGAGGGAAAATTTCACGGGCGACGCGTCAGATGCGTTTCAATTTATGTCCGAGAAATTCTTGGACGGTATGCCTTGCGATATGGCGAATTTGCCATTGGACTCCGACGGCTTCGAGTTTCGTTGGATAAAAAGAATTGACGTTCACGATAAATTCTACATCTACGGACAAACGAGTGAGATTTACGATTGTTTTCGCAAAGCTTGGCTCGATGGTCTGCTTTCTAATTGTGAGCTCGAATATTTTGTCGATGGCGATGTGAATGTGATTAGATAGATTTGTTTGGCCCTCTTTTGGGGTATAAATATATGTAACGGGAACATTACTTTGAGGAGGTATGTTATGTATATTAGAGAACAAGTGCTTAAAAACGCCAACAACAAGGAAAAAGTATCGGAGATTTTGGAGAATTACTTCAAAACAGGTGCAAATTTCGAAAATGAATACAGTCGTGACGAACTTCGCCGTCGTGGATTTGAAGAATTGAAATTAATCGGCGAAATCCAAGTTTATCAATTGTTGATGAACTCCGATGACGATAGAAGCACAATATAAAATTAAAATGAACAATCCCTTGCCAATGGCAGGGGATTTTTGTGTGGACAAAGTATATTTTATTGAAAAAGAGTTATAATGTACGTATGAAAACTTCAAGAAAAATATATGCAATGAATTTATTTTCCAATTTAATATTTTATGCGCCTGTTGCGTTGTTGGTTAGGACGAATAGAGGAATTAGCTTGTCGCAGTTTTTTGTGTTACAGGCGATACTGTCTGTTACTTGCATGGTTTGTGAATTTCCTTTGGGTGTTTTAACCGATAAAATCGGGCTGAAAAAGTCAATAGTTCTCGCACAGTTTACTATGCTAACTGCAAGGATAATTTTACTGATATCCAATAATTTTATGCTTTTTGCAGTGGAGGCCTTGCTTGAAGGAATTGCTTTTGCATTAAATTCCGGAACAATAAGCTCCTACATATACAAGCTTTTCGGCGACGATAATTACAGTAATAATATTTCGAAGTTCTATAATTGGGGAACGATTGCTTTTATCGTATCAACTGTAATGTTTCCTTTTATTAATTCAAGATGGAACATTAACGCTTTGATTTGGATTACCATAATTGCAAATGTAACTGCAACTGTGATTTCTATTTTTATTCCAGATACCGACAACTCAGTAGAAACTGAGGAACAATTTGATTTGTCAAAAACATTGAAGCTATTGGTACACGATAAAACTTTTAGAGTAATCGTGTTAATCGTGTCGTTGTTTAATTTGTCATTTTTGTTGATCAACTTTTTCTATGTAAAAGTCATAATTGACAATGGATATTCGGAAAACATAGTGTCGCCATTAATCCTGGCTTACTCGGGACTTCAACTCTCACAAACATTTATCATAAAATATCTAGGAGAACAAAAAGCATGGAACAAAGTTCGATTATTTTCAGTTATTGCATCATTGTTCTTTGCTGGATTATGTGTGATATCTGGAAAGCCCGTAGTATTGTTGATGATTATTCTTCCAGCAATCTTGTCTGTCTTGGGGATATTTATTGAAAAAATCCAAAACAATTATATAGACACAATAGGCTTCAAAAATCACAGAGCAACCATGCTATCAGCATTTAGCTTCTTCGCTGATGTGTTCGAAGTCGTCTTCTTGTTGGCAAACTCGTATATTTCATCGTTCAATTACAAATACATCTTCGTGTTTATAGCAGCATCACTCTTGTTGAGTGCAATTATGCTTAGAAATGATAATGCCGTAAAGTCTGTATCGTGATTTGTGAGTTTAGTAAGTATGATATAAATTATAAAAATCCCTTGCCAATGGCAGGGGATTTTTGTGTGTGTTTAATGGTATTAGATTTTCGTTGTTTTTTTCATTCCTTTTATTGCATTTAGGCATTGAAGTCCGTCAGATTGTTTTGCTCTAATACCTTCGTATTCTTTTGGTAACAAACTAATCAAAGCCTTCCAGAAATTAATATAAAATGTGATAAATACGATGTTACGGTAAAAACTACTTACATCAGTTGAATGATTGATATCATAGATAAAAGGAATCATACTTACAAATAAAATAATGTTAACAAGTGGTCCCGCCAAAAACACGATCAAATTTTTCTTGTAATACCAATCTTCATAATCATCATCAAAGTAACATGCTCCATCGGCTGGAATTAAATGTATTTTAAACCTTTTGGTTTTCAATATTTGTTTGCCTCTTCCGATTTCAATTCTCCATTTCTTTGATTGGTAAGCTATACGATAAGCAATAGCATGTCCCATCTCATGTAAGATTTGAGAAATTTGATAAACAAAATAAGATATTACGATTTTCATTAATAAGTTAAGCATTATAACCTCAATTATGTAAAATAAAAAACAAATCAGTCTTTAATTATTTCAATTATTCTTCTTCCGTCGCTAGGAACATCTCTTTTATAATAAATTGGCAACAAAGTCCAAAAAAGTGTTGCCATATTAAATCGCAACAAAAACTTTATTGATTCTTGAAAAAGATGCGAATATCCAGCTATCATTTTCCCTTCATTTATTAATAATGGAATTGTAACAATCAGTACTATTAAATTAAATAATGGTCCACCTAATGGAATCATTATTTTTTGTAATTTGCTCTTGCCATTATAATATTCCTCGTCTAACTGTGGGAGTATTTTCCCAACAACAATTATAGGTCTTATAATAAGTCTTTTAGTTTCAAATAAAACCTTACCAAGTCCCATATCTATTTTCCAATCTTTACATTTAAAGAAAATAATACACATTAAAATATGTCCCATTTCATGACAAAAAACAAGTACAATTATTATCAAGTATTTGATTATTAGTTCTAAAATCATTATATCCTCCTAAATCTATGATTACGATTTCATTCTACCCTCCCCCACTATTTTTTGTCAAGCATTTTGTGAAAATATACTCATTTTGGAGTAGATGATGAGTTGTATATCCCTTGTCAGTGAAACAATCAGATTACTGATTTTGCTAAGAATATCATCTGGAGAAAATAACCAAAAATCCAAGCGAAATGACCCGTCAAAAATCTCACTCGTGCCAGTCGCAGATGCACTTGAGATTTTAGGGTCACGAGCGTGATGATTTTTTTATTTTCGTAAGTCATATGTTCGTGCAAATCAGTTTTCTGATTTTACTGTGAACCGATACCGTCTTGTCAGTGATACAAATTTACATAAGCCAGACGAGACGTGCTACGACTTTTATTCATTATCTTTGTGTTGCGATAAATTTTCTTGTCCGTGTGTTCATGCAATCAAGTGTTTTAATTTCCAAATAAAAAATGGGGTTATAGACCCCATTTTCTCATTTTAATTTAATTTTATTTGCGTTTTTTAATTGAAGTATACACACCTAGAACACCTGCCAATGATGCTGTTGCTAGTGTAAATACTTCTGTTTCAATACCTGCTTTTGGTAGTTTTTTCTTGTCTGTGCTACTTTTAGCAGATTTATCTGCCTTGTTGTCCGAAGAAGTTACAGTAACTTTTCTCGATTTTTTTACAAAAGTCACCTTTTTCTTCTCTGCGTTCTTCTTAAATTCTTCGGCTTTTTTCTTTGCTGAGGCTTTCATCGCTTCGGACTTCTTTTCTTCAGCCTTTTTTTCTTCCTCGGCCTTCTTTGCTTCTTCTTCCGCTTTTTTCTTTGCTTCTTCTTCAGCTTTTTTCTTCGCTTCTTCTTCGGCCTTTTTCTTTGCTTCTTCTTCTTTTTGTTTTTCTGATGAATTTTTCAATCCATCTATTTTCTTTTCGTTTTCTGTTTTCTTTGCTTCTTCCTCGGACTTTTTCGTTTCTTCTTCAGTCTTTTGCTTTTCTGTTGAATTAGCTGATTTTTCTGGTTCTATTTCCTTGAATTTTAATGTGTAGTGCCATTTGCCATCTTTTTCTTCTAAGTCAAATGCGTTCTTCACCAATTCTGTTTCCAAGTCTGTCTTTGCTGCTTTTTCCGCTTCTTCCTTAGTGCCAAATTCATGTTGAGCCTTTAATTGTTTGATTTTTCCTATTGCTTCATCAAAACGTCTCATAACTCCTATGGCGTATTTAGTAGTTAGACTCGTTTGTATATCGAGCAACGCCCTTTCTTCTTTTACATCCTTTTTTAATTTTTCCACTTCAGGATTTTTTTCTAATTTCTTTAATTCAGGGTTTTTTTCTAATTGTTCTGATTCAAAATTTTTTTCTAGTTTGTCTAAAATTTTATCAACATTATCCAATATTTCATTGATAACTTGGACAGAAACCTCTTCTTGTAGTTTTATCGAATTATCCGTATTGTCCTCTGTAGCAAAACTACTAACTCCACTGCTAAGAACCATCGCTCCCGCAAGTGCTGCTACCAATAATTTTTTCTTTAATTTCATACCAATATGACAATGGAAACTTCCCTTAACGGGTGGAATTTGTCGCCTCCCCTTCAACTTTTTCAAATACATTTATCAATCCGTTCCCAAGCAATTTCTTGCCATTCCATTTACAAGCTATCTGCTCGTATTAGCTACCAGAAATATTCCTGCCGAAATATTCTATGCTGTCGAGTGAAAACATTTTTCACAAGTTAACAATATGACCACAAAATAATTTTGAATTTTGTTAATAGGTACACGATTTTAGCTTCTCAAAAGTATTTTTGTGTATAACTATTTATTTTGTTATTTTTATTATACTATATGATTTTGAGTAATACAATATAATCTTGGTATTCAACAACATTTTTAAATTTTCACCATTTCCATCACCAAATCAGATTACCGCTTTTGCTAATAATATCGTCTGGAGAAAATAAATAAAAATCCAAGCGACGTGACCCGTCAAAATCTCACTCGTGCCAGTCGCAGACGCACTTGAGATTTTAGGGGCTCGAGCGTGAGGATTTTTTTGTTTTCGTAAGCCAGATGTTCGTGCAAAGCAGTTTTCTGGTTTCTTCTGAGCTGAAACAGTCACTGATTTTAGCGATAGTAAAACAATTTTTGCTTTTACACAAATCTACACGATTTACCCAAGAAAAAAGACCCTCGAAGAAGGGTCTTGTTGTATGTTTTATGCGTGCAATTCTGTCGTGTCTTTGTGATATTTTTCTGGTAAGCTTTGTTTGTCCTTGTTCATTCCTATGAAGAAGTTGACGTTAGCTTCTTTTGATAGTATTTCCAAGTTTTCCAACAATTCGTGTAGTTGTTCGTCTGTCATATTGACGATTGAGTAAATACCATCTACGTAAATAGTTTCGATGTCGAAATCCCTTGACATTATTCCTGCCAAAAATCCGTACAAGTTTTCTGGGTTTGAAATGTGGAATGTCGACGCATCTATTAATCTCACTGAGTGGTCAAGTGTAAATATGTGCTTGTCATCAGAATCTACAAATATTATGTTGCCGTTTTTGTTTTTCTTTTCGTCATTTGCTTGGTCTATCAACCATTTTGTTTTTCCACTACCTTTAGGACCTACTACAAATTTAATCATTTTAATCATCCTTTCTTAAACTAAAATAAAAAGTTTAATTTCCTTTATAATATTATACCCATTATTTGATTAAAATTATCACCTTGGAAAATATTTTCTTCTTCCATTTTCCCGATTATCATATCCTGGATTTTCCAATGACTTGTGTTCCAATTGCAAAACACGGAAATCTCCTCGGGCATTCTTCCGACAAGTCGTTGTATCAGAATATTTTTGTCCAAATATTTCAGAAACTCCACCACTTCATCTACGTAAGTTTCGAGCGATTTTAGTTTGATTTCTCCTTCTTCGTACATTTTTGAAAGCTTGGTGTTTTTGGGAATGTAGAGCGAATGAATTTTGCATTCGTCTATTTTCAGTACCGATAAAAGCTTCGCAGTTTCCCTGACATCGTCCATATCGTCCCACGGAAGCGCCAAGATAATATGTGTGCAAATTCTAAATCCGTACTCTTTTATCATCAAACACGCTCGGATAAAATCGGCTACTGTGTGTTGTCTGTTGATTATTTTCAGCGTTTTGTTGTTCGAGGTTTGCAGTCCAAGTTCTACAATGATGTCGACGTGTTTTTCTTGTTGAAGCTGTTTTAATATTTCCAAGTGCTCAACTGCAATGCAGTCGGGTCTTGTCGATATGCTGACAGCGACTACATTTTCTATCACCGCTTCGTTGACGTATTTTCTGAACAAATCAATAGGCATATAGGTGTTCGAGTAATTTTGAAAATACGCTATGAATTTGTGGGCGTTGTATTTTTTCTCGATGGTTTGTTTGTCTTTTTCCAATTGCTCACGAATCGAAAGGCACTTTTCTTTGTTCTCGAAGCTACCTCCTTCTTCGTGACAATAAATGCACCCACCAACGCCGAGCCTTCCATCTCTGTTAGGACAAGTCAAATCCAATTTAATCGGCAATTTGTAGACTTTTTCTTTGTAATGCTCTTTTAAATATTTGCTGTAAATGTTGTATCTATCAGTCATTTAAGTTGTCTCGAACGAACTCTAGCACTTCTTGTGGATTTTCGTCCGGTTTTACTTTCCTAAATTCTTTCACTAAATTCATATCCTTGTCGAATACAAATGTGCTTCGTTCGGTTTTTGTGACTTCCTTGCCGAACATTTTGCCCGTGTACACGCATCCGAAATTGTTCAAGAACACTCTGTCCGGGTCTGAAATCAGTTGTTGTTTGAGCCCTTGTTTTTTTCTGAAATTTTCGTGTGTCTTTTCAGAGTCCTTGCTTATTCCCACAACTTCTGTGTTGAGCTTTTTAAATTCATCGTAAATCTCGGAAAATCCGTCAGCTTCAATCGTGCATCCACTTGTGTTGTCTTTTGGGTAGATGTAGACTACCAAATTCTTGCCAATGTATTTGTCATAATATTCTTCATTCAAAAAATCTTTTAAATTATTCATAATCCCTCAGTCCAAATAGTTCTTCTAAAAATTGTGCCATTCCATCTTGTTCATTAGTGTATTTTGTGATTTTGTCAGCGTGTTGTTTGAGTTCATCACAAGAATTTTTCATGGCAACTCCCAGTCCAAATCCTCTTATCATTTCCAAATCGTTGTGGGCATCTCCAATCGCCACGACATCTTCCTCGTCTATCTTCATCTGCTTCAAAATTCGCCTAGCTCTTGTGAATTTATCGGTGTTTGCGTTTTGCACTTCTAGCATTCTGACATTTTTTGAGAAATATTTCGTGTGAATGTGATATGTCACAAGCTCATTGTCTTTAATCTTGTCCACAATTTCAGCGATGTTTTTTTTGTTTGAAATAAGTATCATACTCAAACAATCATCAATCGGAAGATTTCTCTCTTTCACTGTCATAATCTCTGAGAGCTTGCCAACGCTGTCTATAAATTTGGATTTGTCCTCTCTATCGTCAACAAGTAGGCTGCATTTTTTTTCGACAAAAAAATACGGTCTTATCCCATACTCTTTTGCAAGAGTTGTAAGCCGCTCGACCACATTATACTCCAACGTCAAATCCTCCTTTTTAATATTGGAGCTACTTTCAACAGTAGCTCCGTTATTAGCAAGGATTATCTTGTCAAAATCTAATTTTGCGGTCAATTGTTTAGCTCTGGATAGACCTCTTCCTGTCGCAATGATAATCTTGATTCCTTTTTCGTAAAGGATTGTTAGAATTTGTCTGCTGTAATCAGTGATTTTCTTGTCATCTGTCAGGAGAGTTCCGTCCAAATCTATCATAACAGCCTTAAAATTATTCTTCATCTTCTCCTTCAAAATCGACAAAAATTTCTTCGAATGTTTGCTTAGCTTTTTCGTACTCGTCATCGTCTTCAATGACATCTAAGTTAGCTTCGTCATCGTTGATTTCTTCGTACTTGTAAATCATAATTTCTTTGTCATCTTCTGACACAAGTGCAATGTAGTCTGACTCGTATCCTTCAACCTCGAATACTCCAAGTATTCCGCATTCCATCTCTTCGCCATCTTCAAGTGTTAGTACAAGAGTGTCTAACTCCTCTTCATGTTCATGCATTTCTTCGTTTTCTAAATTTTTTTCGTCACACATTTTTTTGTCCTCCATTTTTTATAGTGATTCTATCAATTTTTTTAAAAATTCATATACTCTGTCAGTTGATTCAAGATCCAGCGTTTCTTTTGGAGTATGAACTCCTGTCATATCTGGGCCGATTGAAATCATATCCATTTCTGGGTACTTCTTGGCAAAAATCGCACATTCAAGTCCTGCGTGGATAACTTCCACTTTCATATCTTTGCCAGTTAATTTTTTGTATTGTTCGAGGCATTTTTCTCTAAGTGGGCTGTCTTCACGATATTCCCAAGGTTCATAGAAGCTTTCAGTGATAACTCTGCCATCGTTCGATTGTGCTGCATCTGTTATCAATTGTTGCACTTCACGGACTTTTTTCAACAACGATGACCTGATGGATATCGTGAATGTAAATTTGTCGTCAGTCTTCGCAATTGCTTGGTTGAGTGATGTTTCTACCAAATCCTTTCCTTCGACCATTGCCACAACTCCGTTTGGAATCGCAGTCAAAAAGTTAAATATGTTTTGAGATGTTTTCGCATCCATCGGAGTTGTCTTGTCAATTTGTTGGAAGACAAATTGCATCTTGTCTTCTTTTTGTTTGAATCCGGTGATGTTTATTTCATTTTCTTTGATTTCATCTTCACTCGCAATCACAACCTCACAACTTCTAGCGATGGCGTTTTGTTTCGTTCCGCCGTCAATCGAAACAATTCTTATGTTGTGATTTGATGAAATTTCTTTGAGGATTTGAACGCAAGATTGGTTGGCGTTTAAGTATCCTTTGTTGATGTCCGCACCGCTGTGGCCGCCTTTGAATCCACTGATTGAAAATTTGTAGAAATACTTTCCAAAATCTTCCCTTTTAATGTCAAATTCAGAGTTCAAAGTGATTCCACCAGCACATCCCACCGTCACGATTCCCTCTTCTTCGCTGTCGACGTTGATTAGATAATGACCCTTCAAGAAATCTTCCCTCACTGCGTGCGCACCGATTAGTCCAACTTCTTCGTTAGTCGTAATCATAAGCTCCAAATCTGGATGTGACAAACTTTCATCTTCGAGAATGCCAAATCCCATCGCAATGGCAACTCCGTTGTCAGCTCCCAAAGTCGTCTTGTTGGCTGTTAGTTTGCCATTTTCTATGATAAACTCGATAGGGTCTTTTGTGAAATCGTGGTCGCTGTCGTCTTCCTTTTCACAAACCATATCCATATGGCCTTGTAGGATAACTCCCGGATGACCTTTTTTGTCTTCAGTTGCGGGCTTTCTTATGACAATGTTGAGTTGTTCGTCAACATCGTATTCCAAGCCCAATTTTTTTGCTTTATTTACCAAGTATTCGTTAATTCTCTCTTGGTCAAACGAGCAACGTGGCACGTTTGACAATTCTCTGAAATTTTCTAATACTATGTTTTTCATTTATTAACTCCTCTAGTTCTTTATACCCATTATAATACTAAAACTCACAATTTCAATCCTTTTCTCACAAACATTTTGCCGCTCTTTTGCTTTTGATTTTTTCTTTCCAAAGCAAATCTTCGAGATAATCACATTTCTGACAAAACGTCCACTATGGTTTTTTGAATATTATTTTTATATTGCACATTACTTGTCGTTTGAAAATTTAATTTTGACTCAAATACGCATTTATAAATTTGTCCAAATCGCCGTCCAAGACATCTTGCACTTGCGAAGATTCGCAGTTGGTCCTGTGGTCTTTTACCAAAGTGTACGGTTGAAAGACGTAGGATCTAATTTGCGAGCCCCATGCTATTTTGTTGTATTTTCCTTGAATGTCCTCGATTTTTTCACGCTTTTCTTCTTCTTTTATCATTATAAGCTTGGCGATGAGCATATCCATCGCGTATTTTCTGTTGGCGATTTGCGACCTTTCCGTTTGGCATTGAACTGTCACTCCCGTTGGAATGTGCGTTATCCTCACGGCAGAATCTGTCATATTGACGTGCTGGCCACCGGCGCCAGATGCCCTGTATGTGTCAATTTTCAAATCCTTGTCGTCGATTTGGATGTTGTGGTTGTCCTTGATTTCGGGAAACACGTCCACTGATGCGAACGATGTGTGACGGCGTTTCTGTTGGTCGAACGGAGAAATCCTGACAAGTCTGTGAACGCCCTTCTCGCTTTTTAAAAATCCGTAGGCGTTGATTCCCTGAACAATCAATGACACCGATTTGATTCCACCTTCCGTGTCCTGATTGTAGTCGGTGATTTTGTAGGAGTATTTCTTGTCGGTAATCCACCTCGTGTACATTCTCAATAACATTTCCGCCCAATCCTGCGCCTCCGTTCCACCCGCTCCTGCGTGAATGGACAATATCGCATTATTTCTGTCGTACTCTCCCACCAAGAGCGTTTTTATTTTAAATTCGTCGACGTTTTCTTCCAAACTTTTGAGCGTCTTCTCGATTTCTTTTGCGTATTCTTCGGTGTCATCTTCCTTGCTTATTTCGAGCATCATCGTGACTTCGTCGATTTTTTCTTTTATGTCGTCGTATTTTTCGATATCATCTTTGATAGAGTTTAATTCATCGAAAATCTCCTGCGCCTTGTCGCTGTCATCCCAAAATCCCGGCTTCAATGTTTTTTGTTGCAATTCTTCTAATTTTTTTCTTAAATTGTCTAAGTCAAAGAGACTCCTTTATTTCGTTTAGATTTTGAGATAAATTTTCTATTTTTTCGTTGATTAAAAATAAGTCCATTTACATCCTCCAATCGCATAAATTTTGAACAAAAAAGAGGGATTTCTCCCTCTTAAAAGCAAGTTCGCTTGTTTTATTTGTTTTTGCCACAGCAATTTTTGTATTTTTTGCCACTTCCACATGGACAAGGGTCGTTTCTTCCGATTTTTCTTCCCTTTACTACTGGCTTGTTGACTTCTTCTTCGCCACCAGTTGTCGATGTTTCGTGAGCTACTTGTCTTCTTTCGATTTCTTCGACCGGTTGAACGTTGAACATTCCCCTTACTGTATCTTCCTTGATAGAGTGGTTCATATCTTCAAACATTTCAAATCCTTCGTTGTTGTACGCTCTGACAGGGTCTTGTTGACCGAACGCTCTTAGTCCGATACCTTGACGCAACTGATCCATCGCATCGATGTGGTCCATCCATTTTCTGTCGACAACCATAAGAAGAATTACACGTTCGATTTCTCTGAACTTTTCCTTGCCAATGGCTTCTTCTTTTTCATTGTAAACTTCCAACGCTTTTTGTACGACATAATCTGTGAAAGTCTTCTTGCTGTAGCTGTTGAGTCTTGTAAGGTCAAGTGTTCCTTCTGGAATGAATGTATTCAAGTAAGTCATCAACGCTTCAACTTCCCAATTTTCAGGTTTTGGGTCTTGGCAGTATGTCTCGATGGCGTTTGAAATGATGTCTTTAATCATCGACACGATTGATTCGTGCATATCTTCGCCGTCCAACACCTTGTCTCTTTCAGTGTAGATTACTTTACGTTGTGCATTCATAACGTCGTCGTATTTCAACACGTTCTTTCTGATACCGAAGTTGTTGGATTCTACTTTTGTTTGCGCTCTTTCGATAGCTTTTGTAATTGCTCTAAATTCCATTGGCTCATCTTCTGGGAACTTGCCCGATTCAGCGTATTTTTGAATAGTTTCGCCGCCGAACAATCTCATAAGATTGTCTCCCAATGAAACGAAGAATCTTGACCTACCAGGGTCACCTTGACGACCGGCACGACCACGCAATTGGTTGTCGATACGACGAGATTCGTGACGTTCCGTACCGATTATATATAAACCACCAACTTCGATGACTTTTTTCTTGTCTTCGTCAGTTATTTTCTTGTATTTCTTGTATAATTCGTTGTAGACATTTCTAGCCGCAACCAATTCTTCATCAGTGCTTGGCAAGAATGAATCCAAACTTTCAATCACATAATCTCCGTAGCCTTGTTTTTTCATATCGTGTTTTGCCATAAATTCAGGATTACCACCCAAAAGAATGTCGGTACCACGACCAGCCATATTTGTAGCGATTGTAACTTTGTTGTACATACCAGCTTGTGCTACGATTTCTGCTTCACGTTCGTGTTGCTTAGCGTTCAACACGTCGTGTTTGATTCCACTCTTCTTCAACAAGTTAGACAATTTTTCTGATATTTCAATTGAAATAGTACCAACTAGAATTGGTTGACCAGTTTCGTGAATTTTTTTGATTTCTTCTACGATAGCGTTGAACTTTGCATTTTCGTTGATGTAAACTCTGTCTTGCTCGTCAACTCTCGCAACCGGTTTGTTAGTAGGGATTTCAACAACGTCCATCTTGTAGATTTCGTTAAATTCTGCTTCTTCCGTCTTGGCAGTACCAGTCATACCGCTTAGTTTGTTGTACATTCTGAAGTAATTTTGGAATGTAACTGTCGCCAAAGTCTTGGATTCGCTCTTAACTTCTACGTCTTCCTTCGCTTCAATCGCTTGGTGAAGCCCGTCAGAATATCTTCTACCTTCCATTATACGTCCAGTAAATTCATCGACGATTAAAATTTCTCCGTCCTTTACAACGTAGTCGATGTCACGCTTCATAGTGTTGTTGGCCTTCAACGCTTGGTTGATGTGGTGAGCCAATTCCATATTGTTCGGGTCAGACAAGTTTTCTACGCCGAAATACTCCTCGGCTTTTTTAGTGCCGACCTCAGTAAGACTCGCCGTTTTTCTCTTTTCATCGACCAAGAAATCCACTGTTTCATCTTTAAATTCACGATCGAAAATATCAGGCTTGTCTTCTTCAGGGTCCATTATACGACCTGTCAAACCATTGGCAAACAGATTTGCCTTCACATACATATCCGTAGATTCGTCGCCTTGACCGGAAATAATAAGTGGTGTTCTCGCTTCATCTATCAAAATCGAGTCAACCTCGTCCACTATTGCAAAGTTAAGTCCTCTTTGAACCTTGTCTTGCTTGTAGATAACCATATTGTCACGCAAATAATCGAAACCGTATTGGTTGTTAGTTCCGTAAGTAATGTCACAAGCGTAGTTTTCACGTCTTTCATCATTGTCCAAGCCGTACACGATAACGCCTACTGTAAGTCCCAAAAATTCGTGAACTTTTCCCATCCATTCCTTATCTCTCTTTGCAAGATAATCATTGACAGTTACGACGTGAACGCCCTTGCCACTAAGTGCATTCAAATACGCTGGCAAAGTTGCAACCAACGTCTTACCTTCACCGGTTTTCATTTCGGCAATTCTACCTTGGTGCAAAACAACACCACCGATTAATTGCACACGATATTGTTTCATTCCCAAAACTCTGTAGCTGGCTTCTCTAACGACAGCAAAAGCTTCAGGTAAAATATCATCCAAAGTCTCTCCGTTTTTTAATCTTTCTTTAAATTCAACAGTTTTATGTTTCAATTCGTCATCCGATAATTGTTGCATCTCCTTATCGTATGATTCAATTTTTTTAATGATTGGTTCTATTTTTTTCAACTCTTTTTTGTTAACAGAGCCGAAGATAGATTCAAATAATCCCATACATATCTCCTAACTTTATAAATATAAATACTACCTTTTATTTTAACATTAAAATAATTCATTTACAACAAAAATCATCGCCATTTGCAGGATATTTTTGAAAAAAACTCTATTACGTCAAAATTTTTTATTTTGTTCGTGTTTTCTAAAATTTTTTCAAATTCGTGGTTTGTTTTCGCTAAAAAAGAGCCCACAATTGTGAGCCCTTTGATTTTATAAAATTGAAAATCCCAACTCTTTTGAATCTTTGCAGAACATTTTCACTGTGTCTAGTGAGTATTCGTTCAAATCTTTGCCACTCAATGAAAGTTTTTTGATTATCGCAGGAGTGCAAGTGATGATGTCCACTCCAAGTTCGTTTGCTTGGTAGATGTTCAACACTTCTCTTGGTGATGCCCACAACAATTCGCAGCCTTTTTTGCTTTTGCAAATCGCCAATGATTCTTTCATTATCGGCATTGGGTCAACTCCTGTATCTGCGATTCTTCCAGCGAATACTGAAACGATGCTTGGTACACTTTCAGTCAAGTTGTCTACGACTGTTTTCACTTGTTCAACTGTGAAGATTGCTGTGACGTTTAACTTGACACCTTTTGAACTTAATTTTTTCAACAATGGTGCAGTCGATGTTCCGTCGCTTGTTGTTACTGGGATTTTAACGTAGACATTATCTCCCAACGCAGAGATTTTGTCGGCTTCTTTTTCCATAGTTTCCAAATCATCTGAGAAAACTTCAAATGACACTGGATATTCTGTTATTTTTTCGAGAACTTTTTTTGCAAACTCAACGTAGTCTGTGATTCCCGCTTTTTTCATCAACGATGGGTTGGTTGTAAATCCTGTAACTTTTTTAGATGCCAATGATTCCAACATATCTTCAAGCACTGCACCGTCTGAATATATTTTTGTATTAATTTTTTCCATTTAAGCCTCTTTCCTTTGTGTTTTATTCTTCGTTGTTAATGGCTGTGTTTTTCTTTGTAATTATTGATGGAGCTATTAAAACAACTAGCAATACTGCAATTATAACATAAACTCCGACATTTCCCATTGCGTTTCCGATTTTACCTAACGTAATTCCTATCAATCCAAAGTCAAAATCTCCGAATGTCGTATTGTTGAATCCCAATTGTCCCAAAACCGGCAACAAAAATGCTGGAAGAAATGCCAAGAACAATCCATTGATGAATGAGCCTACCATAGCTCCTCTCCTACCACCTGTTGCGTTTCCGTAAATTCCTGCAGTGGCACCACAGAAGAAGTGTGGAACAAGTCCCGGAATAATCAACACGCCTCCGAATGCTCCCAAAATGAACATTCCAATCAATCCTCCGATAAAGCTACAAGCAAATCCGAGTATAACTGCTGTTGGTGCGTATGGGAAAAATACTGCACAGTCAACTGCAGGAACGGAGTTTGGAATTAATTTCGTAGCGATTCCTTCGAAGGCTGGAATCAAATCTGCAAGAATCATTCTTACTCCTGAGTACACGATTGCAACTCCAACTGCAAAGCTCAACGCACACACGATTGCAAAAATGTATGGGTTTTTGCCGCCAGCTAATTTGCCTACAAAATCCGGACCAGCTTTGATAGATGAAATCAAATAGAACACCATCATTGTAAGTGCTGTCGAGATTGTCGTATTTCTCAAGAAACCCCATTTTTCTGGAATTTCGATGTCTTCTGTCGATTTAGAACCTTTTCCGACGATTGAACCGATTAATGCTGCCAAATAATATCCCAATGAGCCGAAGTGACCCATGGCGATTTCATCTCCGTCAGTCGCTTTGAGTGTGTATTTTTGTCCGATAGCTGGTGAGATTGCACTCCACGCTCCTAAAATAAATCCGCCTGCAAGAACAAGTCCGATTCCTTTAAAACCGATTGCTCCCAAAGTCGCTGACAATAAACAAGCCATAAAGAAGCTGTGGTGACCTGTCAAGAAAATGTATTTGTATCTCGTAAATCTGGCGATGATTAAGTTGAAAACAAGTCCAACCAACAAGATTGACATTGTTTCGACACCCAAAACTTTTTGTGCAACAGATGTTATTGCTTCGTTGTTTGGAACAACTCCTGTTATGTTAAATCCGTGTTGAATCATTTGGCTCAACGGATCCAAGTTCGTCACGATAACGTTCGCACCAGCCGCCAACATCAAGTAACCTAAGATAGGTCCCAATGTACCAGTCATAACTTTGTGAGCTGGTTTTTTCAATGCGATTAGACCTATCATTGCGATAAGTCCCATCAAAAACGCTGGTTCAGATAGAATATCTTTTATTACTTCTAAGATTCCCATAAATCCCTCCTAAATTTTAAATTATATATTATTTGAATCCTTCAAGTACGGGAACTAAATCTTCTTCGATTTTCTTTCTGTTAGTGTAGCTTTTTACGATAGCTACTTTTTGGTCAGCAGAAAAAATAGATTTAAATTCCTTGACAGTGACAAAAAGGTCAGCTCCCTTTCCGACAGCAGCGTTGGAATCGCAAGATTCAACGTTAGCTTCAATTCCCATTTCCTTGCAAATAGCTTCGACTTTCATTTTTAGCAACAAGCTACTTCCAATTCCATTACCACATACCGTTACAATATTAATCATTGTTTTCCTCCTCTAGTTTTTTGTTGATAATTTCCAACATTTTATCTTCTGAATCACAGGCTATGATTTTTTCTATGATTTCATCTGAATCCAAAATAACTCCCAATTGTTGAAGCGCCTCGATGTGCGAAGAAGAATCCACTGCACACAAGCAAAACAATAGTCTAACCCAATTGTCTTCGTTTTCTTCTTCATTTCTAAAATTAACGGCCTCGTTAAATTTGGTCAAACTAATCGCCATTTTCTTGACGTTTCCATCGGGACGTGCGTGAGGAACAGCGACGTTTTCGCAAAGCACGATGTACGGGCCCAGCTCCTCCACACTTTTAATCATACTGTCGATGTAATTTTCGTTGATATAATCATTTTCGAGCAAACTCGCTGCTGCAATTTTAATAGCATCTCGCCAATTATCTGCTCGTTGTTCAATCCTTACTAAATTTCTCTTGATTAATTCTTTCACAAATTCACCTCTTTACAAAAAATATTAACTAATAAAAGTTATATTAAATTCATTTTATCATAAATCTCTCAACTATTGAACATAAAAAACAAAATCTTACATATCACAACAGAAAACTTCCGATAAGTATCACACAAGGCATACTAACAACCGATACAACCGTCGACAAACACAACGCCCTCGAAGGAAAATCCACAGGCTTGTTGAACATAACGCTAAAAAGCACGCTCACTCCGGCAATCGGAGCCGCTGACATAGCCAACATTGCAATCTTCGAGTTTGTTGGCATAGGGATAAAATACAAAATGACGATGTGAATCAACGGAAAGGCGAAATTTCTGATAAAAGTAATCTCCCAAGCTTTCTTGTCCTTGTAAATAGGCTCGGTGATGCTTACAAAATTTGCCCCAATCACTATCATACTCAAAGGCGTGTTCATATTTGCCAAGTAAAAAATAGGCTTCGTTATAATGGAAGGTAACCTGTAAATAATACCAAACATAAATAAAACAAATCCAAGCACGGAGGCTATAATACAAGGATTCATAAAAACTTTCTTCCAATTAATCTTGCCGGATTTATTCGCCTCGAAAAGCCCAATTCCATGACTCCACAAAAACAAATTAAACACAGCTAAGTATGGAATCGCATAAAACATTCCCTCTTTGCCGAGCAGAGCCTCAATCAAAGGAATACCCATAAACCCGCAATTGCTGTAGACGCTTTGAAATTTGTAGTCGCTCAAATTCTCGTTTTTGGAAAATCTCTCGAATTTAAAAACAAAATGACAAATCAAAATTGACGAGCCCAACAAAATTATCGCACACAAAAAATCCATCTCGAAACTACTCAAAAGACTATCTGTCACAGGTCGATTGAACGCATTGATGATGACGCTACTTCCGATTATGTACATAACAAATCTAGTCAATTGTTTGATAGTTTCCTTGCTGAAAAACTCGTATTTCCGCAAAACAAATCCCATTCCCATAAACACAAACATTATCAAAATCTGCTGAAAAGTAATAACAAAAATAATAACCACCCCCTACATTTAATTATTTATTATACCACTTGGAGAAATTTTTTGTAGAGTATTTTTTTCAATTTGCTTTAGAAATTAAAATCGTTAAACCAAAAAAATAAATTTTGAGAGAGCATTTTTTTGCAAAACAAAAAAAACGCCTCTTACGAAGCGTTGTTTAATACGTATTTGATTGATTTTTCCGGTATCCCAATGTCTTCCACGACGAATTTGGCATTGTAATCTTTCAAGGATTTTTTCGGAAGTTGCAATGTCACGAGCAAATCACAATCGACACACACGTTGTGAATCAAATACTCGTCCGAATCCAACCCCGATGGCATATCCACACTCACTGTGAATGCTTTTGAATTGTTGATGTAATCAATCACATCTTTGTGAATACCCTCGATATCTCTTTTGAGTCCCGTGCCGAAAATGCTGTCGACAATCAAATCATTTTCTTTTATGTCGAATTTCGTGTTTTCGTCCACAAATTCAATGTCGACGTCCAATTTTTCCAAAATACCGTAGTTGATTTTGAAATCTGTCGTCGCTTTTTCGAGCTTTTCAATCACATACACTTTTACTTTTTTTTCAGCGTTGAAAATATCCCTAGCAACTGCAAGTCCATCTCCTCCGTTGTTGCCAACAGACGAAAACACGTACGCCGTGTCAAATTCTCTGTCCAAAATGTGCTTGGAAATCTGAGCCTTGGCATTTTCCATCAACACAATCGAAGGAACTCCGATTTGCTCAATCGTGTATCGGTCGATTTGCCTCATTTGTTCAGCTGTTACATAAATCATAATCCTCTTTTGAACCTCTCTTCTCTGATATCCCTTCCGAAAAATTGTATCGGCATAAATTCTCCTTTGATTCTCGAAGCTATTCTCGCATCGTATTGCTCGGACAAATCATCGAGGCTTATGTTGGTCGAAATCATCGTCGTTTTTTGTTGTTGGATTCGGTAGTTGAGCAAATCAAACAGCAAGCTGATGTTGGTGTCCGATGAGTTTTCCGTTCCCAAATCGTCAATCATCAAAACGTCGCAATCGTAGAGGATTTCCTCGACTTCCGGCTGTGGCTGGTCGTTGAAATTCTTGTATCTAATCGAAAAAAGCTTCTTCAAAAGTTGCATCGCAGACATATACACAACAGAATATCCTCGATTGATTATCTCACGGGCAACAGAAGACAGCATATAAGTCTTTCCAACTCCGACAGGTCCATACAACAAAATGGACTTGTCCTTTTCGGTGTAGTTTGTCGAATAATCGTAGAGATAATTTCTGATGTTTTCCATATATTCACGCTGAGAAATCTTGAATGTGGGATTGATTTTCGTGTCAAAAACATTCAAATCAAAATTGTCGAAGTTTTGCGTGCTCATTTGTTCATTCAGCATACTTTTTTCCCTGGCGATGTTTACCATCAGAGTTTTCTTGCACGAACAGATTTTGCCATCGTAGACTCCAGTGTCTTTGCACTTGTCGCAGTGGTGTTTGAGTTGTAAAAAATCGCTCGGATATCCGTTTAATATGAGCATTTTGTGCATTTTGTCTTCGAGCGACTTGATTTTGTTTTCGTAATCTTCGAGCGGAGCTTTGCCACTCATAGCTTTTTGAATGTAAGCGTATCCGATTTTGTTGCGCTCGATGAACAGATTATGATATCCGTCAATTTTCTCGAAAATTTCAGCATATCTGTCGTCCAAATCCTTTTTCGATTGTGCCCTGTAATCTTCCAACACTCGGTTGGCTTCTTTTGCGTAGCTCATTATTTCTTATCCTTTTGTTCACGCGCTTTTTTCATAAAAGCATCCACCACTTTTGAATTTAGATGAGTGGCGTTGTCGATGTCGTTATTTTGTGGTCTGTAATACGTCCTTTTTTTCGTTTTTCGTTGTTTTTTCTTGTTGTTTTCTTCCTGCCATTGTTCCATCGTCATAATTCCATCCAACTTCCAATTTCTCAACACTTGAAGAACGTAGTTGGTGTTGTTTTTCGTGTTGGGATTGGTCGTGCAGTAATGAAAAGCGCACACCACCAATTCAGGAGTTTGATGATAAGTTGCGATGTGCTCCAAAACCCTCTCCATCTCGGACTTGGACATTTCCATATCTCTGATGTCTTCGATGTCTCGAAACATCTCTTTGATTTCGTTGCTGTTTTCTGGAATATATGTTTTCTGTGACTCCTCAGGCTCCGGATTGGTTATACCGAGATACAACTGTCTTAGGCTTAGAAAAACCGTATGGTCTGTTTGTGTCTTAACATCTGTGTATCGTTTTATAATTCCCTGATCCAACCAGTAATTCCACGCCTCGCTGACCTCGTTTTCCGTCAAATCGAGCGCTTTTGCAATCACATCATCTGAAATATCTTCGTTTGCCGATGTATCATTTGCCAATTTGAACGCATACAAGTAAACTTTCAATTGATTTCCAGTGGCTATTTGAAGATATTGATTTAAAAATAAATTTTCGATAGGAGTTTCCCCCAAATCAATTTTGAATTTTTCTACACTGTACTTCACAATATCACCTCTTATTGTCAATCGCCATAGTCAGATTTTTCGAATAAATTTTGTCGTCTTTCACCAAGAAAAACTCGTCAAAACCATCTGCGGTTGTGCTCATTTTTTGATTTTCGAAAACTTCCTCGTATTGTGAAAATTCTCGAAATCCACATTTTTTGTAGCAACTAATCGCCCTCTTGTTGAAACTATTCACATTCAAGTAAATTCTTCTGAGATTGTGGCGTTCAAACGCACATTTTATCAGTGCTTTGATGGATTCTTCGCCGTAACCTTTGTTCATCTCGTTGGGGTCAAGTACGATTCCCAAGAACGCAGATTTCGTGAACTTGTCGTACTGTTTGAGTCCGATGTAGCCGACAAGCTTGTGAGAATTATCCCTCAACGCAAAGTATTTTTGCAACCTCGTTTCTCTTTTTTGTCTGAACCACATTTTTATTTCAAAATCGTCCAAATCGGACAAGTTGTAATCAATAAATCTCTCATCGTGATGCTTTCCCCACGAAGAAATCTCCAACGCATCTTCAATTTTCAAATCGCTAAGCGTCAATCGTGGTGTTTTTATCATTTATTAAACGCTCCAACTTCTGGAAGTCTGTTGTCCAAATCCATAAATTTTGTGTGTTCCTTGTCGAAGAGCATATCCACAGTACCCGTCGGTCCGTTACGGTGTTTAGCGACGATGATTTCCGCAATGTTTGGCTTGTCCGTTTCCGGATCGTAGTAATCGTCACGATACAGCATCAACACGACGTCGGCGTCCTGCTCGATAGCGCCAGATTCACGAAGGTCACTCATAACCGGTCTGTGGTTTGGCCTTTGGTCAGGCGCACGGGAAAGCTGACTTAGTGCGAGTATCGGACAATTCAATTCCTTCGCAAGTCCTTTGAGCCCACGAGAAATCGTGGAAATTTCTTGTTGTCTGTTTTCGTTTCTGCCACTCGTAGTCATCAGTTGAAGATAATCTATGATTACCAAATCCAATTCCCCACGCGCTTTTAATTTACGGCACTTCGAACGAAGCTCATTCAACGATATCGAAGATGTGTCATCGACAAACATATGACTGTCTGCAATCAACTTCGAGGCCTGTCCCAAATTCATCCAGTCTGTGACTTTTCCGCTGACGAGTTCCGATAAATTTATGTTGCTGAGTGCCGACAACAATCTCTGAGTCAACTGCATCTTGCTCATTTCAAGAGAAAAAACTGCGACGTAGTTGTCGACGCTCGCCTTGAAGGCGATGTTGAGCGCCAACGACGTCTTGCCCATTGCCGGACGAGCTGCGAGCAAAATCAAATCGGATTTTTGAAGTCCGGACAACTGTCTGTCCAAATCCAAAAGCCCCGTCGTAACTCCCGTGAGTTTGCCCTGATTTACACTCATTTCCCCGATTTTCGCAAGCGTCGGCTCCAACATTTCTGAGATTGGAACCAAATCCTGGTGCTTTCTGTTCTGGCTTATCTTGAAGATGTTGCTCTCTGCGTATTCAAGCAGTTCGCCTACAGAATTGTTGGCAATGGACATATCGATAATGTCTTGTGACACTCTCATCAGATTTCTGATAATCGCCTTGCTCTTGATGATATCGGCGTAGTATTTTACGTTCGCCCCGCTTCCAACAGCTTCGGAAATGCTGATTAATTCGTCAATCCCTCCGATTAATTCGAGCATATTGTTCGTGCGAAGCTGGTCTTCCAAAGTGATGTAATCGACAGGCTTCTCGTCGTCGACAACTTGAAGAATCGCCTTGTAGATTTCCTGATACTTCGTCGAGTAAAAATCTACCGGCTCCACGATTTCTCCCGCATTGTCGATGGCTCTCTCGTCAATTATCATCGCCCCGATTACGCTTCTCTCCGCCTCCAAATCACACGGCATTATGCTTTCTCGATTTTCCATTACCTCACCTCCTAGCTTCAAATTTTGTTCAAACTACTCCTTGTCCACGACAACTTTCAAATTGGCGTTGATGTCCGGATAGACTTTTACAGTTACTTCAAATGTTCCCAACGATTTGATGTTTTCCTTCATTTCGATTTTCTTCTTGTCAACATCCAAATTGTGTTGCTCCTTCAAAGCTTTTTCGATATCCATTGACGTGATTGAACCGAAAAGCCTGTCGCCTTCGCCAGTCTTGGCGATTATCTTGACATTCACGCTTTCTATTTTCGCCTTCAATTCATTTGCGTTTTTGATGTTTTCTCTCTCAATCGCTCTTAATTCCGCTTGTTTTTCTTCCCAAATTTTTATATTTTCTTTTGTAGCTTCCACTGCAAGCTTGTTAGGTAGAAGGAAGTTTCTCGCAAATCCTGTTTTGGCATTCACCATTTCCCCTGCTTTTCCAAGCTTGTCAACATTGCTAGTCAATATAACTTTCATCCGTATCCTCCTTGATGTATTCATCTATCGCGTGTTTTACTTTTTCTTCTGCTTCATCCATCGAACAATCCAATTGCGCACCTGCACTTGTCAAGTGACCGCCGCCTCCGATTTTTTCCAAAATCAATTGCACAGATATTTTGCCGAGGCTTCTAGCGCTAACGTGTACCTTGTCTTTTAGCTTGGCAAGTACAAACGACGCCTCCACTCCCAAAATATTGAGCAAATCATCGGCAGATTGTGCCGCAACGAGAATCGACTCGTCAACTTCTTCTTCAAGTCGTCCGATTGCGATGTTGTTCTTGTACATTTTAGACGTGGCAATGACGTCTGATTTTAATTTTATCGTTTTCTCATCGTCTTTGAATAATTTTTTGACCTTCACGCTGTCCGCTCCCTGTCTTTTCAAAATAGATGCAGCTTCAAAAGTTCTGACACCCGTTTGATAAAAGAAATTCTTCGTGTCGACAGTGATTCCAGCGAGCAGTGCCTCTGCAATAATCTTCGGTATTTCGAGCTTATCCGTCATATAAAACAAAACTTCTGTCACCATTTCCGATGCACTCGATGCGTAAGGTTCTAAATAAGTCAACGAAGTATCCTTGATGTAGTCGGAGCTTCTCCTGTGGTGGTCGATTACAACGATGTTGTTGGCTATATCCATAATCTCTTGACACTCGACAGAATTTCTCCTGTGGTTGTCGCAGATAATCACCAAGCTGTTGCTGTTGCAATTTTCCTTGGCGAACGCATTTTTGACAAAATATTTCTTGTAGTCCGGCTTTTCCTCCAAGACAGCGTTGTAGATATTCTCTATTTGTGGGCCAACTTCATTTAGGACAATGTAGCATTCTTTTTGGTTGATTCTACAAGCTTCCAACATTCCCAAACTCGAACCTATCGAGTCAAAATCCGGATTTTTGTGACCCATAATAAAAACATTGGAGCTTTGCACGATAAGTTGCTTCAACGCGTGTGACACAACTCTCGCCTTGACTTTGTTTTGTTTCTCAACAGCCTTGTCCTTGCCACCGAAATACTTAAACTCTCCTGTGTCGACAACTGCCTGAGCCCCTCCACGTCCTAGCGCAACGTCCAAGCACGACCTCGATTTCTCGTGAATTTCGTACGGATTGTCGCCGATAATCGACGCACCAATGCTCAATGTAACTGGAACGTTGTTGGAATTTTCGATGTCCTTTACCATATCCAACACCGAAAATTTTTGCTGCATAATATTTTCAAGCTCGTGTTTTTCTACAATCATCACGAACTTGTCCGACTCGTATTTTCTTATATATCCGTTGTGGCCTCTCGCAAAATCCTGCAAGATATTGTCCACTTTCGAAAAAACCTTGGTTCTTTCTTCCTCTTTGATGCTGTTGCGGGCTTCGTCGTAATTGTCGATGAAGATGTCCAACAAGCAAAGCCTTTTTTCGTCCAAAAGCGTCACCACATCCATAAAAGACGTGTTGTCAACTCCGTAGAGCAAAGTCAAATCCTTGTTATCTCGGTCTTTTATTATCACCGGATAAAATCTGTAATACTTGTTGTCGACTTCCGTCTCGTAATAATCCAACTTGTCATCGTCATCCTTTACAACTCTGAAATCCATAACATTTTCTATTTCATTGTTGAAAATCTCGATGTCATCGCTAACTAACGCTCTAAAATAAGTGTTAAACCAGCTTATCTTTTTCTTGTCGTTGACAATCAAAAGTGGAAAAGGAACTTTGAACACAGCGTTTTTCGTTATATCCGTGAACTCATTGTTCAAATTTATGAATTTGTCTTTGATATTTTCGTTTTTTCGTTTAATATATCCGTAATAATCCACAATCATAAAAGCCGACATTATAAATGCCAATGTGCCTATAATATTTTGAAAATAAAACAAAATAGACGACAACACGACAAGTGCAACAGCTTCTACAATCAAATGTTTCATTGAATACTCAAATTTATCCATTCTTCTCCCTCTTTCTAAGATTTGTGATGCTATTTATCGCACCCAAAATCGCCAGAAAATAAATTCCCGGGTGAATCAAAACACAAATAACAACAGCCAAAATCTTGTAAACCTTGGACAAGCTTCTCAAATGATAAAGCATCAGACAAACTCCTGCCAGAAAATAACTGTAAGTCGCAAAATTCACCAAATTATCCACAACATACAATCCAAGGCTTTTGTCTGTCAAATACAACAATCCGCTCAACATAAATCCGATAATCACGCAGATTGTAAAATTGAAATCTATTGTGAACATATCAAATCTGTGGTTGTTTTGTTTGTCATATCGTTGGGGAATGTACACATTCAACACGCTCGTGTAAAAAGCGATTATCCCCAAAAAAGAGTAGCTCAATCTCACAGCCATTTTCGTGTATTGTCGTGCAAGACTCATAAAATCTTTCAAAAATTCACTGTCGAGCTTGACCGTTTTCAATACATCCAGAGAGTCTGTGAGTTTGTGATTGATGATGTCTGCAATCGTCACGTTTTGGTTGAACTTCAACAACAAATTGGTCAACACGACGAACATAATCGTCCCGCAAAAGCTAATCAGTATAGTCTGCCTGTCGTCAAATCCGGCGTTCAATAAATTCAAAATCGAAAAGCTAATGAACAAGACGTAAAGCCCGACAATTATAGCCACTATTGGGCTCGGGAAGAACATTATCAACACAAAAAATATACCAAATGACAACAAACTGTGTAGGCTGTCATTTTCTAATCCCGTCTTTATAAAATAAGAAGGCAATACAATAAATCCCAACGGAAAAAACAACACGCTTATCAGATAAACCAAAAAAGCCTTCATTGAATTTTTCATAAGCGATTTATAATCAATAGTACTAATACTCCCACCTCCATTATCTTATTATTATACCACAAATTCAGGCAAAATTTACCTCACACAAATCACCAAATGCCAATCTTAAAGCCTTATCTCCGAATAAATCTTGCATTTTTCATTCGAAGGTAGTGAGAATTTTTCGCTTTGCTTTTGTGAATCAAACTCGGCAAAAACATAGGCCGAATTTTCTTTTTTCAAATCGCAAGTTACGACAGTTTTTCCGTCTGACAAATCAAAAATAATCGCAGGTTTCATCTTCACAAATTTTTCGGAGTGATTTGTCACGTTCACATCCAACACGATTTTTTCGTTCGTAAACTGATACACGACAAAACTTTCAAGCCCGCTGTCAACGCATCTCATAACGCACATATCCTCTGATTTGCTGACGACGTCTATTTTTTGTCGACGAACAATCCGTCCGTTGGATAGTGAAAAGTCTTGTCAACTCCGTAATTTGGAACACAAATTCTGCAATTATTCAAAATCTCTTTTCCATTTCGTTTTATATATTCAAGCTTTGCACCGACAGTGTCGATTGCTATCTCAGTTTTCCCTATTTCGTATAAAATTTTCATACTAATTCCCCTTCACGATATTTATACCCAAATAAGTTTTGTTTGCAATTAAAAAAGAGTGCAGGATTGTGTGGCGACCCCATAAAGTTGGACCAAGAACCAGAGAAGATTTATATTTTTTCCGGTATTTTTTATGCTGCATTCTTTTCTCTGTATTCTATTGGACTTAAATATCCTAATTTTTCTTTTATCCTATCTTTATTGTAATATTCGATATATTCTTCGATTGTTTCTTTTAACTCTTCGTATGAGTAGAATTTTTTGCCATAATAGATTTCTTGTTTTAGTATCCCAAAGAAGTTTTCCATTGGGGAGTTATTGAGCCAATTTCCCTTTCTTGACATTGATTGGGTTATTCCTTCAACTTCAAGCTTTAATATGTATTGTTTTACTTGATAGGCCCATCCTTGATCTGAATGAAAGATTCTTTCTTCTTTATTTATACTAGTTATTTCTATTGCTTTGTCTAAGGCTTTCAGTATTGGTTTTAATATTGGTTGTTTTGATATTTCATAGGATATTATTTCACCGTTATACATATCCAGATTGGGATTTAGGTAAAGTTTTTTTACTTGATAGTTTCCATTTTTATCTTTTTCTAGGTATTTGAATTCTGTTGTGTCTGTTGTTATATCTGTGTAGACTTTTTCTACTTTAAAGTTTCTATTTATTTTGTTGTCTGCTACTTCTCCTATTGTTCCTTTGTATGAGGAGTATTTTCTTGTTTTTCTTGAGAAGTTTGTTACTTGAAATTTTAGTTTTTGTACTAGTCTTTGAAATTTCTTTTTATTTATTAGTAGTCCTTGTTTTCTTAGCATTGCTGTTATTCTTCTATATCCATAGTTTGGATTGTCTTTTCTTACTTCTTCATCTTTTTTTGTATTATCCAATCTTTCTTGCCAATAGATGTATGTTGATTTTTGGAAGTTAAAGTATTCTAGAAGTTCTTTTAGTTTGAATCTATCTCTTAGTGATTTAATGATCTTAGATATTCATCTATTTCTGATTCTGTCATCTGTGAGAATTGAATCTTTTTTTAGAATTTCTACTTCCATTTGAAGATAGTAGTTTTGTTTTCTAAGTTTTCTAATTCACTTAATTTTTTTGTTTTATTAGTTTTGTTTTTTAAATCTTTATTTTTATCTGTACTTGGCATATTTGAAGGTCTTCCTCTCTTTTTTTCTTTCAGTACTTCTATGCCTTCTTCTCTAAATTCTTTAACCTATTTAGCTATCATAGCTGGATTATTGATTTTAAGTTCATTTGCTAGGCTTTGATAGGACATTTCTCGTGTTAAGTACAAGTTTACTACATTTAGTTTGAAGTCTAAATTGTATTTTGACATTAAAAACTGACCTCCTTATGTTGGTTTTTAAGTCCAACTTTTGGGGGTCAGTTCATATTTATACGATTTTTTGTTTTCTAGTTCGTGAAATATTATTTGTCTAAGTTATAAGCTAATACCAATCCACATTCTAATTGAACCGAAACTAAACGTTTAATAGGTACTACGCTATAATCTATATTTTCTTCCAAATATTCACTTAATTCTTTTAATTTTTCCTCAGATTTTTTAAATTCTCCTTCTAGGATTTTATAAGCGTCGGAATCTTTTTTAAGCTTTTTCATCTCTTCTTCGTTCATTCTGATTATTAATCCTAGAGATAGCATACTATAAAATTTAGTTACCAATGAGTTATCAAATTTTTCAGCAACTGTAGCTATTTTATTGAATTTATCATCTTCTTCAATCATTTTTAAAGTAGCAGCATGAACTTCTCCTAAATCTGTAAAGGCTTCTAATGCTAATTTATAAACATTATCTTCTGCTAAATATGGTCTGGATACTTTCATGGACTCTATAAGGTACTTATCTAAGCTTTCAGAATACTCTATAGAGTTTTTTATCGCTTCTTTTCTTGTAATATCTGAATCTGATTTGTCGTCAATTCTTTTATCGTAAAAATATGGAAGTTCTGTAACTAATGTACAGGAATCATACTTTGTTCCTGCATAATCAGCAGAGCATGTTCCTACTGCTATTTCTTTTTCAGGATGCTCATTTCCATATTTTTCTAAATAGTCATATTCATCAGAAATTTTTAACTCTTTATAAATAGCAGGTGCAAATTCTTCGCAATATGGCGCTTCTGGTTCTCCATAATGAACAGGAATGTTTTGTTTATTAGCAGCTTTGATAAAATCATCAAATACTTCTCTTGCTTCCTTGCTTATATACCAGTAAGCTCCACCAAATCCTGCATTGTGTAAAGAATAAATAAATGTTGGTTTAATCTCATCTATAAGATCCATCATAGCCTTTGTTTCTGGTATAGGCTTGTCAAATTTCAAGTTTTTATATTCTATTGGGAAAGTCCAATCAACTTGAAGAAAACCCGCTGGTCTATAAAAGTTTCTTGCATAGTTATAAAGGTTATATGGTCCTTTATACCAACCTTCATTCTTTCTTGCTCCATCTACATCCCAAGCCTTAATAATATACCAAGTGTAATCTAATGAATTTCTAAATTCCTCATCTTCAACTAATTGGTTTATTAAGTGGTCAATTGTCATAGTTCCAATTGGCTCGTTTGGATGTGGAAGTCCAAATACCAAGGCATTTTTACTTCCCTTTCCTATTTTAAGTCCAATAATTTTTTCGCCTTCTTTAGAGTTTCCAAACTCAAAAGTTTCAACTATATCGCTATGTTTTTTTGCTATATCATAGCTCATTTCATTCAGTTCATCTACTGTGAAAAATGTTTTATAATCTGGAACTCTATCTATTATTCTATCTATCAATTCTCTCATTATTTAACCATCTCCGTAAATGTGAATTCTGCCCAACCCCATTTTCCTTCACCATCAATTGGAAGGTTTATATATCTCTTAGAGTTAGCGTCATAGCTTGCAAACTCTATTACTGGTACAAATACTGCATCATCCGCCAATATCTTTTGTGCTTGTTTGTATAATTCTGCTCTTTTTGCAGTATCAGGTTTTGTGTTTGCTTCTTTAACCAATTTGTCAAACTCAGGATTTGAATATTGTGACCAGTTGTTTGATGCACCAGTTCCGTATCTTGCATTTAAAGCTGAAGGGTCTGGTCCCATAAATCCACCTTGAAGTTCCATTATATAGTTATGATTTGTTCCTACTTTTTCAGCCCATGCATTATATTCTGATACATTAATCTTCATTTCTATGCCTGCTTTCTTTAATGATGCTTCCATTAACTTAGCTGCATCAGGGTATCCTGCACCTTCAAATACTTCAACCTCTAATCCTCTAACGTAGTATCCATCTTTATCCTTTTTATATCCTGCGTCTTCAAGAGTCTTTATAGCATTTTCGATACTAAATTTAGGACTAACATCTTTTGTGTTTGCAAACTCTTTGATTAAACTTGGGTACATTGAATATTCTGGTTTTTGGAAACCGTGATATACCTTTTTAGATATTTCTTCTTTATCTATAGCGTATGAAATTGCTTTTCTAATAGCAGCGTCTTTAACCTTTTCATTTTTCATATTGAAAACTAATCTCATAGGTGAAGGATATCTATTAAGTTTCATTCTTATATTATCATCGTGAAGTAATTGTTCTGCACTTGCTGATGGTACATTTTCTAAGAAATCAAGTTCTCCATTTACTAGAGCTTGTACAGCTGTAGCATCATCTGGAATAATACTGTAAACTAACTTATCTAACTTTGGAGTGCCTTCCCAATAATCTTTGTTCTTAACAAGAGTTATAGATTCTCCTTGAACAAATTTTTCTAGTTTGAAAGGACCACTTCCTATAGGTTTTGATTTAATTGCTTCGTTTTCTTCCCAAGGTTTGCCGTTATCTAGCACGTGCTTTGGCAATATAAATGTTGAATACCATCCTAATTCTGCAATTAATGAAATATCTGGATCTTTTAACTTAAATGATATTGTATTATCATCTATAATATCGAAAGATTTTATATTTTGAAATTTTGCATTCATTAAGTAAGCAGAGTCTGATTTTATTTTTTCAAAAGTGTATTTAACATCTTCTGCTGTTACTTTTTTACCATCATGCCATTTAGCATTATCTCTTAAGTGGAAAGTTATTTCTTTTGCATCATCAGAAATATCCCACGACTCTGCTAAATCTGGAATAATTTTTTTTGACGCATCCAATTTTACAAGTCTATTAAAAATATTTTGGAATATTGGATATCCATTGTCATCTGGTAATTTATCAGGGTTCCAGCTCATAGGGTCTCCGGAATGTCTAATTATTAACTGTCCTCCTGCTTGCGCTTGTCCTACATCTGTTGAACCAGTACTATCAACTTTTTTGCCGCTCTGCTTGCATCCTGACATTATTAAAGCAGCTGCCAACAATAATGCCATTAATTTCTTTTTCATATGTTCCTCCTAATTATAATTTTATGCAATATGCATAATGTTCATTACCTAGATCAACCTTTTTAGGGTAATCTTTAAAACATTCTTCCGTTGCTAGACTACATCTGTTTGCAAAATAGCAACTTGGAGTTAAATCAATTGGAGTTGGGGGCTCTCCTTCTATATCAATCCTATTCATTTGCTCAGTCGGATCTATAGACGCACAATTTGAAATCAATACTTTTGTATATGGATGAGCTGGATTTTGAATTACATCTTTAGCGTATCCATATTCCACTGTTTTCCCAAGATACATTACCATGATTTTATCCGCAATAAATCTTGTTAAGGCGATATCATGACTAATGAATAAAATGGAAGTGCCATGCTTTGCTAAATCTAACAGCGCATTGATTATATCTGCTCTAACCGAAATATCTAACATACTTACAGGTTCATCTGCAATAATAAATTTAGGTTTTAATAATGTAGCTCTTATGATTGAAATTCTCTGAAGCTGTCCACCGGAAAGTTGATGAGGATATCTTTCCATTATTTCCTTAGCTGGCCTCAATCCTCCTTGTTCTAAAGCCTTTAAGCAAATATCAAACCTCTCTTTTTCACTACTTCCTATATTGTGAATTTTTAAAGGTCTCATAAGAATGTTTCCTATTTTGTCCCTAGGAGTGAAAGAATCATAGGGGTTTTGGAATATCATTTGAACATATTTTCTAAATGATTTTTCATCATTTTTTAATATTTCCTCAACTGATTTACCACCTATGGAAATTTTTCCCTCAGTAGGCTTTTCAAGTCTTGCGAGTACTCTACCTAAAGTAGATTTACCACATCCACTTTCACCAATGAGTCCTAAAATTTCACCACCTTCAATAGAGAAACTTACATTATCTACCGCTTGAATATATGATTTATTAAATAATTTTTTATTAGCAGGATAGAACTTTTTTATATTTTCCACAATAATTTTATTTTCCATTTCTGATCTCCTGAATATTGTGACAATATACTCTTCGATTGTCTATTTGTGTTTCTTTTGGTTTTTGCTTAGCACATATTTTCGAAACATATGGGCAACGCTCTCTAAAAATACATCCTTCACTATCCTTTGAAAGATCCGGCATAAAACCAGGTATTGATTTAATTTCTTCCGTTTCACCATTCATAGATGGAAAACTTTCAATTAATCCTATGGTGTATGGATGGTATGGTTCCTTTAGCACATCCTTTGTGAATCCAATCTCCATAAGTTCTCCCGCATAAAATATTGCTACCTTATTACAAGCTTGGGCTACAACTGAAATATCGTGAGTTATCATGATTCTTGTCATGTTCATTGTTTTTTCGAGCTTTAAGATTTCATCTAAAATTTGTCCTTGTGTAACAACGTCTAAAGCTGTAGTTGCCTCATCTAAAATTAATAGTTTAGGACTAAACAAAAGTGCTATGGCTATAGAAACTCTTTGAAGCATACCTCCTGATAACTCATGAGGATACAAATTCACAACCCTATCGGAAAGATTTACTTTTTTTAATAGTTCGATGAAAATTTTTTTAACTTGCTCTTTTGTGGCTTTAGGTTCATGAACTTTATAAATGTCATAAACTTGTTCAAAAATTCTATGTACAGGACTTAAAGAGTTCATAGACTTTTGAAAAACAACAGCAATTTCTTTCCATCTTAATTTATTAAATTCTTCATTTGATAAAGATAATAATTCTTTGTCGTAAAAATTAACCTTTCCCTCGATTTTTGTCTCTTTAGGATCTAATAACCTAATAATCCCCATAGCTAAAGTTGATTTACCTGAACCAGATTCTCCAACAATCCCTAAAGAGTCGGACTTGTTTAGTGTGAAATTTACATTTTTAGCAGCCTTAACAGAGGAATTTTTGTTAATATAAGAAATATTTAAATTTTCAACTTTTAATATAGCTTCATCTTGTTTCATTATTTTCCTCCTCTGCTTAAATTCTTAGGATTTAAGACTCTATTTAATCCATCTCCAAGTAAATAAAAACAAGTAACTGTTAAAACTATTGCAATGCCAGCAAAAGTAGAAATCCACCAAGCATTGCTAATATATTGCTTTCCTTCAAAAATCATTTGACCCCAACTAATTGTATTTGGATCGCCAAGTCCTAAAAAAGAAAGCCCAGCTTCTGTAAGTATCGCATTTGCCATACCAACAGTTGTGTTTGAAATAACAGGATATATTCCATTAGGAATAATGTATTTAAATAAAATTTGCCTTTTTGTTTCACCCATAGCAATGGCAGACTTTACAAAAGTTCTCTCTCTTAAACTCATAGCTTGTGCTCTCATTAACTTAGCATTACTAGGCCATGTTGTAAGTCCTATTACTATCATTACATTAGTTATAGAACTTCCAAAAAGAGCTATTATCATAAGTATCAAGAAAAATGTTGGTAGCATCATGAATATGTTTATTAACTCCGATAAAACTCTATCTACAGCACCACCAAAGTATCCTGCGACACCACCAATAATTATTCCTATTACACCTGATATAAGAGCAGAAACAACCGCTACCTTTACAGATGTTCTAGCACCATAAACTATCATTGAAAATACATCTTGTCCTAAGTGATTAGTTCCGAGAATATGCCCCTCTTCACCAATCTTAGCCAATGGAAAGTTACCAAATTCATATGGGCTGAAGTTTGCAATAACCGGCGAAAAAACAATGATTAAAAGAATTATTAAAATACCAATCGTTCCTGCTTTTAATTGTTTGTCTCTTTTTATTAACTTAAGAAAATTAATTTTCATTTTAATCACCATACCTTATTCTAGGATCAACGAAAGCATAAATTATATCTACTAACATCATTACAACAGCTATAGATACACTCATCACTAAATAAATTCCCATCAATGTAGGATAGTCTCTTTGATTTATAGCATTAAGAACAAGTCTACCAGTGCCTGGCCAAGCAAATATTATCTCAACCAAGGCAACACCAGTTACCAAATATGCTATTGAAATACCAAAAATAGTAATTGTTGGAAGAATTGCATTTTTAAAAATATACTTATTAAAAATCTTTTCTTCACTCATGCCACACGCTCTAAAAGTTTGAATATAATCTTCATTTACAACTTGCAAAACCGACGACTTTGCTATTCTGAAATATAATGGGATTTGTATTAATACCATAGTTAAAACAGGTAATACTAAATGTTTTAGTACATCAACAAAATAATCTATACCAGTATAATCCACTCTAGAATCAGTCATTCCAAAAGTAGGTAACAAATTTAGTTTTGTTGAAAAAATAATTACTAACATCAGTCCCAGCCAAAAAGACGGCATAGAATTAAGTATGTAATTTACCGATGAGAATATAACATCCAGTAGTGACCCTTCCCTTCGAGCAGCCGATATTCCCATTGCCGTTCCCAATATTAAAGATATTATGGCCGAAGATAAAACCAATAAAACCGTAGGACCCATTTTTTCTAAAATCATATCTTTTACAGGTCTGTTATAGATAACAGATGTTCCGAGATCCCCTTTAGAAACGTTTTTTAGGTACTTTAAATATTGTTTGTAAAGTGGTTGATCAAATCCATATTTCTTTTCCAACGCATTCTGTAATTCAATATTATCAACCTCTTTACCCATCATAGTCTTTATTGGACTTCCAGGAGCTGCATTAATAATTACAAAATTTAAGCTGAAAACTACTAATACAGTTAAAAGTGCTGACAATACCCTTTTAATCATGTACTTGGACATTTGTTCCTCCTTGATAAAATATTAATTTTTAGCTAGCCATAAAGTGAACTCGTTCACTTTAAACTAATTATAACTTTATCTAACTATAGTGTCAAGCATTTTTTATTAATTTTTGTCAAGCATTTTATATTAATTTTAAAATATAACACAAAATGATAACAATTTTTAAAATCATTACATTTTAAATTTTCATATCTGAAACTTTACGAAGAATATTTTTCATTGTCCTAAAAAAATAGTCTTTTGACAATTATGTTTTATTGTTATATCATTTGAAGTGGCTAAATTTATATTTGAAATTAAAATACAAAAAAACTTTGTATATGTTTTTTTAGAATTAAAAACTCTGTCTCTTATACACATCTCCGAGCCCACGAGACCGTTATTCTAGTCTCGTATG
>NZ_CAMXVC010000007.1 GCF_947252345.1 uncultured Finegoldia sp.
CAATAAATCAATTTCCAAATTTGTTAAAAATTTGCAACAAAAAAATACCGTGAGAAAATTTCACAGTATTCTCACAGTATTTTTGTTTTTATCTATTTGTAGAATTTGGATTTACTACATCTTTTTTATTTGAGCCTTCTTCTTGTTTTGATTTTTCAACTGATTCTACTTTTTTTCCTTCTTTTTCGAGGTTTTCTTGTAAATCTCCCAAATCTTCTACTGAGTTTGAATAATCCATTTCTGCTCTTCTCTTGTAGTTGTTGTATCTTTCCTTTGCATCTCTTTCAGCTTCTTGGAATAATTCTTCAGCTTGTTCAGGGAATGATTTTTGTAATGATAAATATCTCACTTCTCCTCTGATGAAGTCTTGGAATGAACCTGTTGGCTCTTTAGAATCTAATTGGAATGGATTCTTTCCTTCTTCTGCAAGAGTTGGATCGAATCTATACAAGTGCCAGTAACCAGCTTCAACTGCTAATTTTTCTTGGCGTTGACTCTTACCCATACCAGCTTTTATTCCGTGGTTGATACATGGAGAGTAAGCGATGATTAGTGATGGGCCATTGTATTCTTCGGCTTCTCTGATTGCTTTTAGAGTTTGATTTTGGTTAGCACCCATAGCAATTTGTGCGACATAAACGTAACCGTAAGACGCTGCCATCATTCCTAAATCTTTTTTTCTAACTTTCTTACCACTTGCGGCGAATTGTGCTACGGCTGCTGTTGGAGTTGACTTGGAAGCTTGTCCACCAGTGTTTGAGTAAACTTCTGTATCGAATACCATTACATTGATGTTTTCACCAGATGCTAATACGTGGTCCAATCCACCGTATCCGATATCATAAGCCCAACCGTCTCCACCGAAAATCCATACAGATTTTTTAATCAAGAAGTCTCTGTCTGTTCTTATATATTTCAACAATTCTTCAGCTTGTTCGTTTTTAGTGTCGTCATCCAAGTGTTGCAATATTTCTGCTGCGCACGCTTTAGATGTTGCTACATCATCCATATTTTCAACGAATTTCTTGAATGGTTCGTTCAATGGACTTTCGATATTCAAATCCAAGAATGCTTGCATTTTTTCTTTTAATTGCAATCTTATTTTTTTGACTGCCAAGTGCATTCCATATCCATATTCTGCGTTGTCTTCAAACAATGAGTTAGCCCAAGCAGGTCCTTTGCCTTCTTTGTTTGTGCAGTAAGGAGTTGATGGAGCACTAGCTCCCCAGATTGATGAACATCCTGTTGCGTTAGCTATCATCATTCTGTCGCCGTATAATTGAGTGATTAATTTAGCGTATGGAGTTTCTCCACAACCAGCACAAGCTCCTGAAAATTCAAACAATGGTTGTTTGAATTGTGAACCCTTAACTGTTTTATCAGCTGGCATTAAATCCTCTTTGTATCCGACTTTTTCTGAAGCGTATGTCCAGTTGTCTTTTTGTTCTAAATATTGTTGTTCAAATGGCTTCATTATTAAAGCTTTTTCTTTTGCTGGGCAAACATCAGCACAGTTTCCGCAGCCTGTACAGTCAGCTGTAGATACTTGGATTCTAAATGTCAATCCGTCAAATCCCTTGCCGACAGCTTTTTTGCTTTCAAATGATTCTGGTGCATTGTTTCTTTCTTCTTCGTTCAACAAGAAAGGTCTGATAACAGCGTGTGGACATACGTATGAACATTGGTTACATTGAATACATTTGTCCATTTGCCATTCAGGAACATTAAGAGCGATACATCTCTTTTCGTATGCTGCTGTTCCCATTGGAAACTCACCATTAGCTCTATCTTTAAATGCTGAAACAGGCAAATCATTACCTTGTTGTGCATTCATAACGCTTGCTACATTCTTTACAAATTCAGGAACATTAACGTCTTTTTCGACATCTTCTTCTGCGCTTTTCCATTCAGATGGAACATTAATTTCAACTAGCTTGTCGATTCCTTGGTCAACTGCAGCGTAGTTCATATTTACAACGTCCTCACCTTTTCTTCCGTAGTTGTGAACAATAGATTCTTTTAATTTTTTAATTGCTTCATCTATTGGCAACACTTTAGATAGTTTGAAGAATGCAGCTTGCATAATCATATTTGTTCTTCCACCCAATCCTACTTCAGCGGCAATCTTAGATGCGTTGATTGTGTAGAATTTGATGTCGTTTTCTGCTATATATTTCTTTAATTTTCCTGGCAAATGACGATCTAGTTCTTCTTCATTCCAGATACAATTCAATAAGAATGTACCACCTTTTCTCAATCCTCTTAATAAATCGTATTGATATACATAAGCTTGTTTTGAACAAGAAATGAAATCAGATTCATCTAATAGATAAGTTGAGTGGATTGGATTGTTACCAAATCTCAAGTGAGACATTGTTACCCCACCAGATTTTTTAGAGTCGTAATCGAAGTAACCTTGAGCATACATATCAGTACCATCTCCGATGATTTTTATAGCTGATTTGTTAGCGCCTACTGTACCATCAGAACCGAATCCCCAGAATTTACATCTGATAGTTCCTTCAGGTGAAGTGTTGATAACATCTTTTACTTCTAATGATCTATGAGTAACATCATCTACTATACCGATAGTAAATTGTGTTCTTGGTTTATCTTGTTTTAAGTTTTCAAAAACAGTGTTGATGTGAGTTGGAGTTGTATCTTTTGAACCTAAACCGTAAATACCACCTACGATAACCGGCTTGTTTTCTTGGTCATAGAAGCAATCTCTAACATCAAGATATAGTGGTTCTCCCAATGAACCTTTTTCTTTTGTTCTGTCAAGCACTGCGATTTTCTTAACTGTTTTTGGAATTGCATTTAAGAAATGTTCTTTAGAGAAAGGTCTGTATAAGTGAACTTTTAACACTCCGACTTTTTCGCCTTTTCCAATCAAATAATCAACAGTTTCTTCAATTGTTTCAGTTACTGAACCCATAGCTACTATAATATTTTCGGCATCTTTAGCCCCATAGTAGTTGAATAATCCGTAGTTTCTGCCTGTAATCTTGTTAATCTCATTGATGTATTCTTCAGTAATTCCAACAATATCCTCATAGTATTTGTTAGATGCTTCAACACCTTGGAAATAAACGTCAGGATTTTCAGCTGTACCCATTGTCTTAGGGTTTTCTGGATTTAAAGCGTTTCTTCTAAATTCGTCAATAGCTTCCCAATCAACAAGTTTTGCCAAGTCGTCATAATCCATAACTTCAATCTTTTGAATTTCGTGACTTGTTCTAAAGCCATCGAAGAAATGTAAAAATGGAACTTTTCCTTTGATTGCTGATAAGTGTGCTACTGCTGCTAAGTCCATAACTTCTTGAACAGAGCCTGAACACAACAACGCAAAACCTGTTTGTCTTGCTGCCATAACGTCTTGGTGGTCACCAAAAATGCTAAGTGCGTGCGATGCTAATGCTCTTGCTGATACGTGGAATACACCAGGCAAGTTTTCTCCGGCAATCTTGTACATATTTGGTACCATCAACAACAACCCTTGTGATGCTGTAAATGTAGATGCCAAAGCCCCTGCAACTAAAGCTCCGTGTACTGAACCAGCGGCTCCTCCTTCTGATTGTAATTCGGTAACTTGAACAGTTTCACCGAATAAGTTCTTTCGTCCATCTGCTGCCCAAACATCAATTGCTTCCGGCATTGGTGATGATGGAGTAATCGGATAAATAGTTGCCACGTCAGAAAACGCGTAAGCTACGTGAGCTGCAGCAGTGTTTCCGTCCATGGTTTTCATGTGTTTTGCCATTTATTTAACCCCCTATATATAAATAAATAAAATTGTACATTTAAAACGGATTTAAAAATTATCCGGAAGAATATTATAACGCAATATTTTTCATATTGCAACAAATCGCAAAATCATCAAGAAATTTTAATCCAAAATTATTTTTTGTTATTTTTAGTTTGCTTTTTATGTTTCGCAGCGTCTTTTTTCATTTCTGCAATTAACTTATTATTTAGCTCTTGTGCAGCATTATATCCTAAAAGTTTTTGTCTTTGATTTCTAACGGCAACTTCTACAATCATGGCGATATTTCTTCCAGGTTTGACCGGTACTTCGAGATAAGGAAGCTCTACTCCTAAAATTTCAGTTGTGTGCTCATCCAATCCAATTCTGTCGTATTCTTTGTCGTCTTGCCATTTTTCTAGCTTGATAACCAAATCGATAAACGTGTTCAATCTAACCGAACCTGTACCGTACAATCTTTGGATATCCAAAATTCCAAGTCCTCTGACTTCCAAATAATGTCTGATGTTAGTTGGAGCTTGTGCGAGTAGTCCTTTTTCGATTTTTCTAATTTCAACCACATCATCTGCAACAAGTCTGTGACCTCTTGTCACCAAATCCAATGCGGTCTCGCTTTTTCCAACGGAGCTGTCTCCCATCAACAACACTCCCATACCAAATACGTCGAGTAGAGATGCGTGCAGAGTATCTTCTTCGCTTAGAAAATATTCCAACACCTCATCAAGTGCAGATATAAGTCTCGTAGTTGTCCTGTCAGAAATCAAAAGAGTCTTATCGTATTCATCTGCGAGTTTTCTCACTTCGTCTGGAATTTGAGCGTAGTGCGAGAATATTATACAAGGAATATCGTATTCCATCATCGCTCTGACTCTTTCTTTTCTAAGTTCGATATCCATCGCCATATAATATGCGAGTTCTGCCTTTCCGAATAATTGGATTCTTCTATAAGGAAATTCTTCCAAAAATCCACACAGTTGAAGACCTGGTCTGTTTATTTCCGAGTTCGTGATTTCTATTGTTTCATAATCGGAACTAGTCCTAATAACGTGCAAGTCCAATTTTTTTACAACGGCACTTAATTTTACTGTTTTCATAAAGTTCCCTCCTATTTATATTCTATATTTATATCTGCTGGTACGCAAATTAACAAGAGGAAAATACATCGCCGAAGCGGTTTATCTGTTACGTTTTTGTAATATTTTCCTTTTTTTTAGTCTTAATTGTTACAAAAAAGTTACAACAGGTTACAAATGTGTTACAATAAGTATATCGAATTTGAAGATTAAATTATTTTAATCGCAATATATTAGGAGGAAGAATGAACAGTCTAAAAAAACCATTGTTAGTAATGGGACTTATGTTTACCTTTTCTGCTCTAAATGCAACTTCTTCATTTGCCGATGTTGACAATACTAAGCTAATCGAAGAAGTAAAACACGACGCTTTAAAACACAATTCAAATTTGCAAGATATAATAAATCACACAGAAAACGTGAATGAAGATTCCATAAAATCTGGACACTCACAGCAAAACGAAGAAAAAAATAACGAAGAAAATATAGACGAAAACAAAGACAAACAAGATGCTTCTGAATCAAACGAACAGTCTGATAAGCTTATTATGAAACAAGCAGAGGTTAAGGCTAGTAAGAGAGCTGACATTAAAAAAATCAACTCTACTGACAAGTTTGACACTGCTGCAAAAATCAGAAGCAAGTATTTCTCTGATTCTAAAACAGTTATCCTTACAAACAGCTCTACATTCGTAGACTCATTGTCAGCTGTTTCACTATCAAGAGGAAAGAGTCCTATTTTGTTTACAAAATCAAACTCCCTTGACCAAAAAACATTGGCTAATTTAAAACAAAATAAGCCTAAAAAAGTTTACATCTTAGGTGGAGAAAAATCTGTTGGAAATTCAGTAATCAAACAACTTGAAGGTTTGGGAATAATAGTTGAGAGAATTTCTGGACAAAACAGATTCGAGGTAAATGCAAAAGTCGCTGAGAAAACACATAATCCACAAAACAATTCAAAAACAAATATACTTATAACATCAGGTGAAAACCACAGTGATGCCATCAATTCTGCTACTTTAGCACAATCTCAAAAGGCTCCTATTCTTTTCGTTTCAAAGAACGAAGTGCCAACTCCAATCAAAAATTATTTGAAGGCATTGAAACGCAAGAACCTTATCGGAAACATAACTATCGTAGGTGGTATGAGTTCAGTTTCTAGCAAAGTAGAAGCTTATTTGAACGCATTGTCAAACCGTGTAAGAAGAATTGCTGGTTCTGACAGATATTCAACTAATGTTAAGGTTGCAAAATCAGTTAATCCGAATGCAAATCGAGCAATCGTCGCTGAAGGTCAAGGTTACAATGACGCTTTGTTAATGTCACCAGTAGCTGCAAAGTTAGACGCATCTTTGATTTTAACTAAACCGGATGATGTAACTAGAACTACTAACTACGCTTCAAAAGACAAACAATATTCTATGGAAGCTTTCTTCAAGAATAATACGTCAATTGACCAGGTTATAGTATGTGAAGCTAACCAATCAATAGCTGAATTTGTTTCAGCATCAATTGCTGATTTATTGCAAGGTAGAAGCTTAAAGGATGCACCGAGAGCAGATGCTTTGTACAAGCAAAAAACAATCGAAACTAAAAAAGAAGTTGTGAAGGAAACTAAAAAACAAATCGCAAAGGAAATCAAAAAAGTTGAATCCGTTGTCGATTCACTAGAAGCACAACTTAAAAATGCAAAAAAAGTTCTAACAGTTAGAGCGACTGCTTATACTGCAGACCCTCGTGAAAATGGTGGTTGGGCAGTAACAGCAATCGGCACTCCTATTAGACGAGGAGTTATCGCAGTTGACCCAAGAGTAATACCATTGAGAAGTAGAGTTTATGTCGAAGGATATGGATTTGCAACAGCTGAAGACACTGGCGGAGCTATCAAAGGAAGAAAAATAGATGTAGTTATGGATTCAAAATCACAGTCTCGTAGTTGGGGCGTCAGAAACGTAAAAATATACATCTTATAATAAATGACATTTAAGCACCGAATGTAAAATTTCGGTGCTTTTTTAGTTGGCAACAAATTGATTTTGCGTTCTAAATTCTATTGTATTATTCTTAAAATAACATTTTTATTCTAAAATTAATCAAATTTTCTTCGAAATTTGCCAAATATTACAAATATGTAACAAGTAATAAAAATATCGCCATTTTGCCATCAATAGGATAAAAGTTACAAATCGGTTACAAATTATCCCCTATTTTCTGCGATGTCAATTTCACATTAATTTCATAAATTTTTGAATTTGTAAATAGTTTTTGCAAATTTTTTTGATTATTTTTGTTTCTCTTCAAAATTTGGAGCAAAAATGTGCAATTTGTTTGAAACTTACGAAAAATTCCTGTAAACTAGTAGAGTAATTTAAATAAGTTACAAATTGGTTACAAAATATAAAACCATTTTATTCAACTCGCAAAAGAGTATATTAGGAGGATACATGAATAATTTTAAGAAGCCACTACTTGTTATGACTTTGGCGGTTTCATTATCTTTGGGAGCAAATGTTTCATTTGCAGATAATGACAACAACAAGTCAGATACATTTGTTAAAGCAACATTAGATAATTCAAGTAATACTGATACAACTAAGATACAAGTAAAACTAGATGAAAACAACAAAGTAATCTCTAATAGAGAATATACAGAGAATTTGAATGTGAAAGAAGCTGAGGTTAAATCCGAAAAGAAAGCTAAGATTGAAAGAGTCGATGCTAAAAACAGATTCGAAACTGCTAAGAAGATAAAAGATTCTGAATTTACCGATGCAAAAACAGCTGTCGTTGTAAATTCGAACGAATTTGCAGATTCAATCAGTGCAACTAATATTTCAAACGGAAAATCACCTATTCTTTATACGCAATCACAAAAGCTTGATAATTTGACAAAAGAAGCTTTGAACGGCGTCAAAAAAGTATACATCACTGGTGGAGAAAAATCTGTAAGTTCGAAAGTTGTCGATGAATTAAACGCTATGGGAATAGAAGTAGTAAGGGTTAAGGGAAATGACAGGTACGAGGTAAATGCAAAATCAGCCAAAACTTCTCACCCTGTTTCCGATAAGAGACAAAATGTTGTCATAGCATCTGGCGAAAACTTTGCCGATTCTATTTCTTCAACCTCATTAGCTAAGAAGAAAAATGCTCCTGTTTTGTTGGTTAAAAAGAATGAAATCCCTACTTCTATAAAACAATACTTAAATTCTTTCAAGAAAAAAGGCCTTTTAGGTGACATAACTTTAGTAGGTGGAGAAAATTCTATTTCAAAATTTGTGGAACGAGAACTTTCAAAGTTGGCAAATGTGACTAGAATCTCAGGCTCTGATAGATACCAAACATCTGTTAAGGTTGCTAAGCTTGTCTCCGCTAAAACGGATAGAGCAATCGTGGCAAGCGGCGAAAAATTCGTTGATGTACTAGCGGCATCTCCTGTGGCACAAAAACACAACGCACCGATTATTTTGGTTAAGAAAATGGATGTTACAAGAGATGAGGACTACAAAACTCAAGAGCAAAAGTCAAATTCTGTCGAGTCTTTCTTCAGACAAAACAAGTCGAATATTATGCACACATTGATTTTTGGTGGCAAAAGTTCCATAGATAATTTTGTTGTCAACGAAATAAAAGACTTGTTGGCTGGTAAACCGCTACAATCAAAGTCAAAAGTTGACTCACTTGTAAATATAGCGAATAAAAGTGACAAAAAACAAGACGACACAAATAATAAATTGGACAAAATCGTGAAGCTCGCTTACAAGCAATTAGGTAAGCCTTATGTTTGGGGAACTCATGGCCCATCATCATTCGATTGTTCGGGACTTACATCTTATCTTTACAAACAAGCTTACGGAGTGTCTATCAGTACAAGTTCGAGAGCACAAGCTTCATACGGATACAAAGTGTCAAAATCAAACCTTAGAAAAGGAGACTTGATGTTTTTTGCCACAGGTGGCGGTGGAATAAGTCACGTTGGAATCTATGTAGGTGACAATAAATTAGTCCACGCATCTACTCCTTCAACTGGAGTTATCTTGTCTGACATCAACTCAAGATATTACCAAAAGACATTCGTAACAGCAAGAAGATTATTAGGATAAATTTAAAAAGCAATGGCTTATCAAAGCCATTGCTTTTTTGTTTACTTAAATTTTACAGTTTTATCGTTGAAGACGCCGATTGCGTTGTTAATCTTCAATCCGTACACATCCTCACCTACAGGTACGAGCATCCTATCATCTGTTCCGTTTTCAAAATAGACAATCTTGTTGTCCTTAGCATTGTAGACAACTTTGCTGTCGAACCAAGTCACATATTTAGAGGCTGATTTCAATGGTTTCAATCTATCTTGGTAGTTTTTTAATTCCGATTTCAAAATCAACTTATCGTTTCTGTACAAGTACGATTTATTTTCCTTGGAATCAAACACCGAGTAAATCACATCATTATCATACATCGTCATATCCAAAGGAATTTGATTTTCGTTCATTTCCCTGCTGAAAATTTCCTTGTCGTTCATATCCTTTACTGTGAGTTTGTTGTTTTCGTATGCACAGTAGTAAACATCATCATTGCTTCTCAGTAATTTTCCTTGTTTTTTAGTGTCTTCCAACGTTCCATTTTTTTCTTCGAAAATGTTACCCTTGAAAAATTTTACCTGTGAACTATCTTCAATTTTGACAGCGTAGACCTTGTCCTTGGATAACTTTGCATCGCTTACGTGCTTTTCAAAATTTATTTTTCTCGAATCATTTTTTCCTTTGACAACCAACTCTTTAAAATAAGAATCGTCAATCTTGTACAACAATGATTTGTCATTGTTCACATCGTAGGGGCTGTATCCATTGTCAACTGGTATTAATTCATCTGATTTGCTATTGTAGATAAATCCCACGTTGTCTTTTAAAATGTTGATGTTATCCTTATCCAAATTTCCGATAAACTCCGAGTTCAAAAGCTTGTCAGAAATCTTGTTGTGAGAATCCATATTTTTAATTCTGTCTACTTTGACGCTAGATTCGACTTTGTTGTATACTTCTTTATTGCCACAAGAGGATAAGAGCAATAGGCACAAAGTGAATAATATCAGTTTTTTCATAATCGCCTCCTAATAATATTAAAAGCATATCTAGAATTTGCTTTTTATTATTTTAACACTTTTAAGTGTTAAAGTCAATAGTCTTTTTATTGTTTTATTAACTACTGTAAAATTTATTTTTTGAGCAGATTATAAAATTTTTCAGTTTCTTTTACAGTCGAGAAATTAAACACAAGGTTTTTGTTGTCCTTTGTTTTTACCCATATTGCCGTTGGATTTCTTTTATCAATGTACAAATCCACATTTCCAATCGTCTTGATAGAAAATTTTCCATAAGCGTAATGTTTCAAACTTGTTCCGTTTATTCTGACTCCTTGTTTGTCGTTGAGATTTTTAATTAATTCCACTTTTTCGATTGATTTCTTGTCGATTGTTGTTTTGTAAGCTGATTGTCTAACGCTTAGAGTTGTCTGTGTGTTGTTTACTGTAAATTGTTTAGGAAAGCTTATATTAATCATAAAAACCTCTATGCCAATCAGCAAAGCAATTGTCAGTGCAAAAATCATTTTGCCCGAAAGTTTAGCCCTGTTGAATGTCATATTCCCCGTTTTAACTGTGATATCTTCGACCAACAATCGGTTGTCTTTTGGATTGTAATATCCCCACGGGTCGTAGAAATCTCCATTGTACAAATTATTGTTGATTGCTGTGTAGTTTTGTTCTTGTTTTTGGTATTTAATAATCGTGAATATCAAAGCTGTGCTTTGTACCACGATGTATAAAAATATTGGAACTAAATTGTAAATATCTCTTGAAGATATGAAAACCACAACAAAGCCCAGAATAATAGACATAATGTAGATTGCATAAATTGTCTGTTGCAATTTGAGTATGCTACTTTCGTTGATTTTTAGATTTTCAAAATAATCTGTCGAGTAGACTTTTGTGTTTTTCTTCGATAATGCAATCGCAGTTATAATTGTACTTGCACTCATTATTATTAGCAACAATCCATACATCAAAAACATTTCTGTAGTTTTAAAAAATGAAATTAGCAGTACGATTTGAACTATCAACGGGATTATCCACGCTATTGGTTTTATTTTCTTTAGTTCGATATCTCTCGAAGTTTTCAAATCATATGATAAAACGTGGTTTTCTGTAGAAATGTTGTTGTCATTTTTGTACTGTCTGATTTTTTTCATAGCACTGTATTCTATGGTGTTTGCAATGATTAGATAAGCAATTATCAAATTATAATAAATCAACATTATCAAATCGCTGTCCATTAACAAAAGAAGTGACAATACAATGCTTGTGACGAACAAAATGTTCAACTTTCTCTTGGTTTTACTCAACAGCTCTACAATAAACTCGTCATTGTCGTGTCCTTTCGGAAAGTTTGTGAATAATATATATGTTTCGTTCTTTTTTAAAGTGTACATATTCATACTTCTCATCATCAATAAAATGAATATCAAAGTAGCCAATAAAATAAAATTCATCGTCATTTTATGATTTCCTCCACTATTTTTTCGATATAATTTTGGGATTTTCCTCGAATTTTAGCCTCCATCAACAGTAACTTCAATTCATCTAAGAATGTGTTTCGTGAGTAGTTTTCGTCCACACAAATCTTCGCTCCCACTCTCCTGTCTATCACGATGATTTTTTCATCCTTCAAAATATTGTAGGCCTTGCTTATCGTCATCGGATTGATTCCCAAGTCATTTGCAAATTGCCTAACAGAAGGAAGTTCATCTCCATTTTTCAGATTTCCATCGGCGATTTCTCTAATAATTTCGTTTCGAATTTGCGTGTAAATCGCAACATCACTTGTAGTGTCCAAATTTATCATACTGTCCTCCTTGTATTACTTATTATAATACAGTTAGTACAAAAATGCAATTTTTTTTCAAGAAAAAAGAGTGCATTGATTTGCACTCTGAATTTTGCACTGCAATTTTTTGTAAAATTACATAGCACCTATTAATTTGTCGAATGTGTCTTTGTCGATTTCCCACACGCCTTCGTATGGCTTTTCGATGTAGTAATTTTTGTTTTGATACAAATACAACGTCGCTTTCTCGTCTTTTCCGTAGAAAATTTCCATCTTTCTAAAATCATTCGTGTTGGCTGGTGTGTCATTGTTTGATTGTTTTCTGGTTGGCTTTGATTTTTCTTTTATCAAATTAATCATATCCAAGATGTCCTTCTTCGATGTGATGGACACTGCTTGTCCTTCCTTTTTTTCTTCGATTTTTGTAACCGTTATGACTTGTGAATCATCTGCGTTTGGAAGTGTTATAGGGTCAGCTTTCTTGCAAGAAACCATCACCAACGCCACCATAATTATCGCCAACATTAATTTTATTTTTTTGTTCATAATTACCTCAATTCTAAAATTTGTTTTGATTTTTCTAATAATCTGTGAGCTTTTTCTCGTGGATTGTCGTCATTCATCAACGCTCTTACAACTGCAATCCCACTTGCACCACTGTGTCTTAAAACATCCACGTTATTCTCGTTTAAACCGCCGATAGCGACCGTTTTTATGTGAATGCTATTGTTGATATCTCTCAGTGTGTCAACGGAGGTTATTTTCGTTTTGACGTGTGTTTTTGTCGGATAAATTGCACCAACTCCGAGATAATCCGCGCCTTCTTTTTCACATTGAACAGCTCTGTCAACGCATTTCGCAGTTGCGCCTATTATGTAATCATCTCCCAAAATCTGTCGTGCATCTTTTATTTCCATATCCTCATCTCCGAGATGCACTCCTGCACAACGACTCGCCAAGCACACGTCGATTCTGTCGTCAATCAAAAGTGGCACGTCAAATAACTCCGTAATTTTCTTCACTTTTTTCGCCAAATCAATGTACTCTTTTGTTGAAATATTCTTTTCTCGAAGTTGCACCAATGTCACTCCACCTTTGAGGGAATCTTCGATTTTTTTCAGAAATTCCTCCTCGCTTTTCACATTTATCCTGTCTGTGACCAAGTACAAACTGAGATTGAGCTTTTTTCGCATTGTACTCTCCTTTATTCGTTCAAATTATTAGCTACTTATTATATTATCATCAATTTACGAAATTTTACAATAAAAAATATAGCGAATTATTGCTTAAAATAATTCACTATATTTTCTGCTGCCTTCTCGTTCATTCCCTCTACTTCAAGCAATTCTTCCTTGGTTGCAGTTTTTATTTTTTCTATTGATTTGAAATGTTTGATTAGAGATTTTTTGCGTTTTTCTCCGATTAATTGTATATTGTCCAGTTCTGATTTTTTAAAGTTTTTTTCGTGAAGCTTCCTGTGATAATTTATCGCAAATCTGTGTGTTTCTTCTTGAATTGCAAACAACAACCTATACAGCGGAGTGTTCACTTTCAATTTGATTTCTTCGTTTTCGTAAATTATCCCTCTTGTCCTGTGTTTGTCATCTTTTACAAGTCCCAAGACCGGGATGTTTAATTTGCATTCGTCAAGCACTTCTTTTGCTATGTTGACTTGACCTTTGCCTCCGTCCATCAAAATAATAGAAGGCAATTCATCAAAACTGTTGTCTTTCTTGTCATTATCCAAAAGCCTGTTGAATCTTCTGGTTAAAACTTCCCTATGCGATGCGTAATCGTCTGCACCTTCCACGGTTTTTATCTTGAATTTTCGGTAATCCTTGGAGGACTTTTCGCCGTTTTTGAACACAATCATACTTCCAACAGAATCCACTCCGCTTATATTCGAAATGTCGTAGCATTCAATTCTATAAATGGGTTTTATTCCTGTGATGTCTTGCAAATCGAGCAGTGCATTTTCCCTGTTTCTTTCTCTTTTCAAATGCCTAGAGATGTATTTGTCGAGGCCCTCTTTCGCATTCACTCTCACCATTTCCAAGAGGTCTGTTTTGTTTCCTCGTTTCGGGATTTTTATCTCGACTTTTGAGCCTTTCTTCTCGGTCAACATTTCTTCGATGAGTTCTCGGTCTTCTATTTCGACATCCGTCAGTATTTGCTTTGGAACATAAGAAATGTCAATGTAAAATTGCTTGAAAAATTCGCCCACTATATGCTCGTTTGATTCTTCAAATTTGTCGTCGATTATGAAATGCTGACGCTCTATTATCTTGCCATTTCTCATAAAAAAAACTTGAACGCACACCGTTTCAGCTTCCCTCGCCATGGATATCATATCCATATCCAAGCCCTTGGTGTTGGTGATGTTTTGTTTTTCCAAAATAACTTGGATGTTTGCGATTGAATCTCGTAACTTTGCTGCCAATTCGAAGTTCAAGTTTTTCGATGCGTCCATCATCTTGTCGGTCAATTTTTTCGTGAGTTCGTCGTGTCTGCCGTTGAGGAAATTTTCCACTTCGGATAATTCCTTATTGTACTGTTGTTCATCGACATCGTAAACGCACATTCCATCGCATCGGTTGATGTAATAATTCAAACAAGGTCTTTTCAATTTTTGTCCCTTGTCAAAATTCAAATTACACGTTCTGATTTTATAAGTTTCGTGAATCAAATCTATGATATCATTGACTGCATAAGCATTAGGAAAAGGCCCAAAATACTTCGCCTTATCCTTTAACAACCTTCTCGTTTTCAAAACTCTCGCAAACTTTTCGTTCGAAATTTTGATGTAGGGATATTGCTTGTCGTCACGGAGTACGATGTTGTATTTTGGGCTATTTTTCTTAATTAAATTCGATTCGAGAACTAGTGCCTCACATTCATTGTTCACGATAATGTACTCGAAGTATTCGATGTGACTAACCATCGCAGCGACCTTTGCGAGTTTCTTGGACGAGTCGAAATACTGTCCCACGCGTCTTCTCAAATCAATCGCCTTTCCGACATAAATTATCTCATCGTTTTTATCGTGCATAATGTACACGCCTGGTTTGTGAGGAACTTTTTGTAGCTCTTCTTTTATATCAAACATTTTTAAATTGCTTTTGTTTGTTGTTCAAGATATTCCAAATCAGAGCCTTCCAAATATGGGGATAGTTTTTCGTAGCATTCTTTGTTGTAGTTGTTCAACCATTCTAATTCAAAAGGAAGCAATCTCTCTTTTATTACTGGTCTAGTGTCGATAGGGACAATTGATAGCGATTCAAATCCCAAAAATTCGCCAAAATCTGATTCTCCAACTTTAATGCAGTGCATAATGTTTTCGATTCTGATTCCGTGCGAACCTTCGATGTAAATTCCCGGCTCATCGCTTGTAACCATTCCCTCGTCCATATCAATGTCGTTGTTCATTGAAGAAATTCTTTGTGGGCCTTCGTGCACGCCAAGGTAGAATCCAACACCGTGACCTGTTCCGTGTCTGAAATCCAACAACTCATCCCAGATAGGCTTTCTTGCTATTGGGTCTAGTGTTGATGATTTTGTGCCAGCTGGAAAAACAGCCGTCATCAAATTAATGTGGGATTTCAAAGTCAAAGTGTAGTGCAATTTTTCGTCATCAGTCAACTCGCCGAGTGCAACCGTACGAGTGATGTCAGTAGTTCCATCCAAATACTGTGCGCCACTATCAACCAAGTACAATCCTTTAGGCTGTAAAGTAACCGGATTGTCAACTGATGGTGCGTAGTGAGGAAGCGCCGCATTTTCTCCGTAAGCAGAGATAGTTCCGAAACTCAAATCCATAAACAAATCTCCTTGTTCTCTGAAATATCTCAATTTGTCAGCTGCACTCACCTCCGTTACGTTTCCAGTCGGAGTTCCAGTTTCGACCCAATTGAAGAATTTTACAAGAGCAACGCCGTCTTTGATATATGCGTTCTTTTGATTTTTGATTTCTATCTCATTTTTGTGAGCCTTCATTATTGTCGTAGGTTGAAGACCTTTAGCGATTCTTATATTTGAATTTATTGAATTGTAAATTTTTACATTTGTCTTTGAAGGGTCCAAGAACAAAACACTAGTTCCAGGAAGGTTTTTCAAATCCTCAAACACCTTTTCGTATGATTTTACTGTTACTCCTTGTTTTTTCAACGACTCAATCAAATCTTCATCGATTTTTGCATCGTCAATGTACAAGTTTGCAAAATCATTTCCAATCAAAGCGTAACTGATTATCACCGGATTGTACAACACATCATTGCCTCTTATGTTGTAAAGATAGCAAATATCGTCCAACGAGCCGATAAAATTGTAATCACAATCGTGATTTTTCATAAAATATCTCAACTCTTTTAATTTTGTCGCAGTGTCTTTGCCGCAGTATTTTACATCAAAAGCATAAGCCTTTGAATCTGGTTTTGCTGGACGGTCTTCCCAAATATCACCCACAAAATCGACGTCGGTAATTATCATTCTGTCTCCCAAATTTTCCAACCATCTGTAATAAGTATTGTAATCCAATGTAAGCCCATCTACTCCGATTTTCCCACATTCAGGAACATTTTCCTTTAAATATTCAATCAAAGTTGGAACCCCAGGTTCTCCCATCTTCATCAAATCAACAGTCGAACCTTCTAGCTCTCTTGCCGCTTGAATAAAATATCTGCCGTCAGTAAACAAAGCAGCTTTTTTCTTCAAAATAACAGCAGTACCTGCACTACCGCTGAAACCTGTCATATACTTTCTAGTCTTGTAATAATCTGCCAAGTACTCCGAAGTGTGTGGGTCACTCGACAAAACAACATACGCATCTATATTTCTTTCGCTCATTTTTTTTCTGAGTTTTTCTAATCTTTCTTTAATCATAATTACCTCCTAATACCAATAATTATATCACAAAAAAATAACGAAAATTATTTTCACAGCAACAAAAAAACTAGGTAAATTAATACCTAGTTTGAAAAATATTCTTTGATTTATTTCAATTTTAATCAAATTTTTAAACATTAAATCTGAAGTGAACAACGTCTCCGTCTTGCATCAAATACTCTTTTCCTTCCAATCTCATAAGGCCTTTTTCTCTTACAGCTGCCATAGATTTTAATTCTATCAAATCATCGTAGTTGACGATTTCTGCTCTGATGAATCCTCGTTGAATATCTGTGTGAATTTTGCCCGCCGCTTGTACAGCTGGAGTGTTCTTTTTGATTGTCCACGCACGAGTTTCATCTTCTCCAGTCGTCAAGAAACTCATAAGTCCAAGCAAATCGTAGCTTTGTGTAATCAAATCATCGATTCCAGATTTTTCCAATCCTATCGCTTCCAAAAATTCCTTCTTGTCGTCTTCGCTGTCCAACGCCGAAATTTCCGATTCGATTTGTGCCGAGATTACAACTACTTTTGCATCTTCAGATTTGGCAAATTCTTTGACTTTTTGAACCATCTCGTTGTTTTCGTAAGCATCTGCTACCTCATCTTCGCTGACATTGCACACGTAAATAATCGGCTTCACGCTCAAAAGATTGAAACTTCTCATAAGCTTCATCTCATCGTCATCCAATTCCAAAATTCTGATGGATTTTCCCTCACTTAGAACGTTGTAGATTTTTTCCAACAAATCGACTTCTTCTTTCAAATCCTTGTTGCCTTTCAAAGCTTTTCTGGATTTTTCTAATCTTCTCTCAACCATTTCCAAGTCCGACAAGATTAGCTCGTAATTAATCGTCTCGATGTCTCTTAGTGGGTCTACTGAGCCGTCAACGTGAACGATGTTTTCGTCCTCGAAGCATCTCAACACCTCGACGATTGCATCGGACTCTCTGATGTTTTCCAAGAATTTATTTCCAAGACCTTCTCCTTTGCTGGCACCTTTTACAAGTCCCGCAATGTCGTAAAATTCTATCGTCGCTGGAATAATTTTCTTCGAATGAAAAAGTTCTGCCAATTTATATACACGTTCGTCCGGAACATTTACCAGCCCAATGTTTGGGTCAATTGTACAAAATGGATAATTTGCCATTTCTGCACCGGCTTTTGTTATCGCATTAAAAAGTGTAGATTTTCCGACATTCGGAAGTCCTACAATACCTAATTTCATAATATTCACTCCTTTTAACTATCTCAAATTTTACCATATACTATATTTTTTGTAAATTATACACAATCAAAAAAGAGCTCTAAACGAGCTCTATTTTCTAAAAATTATTTTTCCCAGCTTTTTTTATTATCTTAGGATAATTTTTGTAGGAATAGTTCATATCTACTCCGCCTTCTCCAGTGTCTGAAACGCCTTTTATTTTGGATTTATTTGTGAATTGCCACATACCATAATCTGGTGTAAAACAGTTTGGCCTTGTTACATGCCAGTGAGCAACCCAAATGTCGTAGTCTTTCAATCTTTCTCTTTCAAATTGATTGTTAATCCAAGAGCCCGAACTGTAAAGTCCTGTGTAGAATCCATTTTGCTCAAGGATACTCATAAACGCAATCGCCATATCGGTTTTTGTATTTTTAGGGATTTTGCGTTGCGATGGGTCTTCAAAATCCAAATAAACTGGGTATTCAAATTGTTTCTTACCCAATATTTTCATAAATCTTACGGCTTCTTCCTTCGCTTCTTCGACATTTACAGCGTAAGTGTACCAATAAGCTCCGACGTTTAATCCAGCATTTTTAGCATTGTTGTAGTTCGATTGGAATTTTGGGTCTTCTCCGCTGTAACCTGAACCAGCTTTCAATATTACAAAATCCATTCCGCTTCGCTTAGCTTGTTGCATATTTACAGTTCCGTTGAACTTCGATAGGTCTGGACCTTGTTGGTAAATTTGACGGTAAATATTCGGATTGAACATTCCAAAATCGCTTACCTTTGCGTATCCTTTGAACCCATTGATGTCCAATTGCATCCATCCGTTGTCCAACATTTTTGTAACCTGCATAACAGATGAAGTACTTATATTTCTGACAGAGTCAGAAGTGTCGCTTGCACTGTTGTACATTTTTGTTTGGTACTTTGCAACCACAAAATCATGAAGCCCGATGGCTTTTTCTGGCTCAATTGGTCTCGGATTATTTTCAGTGACAACAGGTGGTGTTATAGTGTTGTTAGGTTTTGGTGTAACCTTTGGCGTCGACTTAGGTGTTGGCTTCGGCGTTGGTTTTGGAGTTGGTTTCGGAGTTGGTTTTGGCTTTGGTTTTGGCTTTGGTAGACTTTTTGCCAAAACATTTTTGATTGTGTTGTAAACACCGTTGTCAATCGTTCTGTAACCACCAACTATGAAAACATCTTGAATAGACTTTTTGAAATTGTTCAAATAAGCGATGACGCTCGTATCTAATCTTGACTTTGCGCTCAACAAGATTGGCGCTTTCAATTTTTGTGCCAATGGACTGATTGCCAACGCATCAGCAAAATCTTCGCCACTCGCTACAAATACAACTTCTTTCGACATAGAATTAGCAACTTTAACAGAACCATCGTATCTGTTAGTGCCACTTATTCTTCCAACACTTTTACCTGTGATGGATTTTATATTGCTTACAGTTTGATTTGTAATTGATTTGTCGCCACCAACTACTGTAATGCTTCCCAATTTGTTCTTGTTTTTAGACAAATAATTTCTAGTCGCCTGTGATAGGTTTTTCCCTGAACTCAACAAAATCTTGGCATTTTTGAAAGCCGCATAGGATGAGCCATAAAGTGGGTCACTGAAGTTTTCCCCGCTTGCGATGACTACATTTTTTTTGTTGGACATTTCTGCAACCTTTGCACTTGTCTCGTATCTGTCTTTTCCGGCTATTCTCGTAACCTTGTTGGAAAATTTCTTCAACAGATTTTCTATTTCAGCTCCTATTGACTGTTTACCTCCTAGAAGATATACCTCGATAGGATTCAATCTTACAATTTCGTCCCTAGTAGCTTGAGGAAGGGAATTTTTCTCAGTGTACAAAATCGAATATCTTCCATCTGATAATGTCGTCGCACTCAATGCGTCGGCGTATTTTTGTGAATTAACGACAATAACCTTCTTAGCATTGGTAAATTGTTCCCTGGAAATTTGTGCAGCGGACTCATATCTGTTTTTACCAGCAAGTCTTGTCGGAATTATCTGACCAGATGCACTCAATGCCTTAACTTCTTGTTCTTCGACATTTCCATCAGCTTCTGATTGCAAATCATTTTTATGTTCGTTGGAATTTACACTGTTCTCGCCATTTAAATTGGTCGTTGTTTCAGTGCTCATAGAATCGTCATTTTTTTCTTGTGTGTTGTCTGATTTTTCATCATTCAACAAAATATTTTCGTCTTTAACCTTATTATCTGAAGAATTTTCGATTGCTTCATTTTTATTTTCAAAATTTTCGCTTAATTTTTCATCGTCAAAGTCGTAAGAATTGGCATATCCCAATTTAGCCTTTCTTGTCAACTTTCTTTGGTTTTGTGTGCTCATAGATGAATATCTGTGTGAAAATTGATTTTCCACAGAATTTTTATCATTCTCTGATTGTGCAGTCGCTGCAGTTGAAATCATCAACGACAATGACAAAGCTACAAACGAGACTTTCAAAACCTCTTTTATGTTCTTCATAGATACAACCTCCTAATATACATACATAATAACATAAAAAGTTACAAAATGGTATCAAATTTGTATATTGTTGCAATTCATCACGAAAGAATTAAAATAATTTAACAAAATAAAATTTCTTAAAATTTAAAACACAACCGAAAATCAAAAATAAATTCAAACGCAAAATTCGCAAAAAAAATTCACCGACAAATTTGCAAAAAAAATTCTTTTGAGTTAGTTCACTCAAAAGAATTTTTTTCTTATTCAATTACAGCAATCGCTTCGATTTCAATTACTGCTGATTTTGGAAGAGCTGCAACTTGAACTGCACTTCTCGCTGGTTTGTGATTACCGAAAAATTCTGCGTAAACTTCATTCATATCTTGAAATTGTGATAAATCTTTCATAAAAACGCCAACTCTAGTTATGTTTTCGATTTTAGCTCCTTCAGTTTCGATAATATGTAGAATATTATCTAGTGATGCTTTTGTTGCCTTTTTGATATCAGTTTGTAATTCTCCATCAACTATTGGAAGTTGTCCTGATACATAAATTGTCTTGTTAGCAGATGTTGCTTGTGAATATGGTCCAATTGCAGCAGGTGCTTTGTCTGAATGTAAAAATTTCATACTGTCCTCCTAATTCCACAATCTTTCTATGTCGTAGAAAGAACGTGATTCTTCTGTAAAAATGTGAACTATTATATCATTAAGATCTAGCAAAATCCAGTTGCCTTCGCTGTAACCTTCTTTTCCTAGAATCTCAAAGCCATTTTCATCTACCACTTTTTCCACTTCATCAATTATTGATTGAGCGTGGTTTGGTGCATTTGCAGTTGCGATTACAAAATAATCCGCTACTGCCGAATCTAATTTCAATGTTACAATATCTTTTCCTATTTTATCATCAATTGCTTTTTGAACTAATTCTAATTCAGTCATTTATTCTCCTTTCAGCAAAAAATTTCTAACATTAACGCTAGTGATGGATATTTCCCTTTCGTCTTCTATTAAATATTTTATCGTATCATCTAGTGATTTGACAATTGCTTTGTTCAAATTTTCTCTGGATAATTTTCTGATTTCATCCACGCCATCGTAATCTCTGTTATCTTCGGTCTTGTCAGCTAAGTAGATTATCTTCTCGAAATCGGTCATATTGACTCTTCCTGTCGTGTGAAATTCTATCGCATCCAAAATCATTTCATCTTTGATTTCATATTCTCTTTTAGCGACAATTCTGCCCAAATAACAGTGCAACAACTTTGGATTTTCCATATCGGGATTGTTGTTGCGCAGTTTTCTAAGCTCTTCAAATTCTTTTTTGTACTTCTCAAGATACATCTCTTCGTTGTTTTTCGCACAGTCATGAAGTAGTGCCGCTAATTCTATTTTCATAACGTCTTGATTGTGAAGCTTTGCCAATTCAACAGCTTTGTCTCTCACTCTCAAAACGTGTTCGTATCGTGATTTTTTTAAAACTCTTTTTAGATTTTCTTCAATATCTTTAACTTTCATACAACTTATTTCTCTTAATGTATTCATACACTTCATCTTTCAGAAAATATCTGAAATCTTCTTTTGCCATTGATTTGTTTCTTATACTTGTGGATGAAATATCCACAAAACTCGATGGAATTTTCTCCACAAAGTATCCTTTTGATTTTAATTCAGCGATTTTTTCATCTAACTTTGACATTTCTTCCTGTCTTCTTATGCAGGCCAGTATTTTCGTGTTCTTCAAAAAATCCACAGCATTTTCCCAAGTTTCTACACTCATAAGTGAATCTTCGCCCATTATGAAATAAAAATCGCAGTCGAAATTTTCCCTGAAATACTTCATAGTCTCCCAAGTGTATGTCACATCATTTTTACTTACTTCATACTCACAAACTTTAAACTTTTCATTGTCACGAGTGCATATTTTAACCATTTCAAGTCTTTTGTATTTATCGGTAATTTTTTTGTCCTGCTTGAAATTCGGATTGCCCGTTGGAACAAACCATACCTCATCTAATTTTTTGAAATTAATCGCTTCCATCGCAAGTATCAAATGACCAATGTGGATTGGGTCAAAAGTGCCCCCCATTATTCCGACTTTAATCATCTAAATCTATTACCTTGTTCTCGGACTCTCTGTAAATTGTCAAAATATTTCCCATATATCTTACAAATTCGCAATTAAGGCGTGTCAATATTTCATCTATCAACATATCACGATCGTCCAAATTGTTGTTGAGAATTTTAATTTTCATAACTTCTCTTTTATTTAGAGTGTCCTCAATTTGTTTCAATGTGTTCTCAGATATTCCGCCTTTTCCTATATTCAACAAAGGTTTATAGCTGTGAGAAATTTTTTTTAGTTTTGCTCTTTGCTTTGGTGTTATCATTGTATCTCCTATTCGTAAAAATCAAATTCAACATCGCCGATTATTACATTGTCGCCGTCTTCTATTCCAAGTTCCTTCAGCTGTTGAATAATTCCCTTATCTTCGAGAATTTTTTGCAAGTGGTTGACTGACTCGTACACTTCAAAATTTGTCCTGTAAATTAAATTGTCTATCAAAGGACCTTCCACAATGTAATTTTCGTTTTCACGTCTAACTGTAAAATCAGGTGCTTTTTCTTCTTCAAAATATTCGTATTTTTCATCTAACGTAGAATAATCGTCTTCAATGCTATCCAAAGTATCCGCTATCAAATACATAAGCTTGTCCACGTTTTCTGTTGTAGCCGCACTTATTTCCACAATTTCATCGACTTTATCCGAGTATTTTTTTCTAAATTCTTCGATATTTTCATCTGCTCCGAGGTCTGTTTTGTTTAAAACCACAAGCATTTTTTTGTCATTCAACTTTATGTTGTACGAAGACAATTCGCTGTTGATAAGTTCGAAATCTTCGATCGGATTTCTACCTTCACTTCCCGAAATATCCAAAACGTGAACTAAAATTTTCGTTCTCTCAATGTGTTTCAAAAAATCGTGACCAAGTCCCAATCCTTCGCTTGCTCCTTCGATTAGTCCGGGAATATCCGCAATGACGAAGCTTTTATCAGAAACTCTGCACACTCCAAGATTTGGCTCCAATGTTGTGAAGTGATAGTTTGCAATTTTAGGTCTTGCATTTGACATTATCGACAGCAAAGTGGATTTGCCTACGTTTGGAAGTCCAATCAAGCCAACATCTGCCAGCAATTTCAATTCTAATTTTATCGTTTTTTCTTCGCCTTTTGTTCCAGGCTCTGCAAATCGAGGGGCTTGTCTTATAGATGATTTGAAATGAACATTCCCCTTACCGCCTTTTCCACCTTTGCAAATCACAAACTCTTCTTTGTCGAATTTGACATCATAAATAACTTTGTCGGTGTTGAAATCTTTTACTAGAGTTCCAACGGGAACTTTCAAAATCAAATCTTCGCCCTTTTTGCCAAATTGTTTTTTATTTCTTCCGTCGCCACCATTTTCTGCTTTGTAGACTGCACGATAGCTGTAATCCATAAGAGTTTTTATGTCTTTATCTCCGACAATTACAATGCTACCTCCGTCTCCGCCGTCTCCTCCTGCTGGACCTCCAGATGGCTCGTATTTTTCTCTTCTGAATGCAACAGAACCATCGCCGCCCTTTCCAGCTTTGAGTTCTATTTTTGCAACATCTATAAACATTTTTACCTCCAAACTAATGTCCACTTTCACTTGTAAGTTTACATTATTTTCCACTAAAAAAGCAACACCTTATGATTACAAAAAAATTCATAATCATAACAAAGGTGTTGCTTAAAATTAAGCTTCTTTAGGATATACAGAAACTTGTTTTCTGTTCTTACCAATTCTTTCGAACTTAACTACTCCATCAATCTTAGTGAAAAGCGTATCGTCTCCGCCTCTTCCAACGTTGTTGCCTGGATGGATTTTAGTTCCTCTTTGTCTAACTAAGATATTACCAGCTAGAACGAATTGACCGTCACCTTTTTTAGTTCCCAATCTCTTTGATTCAGAATCACGACCGTTCTTAGTAGAACTTACTCCCTTTTTACTAGAGAATAATTGTAAATCTAATCTAATCATATATTACACCTCCTGGTAATTAATTCGTAAATTTTTTTTATTTTCTTCTCTTATCGATTCAAGTGCAAACATCAATGATTTAATCAAAATATCCACTTGAATCATTTCAATCTCGTTAAGTAAGTCATAATTTATTTCAAAAGAAAAAAATCCGCTTTTGAAACTGTAAATTAATTGTTCATCGGTTAGCTTGAGTATTTCAGTAAATGTATTCACGGTGTTAATCAGATAAACACTAATAGCACTGCACACAACATCATTTCCATAGGATCCATGATTAGCATGACCGGTTGAAATTAATTTTATGACCTTTTCATTTTTTTTAAAAACTTGGACATCGACCATTAAGCATCAATTTTTTCGATTTTAACTAATGTATATGGTTGTCTGTGACCTTTTTTCTTTCTGTAGTTTTTCTTAGCTTTGAATTTGAAGATAACAACTTTTTTATCTTTCTTTTGAGCTAGAACTTCAGCCTTAACTTTAGCTCCTTCCACTACAGGGCTTCCAACTTTAACATCGTCTCCGGCTACTAGTAATACTTGGTCAAATTCGATTTTATCGCCTGCTTCAGCTTCGATTTTTTCAACTTTTACTACGTCTCCTTCAGAAACTTTGTATTGTTTTCCACCAGTTTTAATAATTGCGAACATTTAGTGCACCTCCTCATTTTTAAGACTCGCCAAATCAAGGTACTCTTTGAGTTTAAAAACCCGATTCGAGCGGTTACACACCAAATAATTGTACAGTAATCCTCGTTATTTGTCAAGTGTTACTGTAAATTCTAACAGATTTAAATTGCTAAATCCGTGAAATTTTATATTCGGTTCACAAAATTCTTCTTCAATAAAATCGAAAAGTTTTTGATAATCGCTTTGTCGCACACAATCGACAATCACCATTCCCACCATTTTCTTCAAATACATCATCTGATGAATTTTCTTCAGTGCATTTGTGTTCAATTCGTGAAAATAATCCTCGCTATTTGGCATTTTGGATGAATTTACATCGACAACCCACATAGCTTCTGTTTTTTGAATGACAATCTCTGCGTTGTTTTTCAATTTTATTATTTCTGAATTTTTATCTATTATATCACGACTTATCAAATTATCATAGTTATAATTGTAATTTTCGTCATATTTTGCATTCACTATTGACTTGTATTGCCTGTAAATTGATTTTTCGTTGGTTATTAAATAATCTAAATTTGTTTCTTGAATGATTTTGTCTATTGGATTTTTTTTGTACAAAAGTTTCGGTATTGGAAGAAATTTTTTCTCGGTGTTGATGAATTTTATTTTCGACAATATTAAATTCAGTTCTTTTTCTTGTTCTTTTTCTGTCAATGAGAAAAATCCGTTTTTAACCACTCCCGTAAAATCGTATTTGCGTTTGAAATTCTCGATATTTTTGAATTTTTGACTTCCTTCAAATATCACATCATTTGAATTTGTGTACTCCAAGTTTTCAGTCTGAATTGTAATCTTAGTCGTGAACTTGGGATACTTGTCTTCTGTCGATTCCTTTGTCATTTGAACGATAACCTCATCAGATGGCTTCAAATCATTTGTGTATTTGGTGTTGTTGAGAAATCCTATTTTTTTCTTGTCGTACTCAATGAAAAATGCGTCTAATTTTTTGTCGTATTTTTGAATTTTGCAGACATAAATATTTCCCACCTCACACTCACACTCACCAATCATTTTTAGTTCGCCATCGTAATATCCCCAAGTGTTTTTATCAACAAATACGTACTTCATCTTCCAAGTATCCTGTCAATTAAGCCGATTTTTTCCGGCGTATTGTTTGTGTAGTTGTCGACAATGTGTTTGATTTTTTCAATCGGAGTTTGCGTGAATGTGTTGATTGTCTTTTCAAATGACTTGTCGAATTCCAATTTTCCGATGTACAAATACCCTTCTTTTCTTTTTGATTTCGAGTCTGTAATCTGAAAATATTTTTCAGCATTTGACTTCTCGCAATCTCCCCACATTATTTCTTCGTCAAAACAAATCCCCACATCTTGCGTAAATATCACAGTTTCAAATTCATCAAGTTTGTGGATTAAATTTTCGAAATCTTCTTTTGTCGCTGCAAATTTTTCCGGTTTTATTGACGATGGCAAAATGTACTTGTGTTCTTTAATTTTAATCATAGATTTTTTGTAATCAACTACATTTCCTAAAACATCTAAAACATCGTATACGCAGTAATCTTCGACGCCAAGTGCGTATTCAATTTGTCTAGATTGTTCCGTGTTTATTATCAATATTTTTTCTTTTAATAAATTACAAAGGCTTTGTACCAACAAAGCCTTTTTTTGTAATTGTGAATTAACGAGTACTGTTTTCATCTGTATCATTCTCACTCTCAGTATTTTCTTGTCCTCTATCTTTTTTTTGCTTCAACTTCAATGCTTCAGCCATTATATCGCGAGTCATCGGTCCGTTGTTAGTGCTTGTTCCGCCCTGCATCACAACCGTCACCACGGCGATTTTCGGATGGTCAACTGGTGCAAATCCTATCATCCATGCGTGGTTGTCGTACGGCTGACCTGTAATCGGATTTACTCCAACTTGGGCTGTTCCCGTCTTAACCCCGGCTGACACTGGGAAATTTCTGAACGTGTTTTTTTCGTATCCTTCTGTCGTCGCCATATTAAGACCAGTTCTGATGTATTTCAAATTCTCGTAGTCATTCAATTTTATTCTTTCGCTTTTTTTCTCATTTTTAAATAGCGATGTGGAATTATCATTTGATTTTATTTCGTTGACAAGGCTTAGCTTGTTCAAGTATCCATTGTTTGCGAAAACAGAAATGTATCTCGCCATTTGAAGTGGCGTGTAGGCGTTTTGTCCCTGTCCGATGACGACGTTTAGCATATCGCCAATATTCCATTTGGATTGATTCAAATAGTCGAATTTTATTTTGTCGGCGAAGGAATTTTTCTCCCCGTCAAGTTTTTTCTCAGCGTCAAATCCCAAACCGTCCAAAGTTTTGATTATGTTGTTTCTGGTTTGAAGGTTTTTGTCATCACACAGCTCCATTATCCTGTCTATCTTAAACTTCATTTGTTTAGGTGTGAATGACTTGTTATCTTTAACGTATTTGTCGGCGTTTTTTTCCAAAAATCTTCTGAAAACCGATTTGAAATTATTTTCTTTTATCATTGGGTCCGGAACTGTTCCCGCATTTTCCGCCGGAACGTTGATGTCAATTCCAGTTTTACTTCCAAGTCCAACTTTTCTCGCTGTTTTTACAAGCTGGTCAATTGTCAATTTGAATCCCAAATCTTTTGAACGTCTCTGGTCTCGTCCAAGTGCCAAAGAATAAAAATAGTAGTTGCAACTGTCTCGAAGGGCTCTCATAACATTTTCGCTTCCGTGAGTTGACCTTTGCGTGTTCCAAATCCAACAACCAAAAATCGAACCTCCGACATCGACATATCCACCACATTTTATTTCATGATATGGACTGAATCCACCTTCTAGTGCTGCGAGTGACGTGTTCAGTTTGAAGATAGAGCCCGGTTGAATCGCTGCTTGCATTGGAATATTGTAGAGTGGTCTCGGTGAAATCGGGTCCTTCGGGTCTTCTGCTTGCAGACTCTCCCAGTCTGTTTGGGAAATTCCCGTCGAGAACAAATTCGGATTGTACGCTGGATATGAAGCCATTGCTAGGATTTCCCCCGTTTCTACATTCACCGCTACTGCTGCACCACTTTTTGCATTTTTGTAGCCAGCCAGTGGTTTGTCGCCCCATTCCGATTGATAATTTCCGCCGGAACTAATCGCTTGGATAGATTTTCTGAGGGATTCTTCGGCAACTTTCTGAACGTTAGTGTCGATGCTCAAATAAACATTGTCTCCAGGAATTGCTTTTTTTTCTGACAGTGTTTCAGTCCTGTTTCCCTTGCTGTCAACCATAACTCTAAGCGAACCATCTTCGCCTTTAAGCGCATCTTCCTTGCTCTCCTCTATTCCGGTTTTTCCAATCAAAGCGTCTTTTCTGTATCCTTTTTCTTTGACGTATTTTTGAATTTCAGTCGGAGTGGAGATTTTCCCGATGTAACCTAAAACGTGGCTCAATTCCTCTCCGTTTGGATAATACCTGACAGGCATCGTCGTGACTTCAATTCCCTGATTTTTGCCAAATTTTTCTTCGATACTAGTGACTGATTTTTCCGTCAAATTGTAGCTCAAACAAATAGGCTCATAACCTCGTTGACCTTTGTTTTTCAACCTGTTGTATATGCTCACCATATTGTAGGCGTCGTATTTCGAAAATTTTTCGCACTTGTATTTTTTCAAAATCTCATCGTACAACAATTTCACGTCGGTGTTCTTGTCGAGCTTGTAGCTTTCGTAAAAATCATCCATATTTTTCGTGTAAATGTATTTCCAATCATTGACACTGATGGAAGGATTGATGTTGTTTTCGGTATTTACAGATTGTGCTATCAATTTTATATCATCATCTGTGATAAATTTCTCCGCCAAATTGTTGCTAATCAACAAATCCTGAACGTGTTTGTACGGGTCTGTGGATTTTTTCGGAGTTTTAATGAATTTCGCTTGTATTTTTGGGTTTTTGGTGTCTTTCTCGTCGATTTTGAACTCAACATTTGAGTCAATTCCTTTTTTCTTCAACAAATCAAGAGCCTTTTCCAATACAATTGTCTTTTTATCGCCATCGACATCAACTTTTTTCAACAAATCTATCAACGTGTTTTCTTTTACGATGTTCACAAAATCGTCGACAGCCGCTGTTTTGAAATCTACCTTGCTTGATAATTTCATCAATTCGACTTTCTTCAAAACGAATTTCTGGTAATCTTTCAACTCCATATCTTTTAGCACGATATCATCTTGAAGATTGTTCTTCTCCAATTCCCGATAAATCATAGATCTGATTACGCTGTCGTTGAGAAGTTTTCTGATTATCGATTTGTCTTTTTGTATAATCGTCGTTATGGCAGAATTTACCGCTACATTGTCTTTTAATTTGTATTTTTTTAAAAGTTTTAGCGTTTCTTCATCAGACTTGTCAAATTTCGTCATATCCTTGCTATCCAACTTCAACGTCAAACCTTTTGAACGAAGGGCATTTAAGCAATAATCTAGCACTGTTTTTTTGTAAATCCCTTGGTTGGTTTCTTGGACAAAACTCTTGTCAATTAAATTTGCCATGAGATTTTTTTCCATAACAATTGATGCCACTTTGTCTGTCGGAGATTTATCTTCTCTCAAAAAATCATCCAAATTTCTGTAGGACAATGCGTTCATATCTATCGGGAAATCTTCCGTGTTCATCGAGCCATCTTTTTCGAGAATCCTGGACAATGCGAGCAGTGCATTGTTGCTGTCTTCGGTGGTCATCTGTTTGATTTGGTCTTTGTATAAATTTGCCACATAAACATTTTTTGTCGTCGCCAACAATTCACCATTTCTGTCGTAAATGTTGCCTCTAGGTGCGGGGATTTTTATTTCCCTTAGCCTGTTGTTCTTTGCGATATCTCGGTAGTAACTTCCCTTTATCAATGTCAAATGTATCAATTTTACCGACAAAATTGACATCATAAATATCAGTATCACAATTATTATTGTAAATCTGTCGTATTTTTCCAATTTTTCCAACTTGGTCAATATTTTACTGTAAAATTTCTTCATAACCTAGCCTCAAATAAATCTAAACTTTGGATACTTAAATATTTTATTGGAAATTTTGAATAGTAAGTAATACAACAAAACATTTAAAATCATTTCGATAAGTATCGGACCTTTCAAATACGATATGTTGATTCCATTTCCTGTGATGTAGATTACAAAATAATGAACTAAAGTGTAGTAAAGCGTGACAAAAAACGTCAAAACCATTCCGCTCCTAGGGTCTTCTTTGTTAATTGCAGCCTCGCTGTTGCCAATCAAAAATCCCGATGTAAAATAAATCAACGCTCTAACTCCAATCACAGGACTGAAAATCGCATCTTCTATCAATCCGATTATTATTCCGTTTATCGAGCCGGTGTACGCGCCAAATCCTATCGACAACAACACTACAACTGGAATCGACAAGTTGCAATAGACGTTGAACACGGAAATTCTGGAAAGAAGTGTCGATTGAATTACAATATCCAACAAAACTATCAAAAATATTTTTAATTTGTTCATCTAATTCACTCCCTGTCCATCGACTATTAAAACACGATACATATTGTTGAAGTTGATTTGCGATTTGCATTTTATATTTTTCGTGAAATTATCCTTGGATTTGCTAACTTCAATAACCTCTCCGATTTTAATATCTCTCGGATACACTCCGCCAAGTCCAGATGTCATAAGTACATCTCCTACTTTTACATCTGCATTTGCATCGTACATATATCCTTTCAAAACTCCATTTTCTCTGTCGTTTAACACTCCTACATCTTCGCTTTTTGCAAGTCTAAATCCGACATTATTTCCCGAATCCATCAACGTGTCGACCTTACTGTGGTTGAGTCCCACTTCAGTTACTATACCGACGAGTCCTTTTTCAATTCCGTCGTTCGATGATACGGCTTGCACGACGATGTCGCCTTTTTTAATTTTATCCAAAGAGCCCTTGTCAATGCTGAATCTAGTGAAAATGTTGCCTGGGTCTTTTCCCGTTATAAAAGCTTTAGATTTTATCGTTCTGTCTTTGTTTAGCAACTCGTATTCTTCTTGCAAATACCTTTTGTCGCCTATGACTTTGCTCAAATTGTCGATATTTTTTTTGAGTTTTGCATTTTCCAATACGAGTTTTTTGTTGTCTTCGCGCATTTGTCTAGTTCCGAAAACATAGTGAAAAGACTCCGTGACTTTCGAACCGATAACGTAAAAAACTTTGTTGATTGGGGTCATCACAGTGCCAATTGCGTTCTCTCCTATCGACATATAAGATTTGTTGTTGTTGGAGATAGCTATGACCAATATGAGAAATAAAGTCGTCGCAAAAAAGAACACTCTTTTTCTTAGCTTTTTGTTATATCCAAACTTAGCCAATTACTTATCTCCCTTCTTTAGAAATTTTCCAATTCCTACTCCTGTGCAATCCATTGGGCTGTCCACCTTCAACACTTTTATTCCCAAGATATTTGTAATGTACTCGTGAATGTAATCTATTAGACTTCCTCCACCTACAATATAAATTCCTTCTTCGATAATGTCGTTTGCAATATCCGGTGGCGTTTTTTCCAAAACTTTTTTCAAAGCTTCAACACACATATCAGCGATTGGAACTATCGCAGGTGTTATGTCCTTCGCCCTTATCTCGACAGATTTCGGCATAGTGGACATAACATCCGTTCCGCCGACAATCATAGTGTTGTTTTCCCTGTCATAGTTAAGCGTTGCAATCTTGATTTTAATTGCTTCCGCCGTTGAAATTCCTATATTCACCGAAAATTTCTTTTTCAAAATTTGTTTGATTTCTTGGTCAATATCTTCTCCGCCGCTTTTTATGCAGTAGCTTGTGACAATTCCTCCCAAGCTAATCACAGATGCTTCTATCGTTCCCGCTCCGATATTCAAGACGATGTGACCTTTAGGCTCTGTGACATCGACTCCCAATCCCTTCAGCGACGCAATATTTTCTTCAACTAATTTGACGCTTCTAGCACCCGCATTTAACGCCAAATCCTCAACGCTTCGCCTCTCAACGTCTGTCAACGATGCAGAAACGCATACACAAACTTCCGGCTGAAACACGGAAAAATTCGGACGAGCTTTTTTTATGAAATAAGCGAGCATACTGACAGTTGATTCGAAATCGCAGATAACTCCATTTTCGATTGGACTAATAGCTACGATATTATCTGGAGTCTTGCCAATCATACTCTTCGCTTCAGTTCCAACGGCTACAATATCGTAATTATTTATGTCAATAGCTACAACACTCGGTTCATTTATTATTATTTTTCCATATTCATCAGAAATAACGCAACTAGCCGTTCCCAAATCTATTCCCAATCCATCCTGTTGTAATTTTAATAAAGCCATTTAAAAATACATTCCTTTCTTCATACTCAAACTGTCGTTTGAACTTACAATAATATGATCCAACACTTCTATTCCGATGAGCTCTCCTACTTTTTCCAATCTTTTTGACACTTCTACATCAGCTCTCGATGGTTCGAGGTGACCCGATGGGTGATTATGGACTAAAATTATCGAATTTGCACCTTTTTTGATGGCAGATTTGAACACTTCTCTAGGGTGAACGATGGACTGGTTGATTGTACCTTTGCTTATGAGTTCCTTGGAAATGATACAGTTTTTTGTGTCCAATAAAAGCGCGTAGAAATTCTCCACGTTACAATTTCCGATTTCATTGCAAAAAATCTGTGCGACACTTTCCGGATTTGTTATTTTGAAATTATCTATCGCTCTGTTTAAAGCGAGCCTTCTTCCGATTTCAATTCCCGCCAATATTGATGTCGCCTTCGCCATCCCTATTCCTTTTATCTTCATCAACTCTTCAACGCAAATATCCTTGTAATCATTCTCGTGGATGTAATCAATCACTTTGTGAGCTAATATCTCCACTCCCTCATCTTTTGTTCCCGTCTTTAAGATAATTTGCATCAACTCCTCGTCACTCATCGAGGGCAATCCGTTTACCTTCATTTTTTCTCTTGGTCTTAGAGAAGCATTCATCTCTCTAACTCTCATAATTTATCTCCTATTACTAAACAAATATTTTTGTTGTTTTGAAAGTGCATTCGTAAGGTAAATTGAAGTAAGCCCCACAAAAATCCCTGTAAATATACTCAAAAACACCAAAATTGGCAAGTACACAAATATTCTGATGTTGTTGAGCATAATCGCGCACACCAAAACTTGCGATAAGTTGTGGATAAAAGCTCCAAACAAGCTAACACCAATCAACGAAAAATATTTTCTCAAATATTTGTTGACCAAATACATCACAACAAGTGAACTTACAGCTCCTGCCAATGAATAGAAAAAGCTTATAACCGCCCCTGTGATTAGCATTAGTAAAAATGATTTTAGGATTCCTATTACAAGAGAATCTCTAAATCCAAAAACAATTAAGCATGTCAATATTACAATGTTGCTGAGCCCAAGTTTTGCACCAGGCATTACGATTGGAAGCGGAATCATTGACTCAATCAAGCTTACTACCAATGCAACTGCCGTTAAAATAGGAATATGTAATCTTTTCATCAATAATTCACCACATCTATATCATTTTTGTTTTGTTTACTGGCTTTCACTTCTACCACTAATTTGTTTGGAAGGCACACTATAACATCACCCGGCTTTTCTATTTTACCTTTTAAAATACACAATTTATCTGGACAATCAGAATCACTTATCCACACGCTGTAACCATTAATATGAACTACGTTGTGTCCGTATTTATTATCAATCTTGTAATTATAATCTTCAACTGGCAGAGTAATCTGTTTTATTTCTTTTCCATTCACTTGAATTGACACGTATCTGTCTTGTGAATTTGCGTTGTCGATGTTCATCACGACAAAAAGAATTGCCGAAAAGCACAACAAAAACCCAACCAAAATTTTATCGTATTTTGTCATATCTTACTCCTTTAAACTACATTATAGTTTATCATTTTATCGTGTATATTTTCAAGATAAAAGAAAAATCCTTGATTTTAATTTCAAAAAAAGAACTCCGATTTATTCGAAGTTCTTGTGAATTAATATTTAATTTGTTTTGAAAAATTTTAATGAGTTTTTCCGCCTGTAACTTTGATGTCTTCGTCGTTTTCAATTACAGCCTCAATCGCTTTTTCCAATGCTGTGACGATTGTTTGCAAACTCATTGACGCTGTGTGAGCTTTATTCAAAACCTGTTCTGGCAAAAATGGAATATGAATAAATCCCGTTCTCATATTTGGATATTCAGTGGCTTTTAAATGTGCCATTCCATAAGCGACGTGATTGCAGATAAATGTTCCCGCCGTATTTGATACAGATGCTGGAATATTCGCTTGTTTTATCTTTTCGACAATCGCTTTGATTGGAAGCGTCAACAAGTAAGCATCAGGGCCATCTTCTGCGATTTTTTCGTCTATCGGTTGATTTCCTTCGTTGTCTTTGATTCTACAATCGTCAATGTTAATCGCAACCCTTTCAACCGTAATATCTTCACGTCCACCAGCTTGACCGACAGAAATCACAACATCAGGTTTGACTTCTTTGATTTTCTCTTTTAATTTATCTACGCTTTTTCCAATCACCGTTGGAATTTCTATTTTTATAACTTCATTTCCTTTGATTGAATCTGGCAAAAGCTTAACCGCCTCGATTGCGGGATTAATTTTTTCTCCTCCAAATGGGTCAAATCCAGATACTAATATTTTCATAATTTTCCTCCTAAAAAGCAAGTAGCATTAACAAAACAATGTGAACAACAATAAGAGCTAGTGCAACTGGAAATTGTGCTTTGATAACTCCATTTTTGTCCTTCATTTCCAATATTGCCGCTGGAACAATGTTAAAGTTAGCAGCCATCGGCGTAATTAAAGTACCACAATAACCGGCAGTCATTCCAAGTGATGTGACAACAGCAGGATTAGCACCTTTTGCAATCAACAACGGAACGCCTATTCCCAAAGTGATAACAGTGAACGCTGCAAAGGCGTTTCCCATAATCATTGTGAAAACAACCATACCGACAATGTACGCAACTGCCGCCGCAAAAATTCCAGCATGGCCAACCATTCCCGTAGCCAACGTTCCAATTAATTTTCCTACTCCGGCCGATGCAAATATAACTCCCAAACCACCTAACAATTGTGGAAGAAGCGATGAAGCACCGACTTGCATCAACATTTTTGTAGTATCATCAGCAGTTTGTTTTGCCTTTGGCTTGGCAATTATTACCGCTATCACATACGCCAACACCGATGAAATAGTCAACACTTGTGCAGCCGACAACGAGAACACGCCCTTGGAATTTTGCAAAGGTATGTTAAAAGATTTAAGCTGCGACAAAAGCATAGCACTGATTCCCATAACCAAAGCAGGAATTAAAATCTTGCCACCAACCTTATCGGCATTTGCCCTTCTCTCCTCGTCAGTAACTTCCTCGAACTCACCTGGTTTGATTTTATTAAAAATCGACAAAGCGCCCAAGAACAATAAAATCACTCCGACAATAATTCCACCGGATTCTATATGTCTGACCAAAAAACCACCACAGCCAAACAATATCCCCAACAAAATCCAAAAAAGCATAGTACCAATCCTAGCTTCCTTATTAAACCTTGCACGAATGCCTGCCATTATGCAAATAACCGCACACAACATATATGCTATTTCGTCAAGAATTATTTTATTATCTACAAAAAAATCAAGCATTTTTACTGTCCTTTCTAAGTTTCATTTCAAACATAAAGCATTGTATTAAAGAAATAACCAACATACTAACACCGGCAAAAATCGACCATTTTGCGATATCGGCAGTTTCCAACGGATAACCTGCATCCTTCAAAGTCGTTTGCATCAACAAAACGCCCGATGCTAGTGGAAATATATTTTGTCCGTAAAAATTACCATAATTCTCAACAGCAGCTGCAAGTCCCTTTAATTCGTCAAGCCTAACTTCGGTCAAATCAACTTTTTTCAAAGCCGCTCCTTCTGCCATCGGCAAAATCAATGGACGAATAAATTGAACGTGACCACCAAGCCTCAAAGAAAACGCCGCCGCAACCCATCTTATAAACAAATAAATCCACAAAACAGAACCCGCACTGGCAAGTTTAAATTTAGAAATAAAATCCTTCGCCTTTTCCTTAAGCCCGTATCTCTCCATAATTGCAATTACAGGAAAAGAAATTAAAAACAAACTCATTAGCCTATTATTTACAAATCCCTCTCCCATTATTTTCAACGTTCCTGCTAATCCAAGTCCCCCAGCAAGACCTGTAACCAGCCCTGCAAGTAAAACTATTCCCAAAACGTCAAGTTTTAAAGCAAAACCAACTACAATAATCAATATTCCTATGAATACCAAATAATCTGCCATGATAACCCTCCTTAGTTTTTATTAGCTACTAATAAATAATAACTTCTCCATTATATACCCGATACTTTTGCATTTTAAACTGCGATTTTAATTTTTATAAAACAAAACAAAATTTTCTAAAATTTAAAAATCATTATATTCTTATTCTTAAATTCCAAAAAAATTTTTAATTCCTAAAATTTTAATTTCAAAAATTGTTTTCAATAAAAAACAGACCGTCATATTTAATGTGACGGTCTGTCAAAATTTTTAAGCTTCTTTGACTTTAGCTTCCTCTGCCTTAGCCTTTGCTTGTTCTTCTTTGATTTTTAATCCTGGATAAATTGCTTTTGTAGGACACTTGTCTATCGCCTTTTGAACTTGTTCTTTATCCAATCCTTCAGCGTAATTGAAATGAGCTAAGTTGTCTTCAACTTTGAATCCATCAGGGCACATTTTTGCACAAATTCCACAAGAAATACATCCAACTTTACAATACTGTCTTACATCTTTTCCTTTATCGTGGCTGTTACATCTTACGTAAACTTCTTGGTCGTAATCTACAAGTTTGATGATATCTCTTGGACAAATTTCAATACATTTTTTGCAAGATGTACATTTTTCTTTGTCTACAATTGCAATGCCATCAATGATGTGAATTGCATCAAAATCACAAACATGAACACAAGTTCCACATCCCAAACATCCGTTAGGACAAGTTTTGCTTCCACCTTGTAAATTATGATTTACTCTACAATCCATTATGCCTTTGTATTTGAATTTTTCTGTTGCGTATTCTGGTTTTCCTTGACACATTACACAGGCAACTTGTTTTACTGAATCGACAGCGTCTGCTCCCATAAATGCCGCTAGTTTGTCTGCAACTTCCTTTCCACCTACTGGACAAGAATTGCAAGCAGCTCCTTTGTTTACAATCGCATCTGCAAGTCCATCACAACCTGGAAATCCACATGCACCGCAGTTTGCTCCAGGCAACATTTCTCTTACTTTTAATACTCGTCTATCTACTTGAACTTCGAATTTTTTAGATGCGTATCCCAACAATAGCGCAAATAAAATTCCCAACGTTCCCAAAATTATAAATGGAGTTAAAATTGTCATTTAATGCCTCCTATACCAATCCGCCGAATCCAAAGAATGTCATCGCCATCAATCCGATTGTAATAAACGCAATTGGTACACCTTTAAAACTTTCAGGAACATTTTTACTTAATGCGACTCTTTCTCTGATTGCAGATAATAAAGTTATCGCCAAAATGAAACCAAGAGAAGCACCGATAGCACTTGCAATTGTTTCGATTAAGTTGTATTTTTCTTTTATATTTGCCAATGCAACCCCTAATACTACACAGTTTGTAGTGATAAGAGGAAGGAACACACCGAGTGCCGAATACAAATTAGGACTCAGTTTCTTCAATGCCATTTCTACAAATTGTACTAGAGTTGCTATTACCAATATGAACACTATGGTTTGCATGTATTCAATGTGAAATCTCTCTAGTATTTGAATTTGGAAAATATAAGTGATGACAGACGCTATTGTTATTACAAAAAATACTGCCATACCCATACCGATAGCTGTTTCAGTTTTTGAGGATACACCTATCAATGGACAAAGTCCCAAGAATTGACCAAATACATAGTTGTTTACCAATAAGTAGAGAACTATTATTTTAAATATATTTGCTAACATTAGTTTTCACCTCTCATATTGTTCTTCTTTCTTTCTTGTTTAGTCAAGAAATAATTGTAAGTTGCTAGTAAGCATCCCAAAACCATAAATGCTCCAGGAGCTGCTGCCATGATACCAATTGGAGGTATTTTCCCGATGACAAGATTTCCCAAAATCTTACCTGAACCTAATAATTCTCTTATGAATGCAACCAAACAGATTACAATTCCATATCCCAAACCATTTGAAATACCATCTAATAATGATAAGAATAGACCATTTTTAGATGCAAATGATTCAGCTCTTGCCAAAATTATACAGTTTACTACGATAAGTGGAACGAATGCTCCCAATGAAGCATACAATGCTGGTACAAATGCTTCTAGTATCATTGAAACTAATGTTACAAATGTTGCGATAACTACGATATACGCAGGTATTCTAACTTTTGATGGTATGAAATTTCTAAGTAATGATATTACGATATTTGAACATATCAATACGAATGTGAACGCCGCAGTCATACCAATTGCGTTTTGAACTGATGTTGATACACCAAGTACAGAACACAAACCAACTAATTGGATTAAAACCGGGTTGTTCTTTAGAATACTACTCTTAAATACTTCTGATGCTTTAGTTTTCATAATCTAGCCTCCTTATTTTAATCCCGCATTAGCTTTTTGTGCTACATTCAATGCGTTCTTAGCTGCAGTAGTGGAGTAAGTAGCCCCACTCAAAGCTTGTATTTCATTGTCAGCTTGAGGTTTTTTCTCAGCTTTTATTTCTTTTTTCATGGATTTTCCAATTACCGCATTCACAAACTCAGGCTCACCTATTCTACTGCCGATACCTGGAGTTTCTTGCGTTTCAAGAATTGAATATCCAACTATTTTTTCTTCATTGTCTACGCCGATTACGAATACTACATTTCCTGAATATCCACCGACGCCTGTAGTTTTATATACATGACCTACAGTTTTGCCACCTTGGATGGCTTCTTGTACGTCATTCAAATTTTCGTCTTTAGATTGTAAATCTTTTAATTTTGCAGGGTCAACTGCCTTGAATGATTCTGCTTTTGGATAAGCAACCTTCAAAGATTTTTGATAATTTGCCAACCTTTTTGCTTCAATTATAGGACTTGTAACTTGGTTACTAAATGCAAGTACAATCGCACTAATTGCTGTGATAATGAACAATCTTATAGCTAAACTTATTGATTCTCTCATATTCCTTGTTTACCCCCTCTACCGATTGGTGTTGGAACTGTATACTGATCGATAAATGGAACCGCACAGTTCATAAATATTATCGCATAAGACACACCTTCTGGAAGATTACCAAATTGTCTTATAATCGCTGTGAAAAATCCACAGCCAATTGCGAAAATAATTTGTCCTTTGGGAGTAACCGGACTTGTAGAATAATCTGTAGCCATGTAGAATGCACCAAGAATCAAACCACCTATGAAAATGTTCATAGCTGCGTCTTCAAATCCTACACCGCAAATAAGTAATGTAACAAATGTTGTCAATATGTACACTACTGGTATTCTAAGAGTAATTACCCTTCTGTATAAAAGATATGCTACACCTATAAGCAATGCCAATGCACTAACTTCACCAATTGTTCCACCTAAGTTTCCGATGAATGCGTCTAAGAAACTTACTGGTTGACCGCCAGACAAAACTGTCGCATAAGTTTCAGCGTCAACACCTTTTTGTGTTAGTGGTGCTGTGTAGTTACTCATAGCAGATGCCCAACTTGCCATAATAAAAGCACGTCCAGCAAGTGCTGGGTTCATAAAGTTTGAACCTATTCCGCCAAATAATTGTTTAACAATTATTATAGAAAAAACAGAGCCTATAACTATCATCGGAATCGGCAATGTAACTGGAACGTTGAATGCCAACAAAATCCCCGTAACAACAGCAGATAAATCTGAAATAGTTGAAGGTTGTTTCATTATTTTTTGATAACAATATTCTGATAATACGCAAGTAATCACTGCCGCTATTACCAACACTAAACTTCTCATTCCAAATTCGTAAACACTCATAATCAAAGCAGGAACCAATGCGATGATAACATCTAGCATTATTCTTTGAATAGATTCTGCGCTTCTTTGATGAGGAGCAGCTTCTACGATTAAATGAGATAAGTCGTACTCTTGTTTTTTGATTTCTTTGTTTTCCATAGACTATCCCCTTTTCCTCTTTTGTGCTTTTAATTGAGTCTTTGCGTGTACAATTGCTTCTACTAATGGTCTATTTGATGGACAAATATAGCTGCAAGTTCCGCATTCTATGCAGTCATTCAAGTGCAATTTTTCTGCTCCTTCAAAATCGCCATTCAATGATTTCAATTGCAAGAACAATGGCAATAAGTGAATTGGACATACATCTACACACTTCGCACATTTAATGCAAGGGTCTGGAGAAGCGAGAGTGGCGTCTTTTTCGTTCATGAAAATAAGACCACCTGTTGTTTTAACAGTTGGAGCTTCCAAATCATATTGGCACGCACCCATCATAGGTCCACCGACAACAATTTTGTATGGAGTTTCTTTGAATCCATCACAATAATCAACTAAATCTCTGAATTTAGTTCCGATTGGAACGTAAACATTTTTAGGTTCTTTGATTGCAGAACCTGTCATAGTTACAATTCTATGAGTCAAAGGAATACTGTGAACTACGGCATCATAAATCGCCATAGCACTTGAAATATTCAATCCTTGAACTCCTCTTTCGTTTGACCTTTGTGCTTTTGAAATTTTCTTACCAGTTATAGCGTTGATAAGTCTTCTTTCATCACCTTGTGGATATTTAGTTTTAACAGAACAAATCGAAATATTTTTTTCATCTTTAGATGCGTTTTTCAAAATTCCGATAGCTTTTTGTTTGTTATCCTCAACCCCTATGTATCCTTTTTCACAATCCATCAGTTTCATGATTATTTTCAATCCACCAATTGCTTTTTGAGGATATAATTCCATATTAAGTTGGTCGCTTGTCAAGTAAGGTTCGCATTCTGCCCCATTCAATATAACCTGTTCGATGTTGTATTCAGGTTTTTTCTTCATCTTAAGATGTGTAGGAAATCCTGCTCCACCCAAGCCGACAATGCCAGCTTCCTTAATTCTTTCTAGGATAACTTCTTTTGATAATTGTGTAAAATCATCATTAGTTTCAGTGTATCCTATTTCGTCTAAACCGTCTGATTCGATTACTACAACTTCACCTTTTTGACCATTTGACAATACCATCTGCTCAATTTTCACAACCTTACCACTTACTGAACTGTGGACAGGTGCTGATATCGCCGCTTTAGATTCTCCAATTTTTTGTCCTACTTTTACCTCGTCTCCAACGGCAACCATCGGTGTGCAAGGAGCACCTATGTGTTGGTGCATAGGAATATAAACCGTACTTGGTTTAAAATTTGTATCTAAAGGACAATTTTGAGTGTAGGATTTGTGGTCATCCATGTGAAATCCGCCTTTGAAAGTCAGATTTTCTAAACTCATTTTATCACCCCTTTAATAAAATAAAAATGGTGCAGAGAAAGAGATTTGAACTCTCACGAGATTGCTCTCACTGCCCCCTCAAGACAGCGTGTCTACCATTCCACCACCTCTGCGTGAATAAGACCTTATAAAGGTCTTTTTTTAGTATTTATTTATGATATTTTTGATTAATTTGAAGTAATTTTTAGCCCAAACCTTAAAATCTTTGTGCATATTGTCTTTCAAGACAGTATCTTCATAAAAAATCTTGTAAATTTTGTATTGATTGTCGACTTTGACCACGTAATACTTTGTTTCTGATGATGGAATATCGCTCAAAGTTTTTCCATCTTTTGAAAATGATTCGTTCGCCAACCATTCCTTAACATTTCCAATTCCCCCGTTATATGCTGCAATTGCCAAGTCATGGTTTTTGAAGTGGTGCAATAAGTACGACAAATACGCCGTTCCCATTTCAATGTTCTTGTCAGGTTTTTTCAAATCATCTACTGTGAAATGGGTGTTTCTCATATTGTTGATGCTTTCTGCAGTGTCAGGCATCAATTGCATTAGCCCCAACGCTCCTGCCTTTGATTGAACGTCTGGGTTAAAATCGGATTCAACTTTGATTACGCTCATAACCAAAAGTGGATCGACGTTGTACTGTTTGGAATATGTGTTTACCAAATCAACATATTTTACAGGTCTACTCATAGTGCTGTATGCACTCACGCCAAACCCAACCAAAAATAAAATCACAAAAATCGTTATTATTGTTAAAAAAAATCTTTTAATAAATTTCATAATTTTTTCCTATCTATCAAATCGTCAACTTCAGCGACTAATTTTTCTAATGATGAGTTGTTCGTTATAACTTCATCAAAATCACTTGTCAATGTTTGATAATCATACTGCGAATTTATCTTTTTAACTGCCATATCAAAATCGACGTTGTCTCTTTTCATTATTCTTTTAATTCTAATATCGTTGTCGGATACTACTACCCATGCCTCATCGACCTCGATGTTGTCTAGTATCAGACTTTTCGCTTCCACATACATAGAAACTTCCAGAAAAATCAAATCAGACTTTTCCTTTTTAATTATATTTACTACTCTTAATATTATATCAGTATGTGTTAATTCTTCAAGTTTTTTTCGCATTGTTTTTGAATTAAATACAAATTTAGAGAGTTTTTTTCTGTCAATTTCCAAATTTTCGCCTAAAATCTCCTCTCCAAACTCCTCTATTAATTTGTAGTAAAGTTTTTCTCCTTTGCCATAGATTTGGTGTGTTACTTCATCCAAATCTATGACAACAAATCCTTTTTCTTTAATTCTTTTGCAAACACTGCTTTTTCCGCTTGCGATATTTCCAGCGATTACAATTATTTTTTTATTTTGCATCATACCAATTTTTTGCACTTTGCACATCGATTTTTAAATCAACTTTAAGCTCAACTGCATGAGTCATTACGTCTTTCATTATTTGCAAAACTTTTTCTTTTTCATCTTCTGGGCAATCTACGATTAACTCGTCGTGTACTTGTAGGATTAACTTCGCTTTTAGGTTTTCATTTCTCAATCTGTCGTAGAATTTCACCATACAGACTTTGATTATATCTGCAGCAGAGCCTTGAATTGGCGTATTGAGTGCGACACGTTCTCCGAAGCTTCTCACGTTGTAGTTTTTGGATTTCAATTCAGGAATGTATCTTCGTCTGTTCATTATTGTTTCTACATATCCTTGTTCCTTGCCTATTTCGACGATATCCTGCATATATTTTTTGATTCCCTTATATGTGTTTAGGTAGTTGTCGATGTATTCCTTGGCTTCTTTTCTGGTGATGTGAAGGTCTTTGCTCAAAGAATAATCTCCAATCCCGTAAACTATTCCAAAATTCACGGCTTTTGCGTTGGACCTTTGAAGTGGTGTAACTTTGTCAAAGTCGACTTTGAACACTTCACTCGCTGTTTTTCTGTGAATGTCAGCTCCTTTTTTGAAGGCATCTATCATCACCTCATCATCTGCCAAATCCGCCAAAACTCTTAGCTCGATTTGTGAATAATCCGCATCTAAAAGCACATTGTCATTTGATGGTACAAATGCTTTTCTGATGAGTTTTCCTTCGTCTGTTTTGATTGGAATGTTCTGAAGGTTTGGATTGGTAGAACTTATCCTTCCAGTCTGTGCAATCGTCTGTTGGAAAGTGGTGTGGATTTTGCCCTCTTCTTTGATTAAATCGACCATTCCATCGATGTAGGTTGTTTTGAGTTTTGTAATTGTTCGATATCTCAATATATAATCGATGATTTCATGTCTTCCGCTCAACGCTTCGAGCACTTCTTGGTCTGTCGATGGGCCTGTTTTGTTTTTCTTTATCACAGGTAGTTCTAAATCTTCAAACAAAACTTCTGCCAATTGTTTTGATGAATTGATGTTGATTTTTTTTCCAATTAATTCTTCAACATCTGCTTCGATTTGTTTGATTTCTTCCTCGAACATTTCTCCCATTTCGACCAGAGTTTCTTTTTTCACACAAACTCCCGTAAATTCCATATCGCACAACACTTTTATAAGTGGAATTTCAACATCGCGATACAAATGCGTCATATTTTCTTTTTCTATTTCGGAAATTTTTTCGAATAATTTGTTCGTAAACGTCATATATTTAACTACATAGTTGTTTATTAAATTTTCGTCAGATTCCAAAATAGTTTTCTTGGATTTTCCTTTGCCTGTGATGTCTTCTAGCGATTTGAAATCGTAGCCCACGATTTTAGGGTCAGACCTTTCCATTCCGTAGCTTGTCTTGGAAGGGTCGAGCAGATATTCTATTATCACTACATCGTCATAGTTGTATGAAATATCGATGCCGTATCTCATTAAATGATAAATACAAGGTTTTATGTCAAACGAAAGCTTGTTGATATCATCTGCTTCAAACTCACTCTTGAAGGATTTTACCAATTCGACATTTCTTGTGATGTAGACTTTGTCAGTGTAGATTGCAAATATTACGGCTTCATTGTCAACATAAAATCCATCGTTAAATAAAGCAAAAGTAAACTTTTTGTTTTCTTTAATATAGGCTTTTATTGCTTCGATATTTTCGTCCAATATTTCAAACTCACATTTTTCTTCGGATTGTTCATTTGGAAGTTTTTTTATAAAGCTGTTGAACTCTAGCTTGGTCAACACTTCTATCAATTCATTTTCATCCGGTTGTTTGATTATGCAATCGTCTATCGTAAATCCCATCAAATCTTGTGGAACATTTCTGTCAATGGTTCCAAGTTCACGGCTCAAATACGCTATATCTTCCCCATCGATGATTTTTTGCTTTGTCTTTTTGCCTGAAATTTCGTCGATGTTTTCGTACAAGCCTTCGATGCTTCCATATTTTTGGATGTATTTGAGGGCAGTTTTCTCGCCAACACCATCAACCCCTGGAATATTGTCTGATTTATCTCCCATCAAACCTTTCAAATCAATCATTTGCTTAGGTGTAATTCCGTAGTCTTTTTTTAATTCATCGACATCGTAAATTTTTGTTTCAGTTATTCCCCTTTTTGTGAGAACAACTTTTGTATTTTGGTCGATTAATTGAAGATAATCCTTGTCCCCTGTCAACAAGTACACATCGTAGCTTTTTTCAGATGCTTGTTTTGCCAATGTCCCAGCGATGTCGTCTGCTTCGTAGCCTTTTAAATCAATGTATGTCACTCCCATCGCAGCCAACAATTTTTTCAACAAATCAAATTGAGCTATGAGTTCCTGAGGAGTTTCTTGTCGGTTGCCCTTGTATTCTGAGTATTTTTCGTGCCTGAACGTCGGCTCTTTTCTGTCGAAACAAACGCACACCAAATCAGGGCTGAGTTTTTCCATCACAGAATAATACATATTCATAAACCCGTAAACGCCGTTTGTGTGCACTCCGTCTTTCGTTGTCAAATCTCTTATTGCATAAAATCCTCGAAACAAAAGAGATGAGCCATCGATGATTAAAGCTTTTTTTGCCATTTTATAATTCCCTGTTTTCTTTTTCAAACGACATAATCTTGTCGACTCTTCTTTGGTGGCGACCAGCTTCAAATTTATTTTCCAAAAAAGTTTTGATGATTAATTTTGCAACCTCATCTCCAACAACACGAGCTCCAATGCACAAAACATTTGCGTTGTTGTGGTTTCTGCTCATTTTCGCACTGTACACATCAGAAACGCACGCAGCTCTGATTCCTTTTAACTTGTTTGCCGCCAAGCTCATACCGATTCCTGTTCCACAAATCAAAATTCCAAGCTCACAGTTTCCTTTTTGGATTTCTTCGCAAACTTTCTTTGCATAATCTGGATAATCTACTGAATCAGCTGAATTTGTTCCCAAATCCACAACTTCATTTCCCAAACTTTTTATATATTCAACCATTGAATTTTTTAATTCAAATCCGCCATGGTCTGCTGCTATTGCAATTTTCATAAAAACCTCCAAATAATTTGTTAATTATATTTTATAATATGTACCAGAAATTAGCAATTATTTGAAGAAATAGGCATTTTGTGGTAAAATTAAATTGTCAAATACGGGGATGTCTTGGTTTCGACAGGGATATTGAAGTTTGAATAGCGAGTCGTTTTCGTCTACAAACGTAAAAAAAGGACAACTAAATATAAACGCTGAAGATAATAACTTCGCACTAGCTGCCTAATAACGGCGGCCGATTCAAAAGCTAAAAAATCGTCCTGCGTTTTCTTTTTGAATCTCAACTAATGAGCAGGAACATCTCGTTTGTTTTCCTCTGGCATACGGGATTATTTAAGAGGATATATCGATTATGGTTTTGTCAGTTAAATTTTGGTCGACGAATAAAAATTAACTGACTGCACTCGGAGAAGTTCTTATGAATATATTTTTGGACAGGAGTTCGATTCTCCTCATCTCCACCATAAAAACGGCAGCTTTTTAGCTACCGTTTTTTTATTTCAATTCGTTGATTATTACAGTCGAGTTGTCTCCTGCGAATACGTTGTGTTTTAAATCCGTTTGTGTGTCGATGTATTCTATACATTTGTCATCATAAGTAAAATCGAATTTACCTTCTTTTCTGAAAATTTCTTTTCCTTCTGCATTGTAGATAATGATTTCTCTCTTTATTCCTCCGCTGTATTCGCTTTTTAAATTTTTTTTAAATCTTTGAAATTCTGCCGACTTAAAAAACAATACTCCAATCGCAAACAAAAATATTAAAATTACGAGCGATATTTTGAAGCTTATTTTTTTAAATTTTATATTTTCTTTTTCTGACATTTTTACCTCCTTATTTTTTAATAATATTATACAAATGCTTTCCCAAAAATAAAAGTATGTTTTAAATAATCATTGTTATTTATCACGGTAAAAGTCTTTAAGATAATAATGATTATTTGTTAAGAAATATTTTTTTCATTTGACTTTTTCTGGGATATATTGTTATAATATTATTATAGCAGAAGCGAATACGTTTTTGTAAATATTTTACAAGGAGTGATTTTTATGGCAAATGGAGTACTTCATATTCCAGGATTTATTCACTTTGGTGAAGGGGCATTTTCAAAGTTAAGTGAATTAAAAGGAAAGAAAGCGATTATTGTTACAGGTGGAAATTCTATGAAGAAAAATGGTTTCATAGATAGAGCATGTGACGAATTGAAAAAAGCTGGCATGGAAGTTTGTGTTTTCGATGGCGTTGAAGAAAATCCATCAGTACAAACAGTTGAAGCTGGCGCGAAAAAAATGTTAGAATTTGAGCCTGATTGGATTGTAGCTTTAGGTGGCGGTTCTGCAATGGACGCTGCAAAAGGTATGTGGGCTTTTTATGAACATCCAGAATTAAAATTCGAAGACATTGTTCAACCTGGTTCTCTTCCAGAGCTTCGCAAGAAGGCAAAATTTGTTGGTATCCCATCAACTTCAGGTACTGCAAGTGAAATCACTGCGTTCTCAGTTATTACTGACACAGAAACTCACATAAAATATCCATTGGTTTCTGACCATATTGTTCCAGATATCGCAATCGTAGATCCTGTTTTACCTTCTAAGATGCCAAAATCTGTTACAGCAAACACAGGTATGGATGTTGTCGCACACGCAACTGAAGCTTTAGTTTCAAACATTGCAAATGATTACACAGATGCTCTTGCAATTCACGCTTTGAAATTGGTATTTGAAAACTTACCAAAAGCTTGCGAAAACCCAGATGATATGCAAGCTCGTGAAAAAATGCACAACGCATCTACAATGGCTGGTATCGCATTTACATCAGCATCTCTTGGTTTAGTTCACTCATTAGCACACAAAATCGGTGGTATGTTCGGAATTACTCACGGACTTGCAAATGCAATTCTTCTTCCATACATCACACAATTCAACAGAAAAGCAACTGATAAGGTTGACTGGATTGAAAAAGAATTGGGAGTTAAAGATTATCCACTAGCTGTTAGAGAATTAGCTAAGAAAGTTGGTATTCCACCAACATTAAAAGAAGTTGAAGACAAATTCGGATTTAACAAGGAAAAATTCGACGAAGTATTGGATGAAATGAGCAAGAACGCTTTTGAAGACCCTTGTACTTTGACAAATCCACGTGAATCAAATCCAGAAATAGTAAAAATGATATATACTCACGCTTACAACGGCGAAGATATAACAGAATAATAAACAGCAAAAATCCTGCATTACGCAGGATTTTTTTATTGCTTATATTTGATTTTTCAAATATTCTACAAATTTTTCAATTTGCTCTTTTACATTTTCGTCTAATTTGTCAATCCACTTTTTAGGAATTGTAGAATATCCATGAATCGAGCCGCTGATACTTCCTGCAATTGCCGCTATCGTGTCAGAATCTCCCCCGTGATTTACAGCGTTTATAATACAATCTTCAATCGAATTTTCCTTCGCCCAATGAATCGCATTATTGAATGTGTTCACGATATATCCAGATGGTTTTAACAATTGCGTATCTTTTAGTTCGTGGTTTTTCCCGTTGATATTATCTCTGATAATTTGTGTGTATTCGAGTAAAATATTATCACACATTTCGTTATTGTGAGTGAGTCGTCCTTGTTTTATATTCAAATCTTCAGAAATTTCATTATCTAGAAGTGCACAAGGAAGTGCTCTCATCAAACTTCCATTTCCAAGCGCTGTATCATCTTCTTCGATAAATATTTCGTACTGAATGTAGTGTTCGATTGCACGTCTACATTGATTGCCAATATCTCTTGGATGAGTATTGTACCGCTCCACGAAATTTTTCATAGTATTTTTCTCAAAATTATCACGGTCATTTTCCATCAAAGAATTCATAACGCAAATACTCATATCAGTATCATCAGTGCATTCTCCTGGATTCAAATCAAGCCATCCTCCACCTAATATATCAGTGACTTTTCCGTAGATTTTTGAAATTTCGTCTTCAGTCATAAATTCAGTAGTAGCTCCCATGCTATCACCTATCGCAAAAGCAAAAAGCGCTCCTTTGATTCGATCTATTTTCCTTCTGTCCATATTTTCATCCCCTTTTGTATATTTTATTACAAATTAAAACAAAAAAATATCCCCAGAAAATAAATTCCAGGGATATTAACAAATCTAAATCAAATTATTTTCTTTTAACATTAATTCGATATCAGTGTCTTCTATTTTCTTTCCAATACTATGAGCTAACAATTTTGGAATTGGTAGGTCAGGTTTTTCGTAATCATTAAGTGCACTAACTGCATTTAATAAATATCTCAAATCGTATCTTGAAGCGTAAACTTCTGGAATTCCCTTTTCAACATGACACAATGCATATACAGCTTCCATTGCTGTTCTTCCAGAATATTCTGTAGTAAATACAGTATCTCTGCCAGGTTTGTCCAGTGTTTCTGCAAATTGTCCAAGGAATGCAAAGTTCACAGCTCCTTTAGGAACAACGTAAGGTCTGTCGCCAAATTCACGAGGTTCAAAATGACTTGTAATATATGGCATCATTACAGGAATTGCTGAACAATCTTGTGATAATTGATCGATTTCTGCTTCAGGAACACCTATATGATATAACCATTCTTTTGTGATTTCTTTTCCTGTACAATCTCTCATAGTTTTTTTGATATAATTTCCGTCTTTGTCAGTAAATAATCCGTAAACCCAAACGCAAATATCTTCTTTTGGTTGACCAACATATTGTGGTTGTCTGTTAATCGTCCAGCTCATCAACCAATTTGAATCCTTAACAGTTACGATACCACCTGTAACTACTTTTCCTGTGTAAGGATTTCTCTTAGTAATATTTTCGATATAGTCGATAACTTTACCACCATGAACAGTTACAGTACAAGATTCCCAGTTAGTTCTTTCAACATTTTTACAGAATTTGTCAGGTTTGCCGAATTCATCTGATTTTAATGCTATATTCCTCCATAAATCCCAGCTTCCGCCAAGATCAGCACTCAAAGTTGCTGCAGTCTCATCGTCACCGTAGCTTGATGATTCAGTCATTGATCCATTAGTTATAAACACCAAATCATTTTCAGTTAAATCAATTGATTTGTCTTCACCTTTACTTGATTCCATTACCAATTTTGTAGCAACTTTCTTATCAGCAGTTATATCAAAATCAACATCTTTTACAGTGATTCCGTATTCAAATTTAACACCTTTTTCTTCTAACCATTTAACTATCGGTTTAACGATAGATTCGTATTGGTCGTATTGAGTAAATTGAAGAGCTGAAAGTGTAGGAAGTCCTCCAACATGGTGGATAAATCTGTTCAAATACAATTTCATTTCCAAAGCACTATTCCAGTTTTGGAACGCAAACATTGATCTCCACAAAATCCAGAAATCACTATTCAAAGTTTCTTCTGAGAAAACTTCATCAATTTGTTTGTTTTGTAAGATTTCATCTTTTGTAATTGTAAGCTCTGCAATTTCCTTCAAAGCTTTGTCTGATAAGTTGAATTTTTCTTCATCATATCTTTTACCATTTTCATGAGTTATACGACATTTACTGAAATTTGGATCGTCTAAGTTAGTGTAGAAGAAATGATCTAGTATTGATTCCTCTGGATTTTCAGATGATGGAATCGCACTGTACAAGTCCCACAAAGTTTCAAAATGGTGACCCATTTCTCTACCGCCTCTGGCAACATATCCTCTGTGTTCAGCCTTAAATTCTCCATCCAAACTTCCACCAGGCAATTCTAATTGTTCAATAAAAGTAATATTTTCGCCTTTCATGTGAGCATCTTTTACTAAAAATCCACCCGCAGCCAATGCAGCAATACCAGTACCTATAATGTAGGCTTTCTTATCATCTATGCCTTTTGGCTTTCTTGCGTGAACTAAAGAGTGATAATTTCCATTAACAAATTTGACTCTTTCATCATAACTATTATTCATTAAATAACATCTCCTTTTCTTTTTCTTTGTAAGAAAATTTTAAG
>NZ_CAMXVC010000008.1 GCF_947252345.1 uncultured Finegoldia sp.
TGCTTTTTGTTTTGCATTTTAAAAAGCACTTAACTTCAAGTGCTTTTATATGATATCAATATATACACTAGTTGTCAAGTGCTTTATTTTTTATTTTATTTTATTTTAAAAATGCGTGGTAAGCTTTACTTGTCATATAGCAATCTGCTTTTGATAGTAATTCTACTGGGGCATGCATCGATAACATTGCAGTACCCATATCTACTACTTCTGCTCCTTTGTTTGCAAGTATATAGGCTATAGTTCCTCCGCCTCCTTGGTCAATTTTCCCAAGTTCTGTTGTTTGCCAGATTACATTTTCTTTTTCGAATAATTCTCTTAGTTCGTTTAAAAATTCTGGGTTAGCATCATTTGAGTTGAATTTTCCGCCATGTCCTGTGAATTTTGCTATTGAAATTCCACATCCACAAAGAGCTGTGTTTGAGTCTTCAGTTGCTTCTGAATACAATGGGTCGATTGCTGCTGTTACATCTGCTGATAGCACTTTTGAATTTGCTAAAATTCTTCTCATTGTCAAGTCGTTGAATTTTTCAGATTGATTGTTTGCTATTTCTGCAATCATATTTTCCATATATGGTGCTTTCATTGATGTATTACCAACTGAGCCAATTTCTTCTTTGTCTACAAATAGTGCAATTGCGGTTCTTTTTGGGCTGTCAACTTTTAGAATTGCTTCTAATGTTGCATAAGAGCATACTCTGTCGTCATGACCATGTGCTGCTATCATTGCTCCGTCAAATCCAACATCTCTGGCTTTTGTTGCTGGTACTATTTCGATTTCTGCTATTTGGAAATCCGATTCTGTGATTGAGTATTTTTCGTTTAAATATTTTAATATACATTTTTTTATAGGATTTTCTTTTTCATCTTTGAAATTGTAGCTGTCATGTCCAGCAATTATCGATAGTTTTTCCCCTTCGATTGCTTGTCCTAGTGTTTTTGCGTTCAAATCTTTTGATAAGTGTGCCAATAATTCTGTGATGTAGAATACTGGTTCGTCTTCTTTTTCACCTATTTTGATTTCTACTTTTTTCCCTTCATTTGTGAAGATAACTCCGTGCATTGCTAGTGGTATTGTTGTCCATTGATGTTTTTTTATTCCTCCATAATAATGAGTTTTCATCATTAATATGTTTTTATCTTCATTAAATGGTACCGCTCTTAAATCTAATCTTGGGCAATCTATGTGAGCTCCAACTATGTTTAGTCCTTCGTTTATGTCATCACCAATAACCGCTAATACACAAGATTTTCCTTTGTTATTGATGAAGATTTTGTCACCTTTTTTTATTTTGTTTTTCAATGCTTCTTTAAGTTCTATAAATCCGTTTTGTTTTGCTTGATTTATTATGAATTGTGTTGCTTCTCTTTCTGTTTTACAATTGTCTAGGAAATTCTTGTATCTTTCTCCATAGGCATATATTTCTTTGTGTTCTTTTTCATCTACCATATTCCAAATGTTTGTCTTTTCGTGTTCCAATTGCATATTATCTCTCCATTTCTATAACTTTTTCTATTGGTTCTCCCATAATTTTTGAGCCGTTTGTTTGAAAATCCACTGGTTTTTTCGTGACATAGTATTCAACATTGCTTCTATTTTCATAGTTGCCACAAATTTCATATACATCTTGTGATAGCAAGTCTGCGGGGTCTATGAATTTTATTTTTTCTCCGGTGTATTTTTTTAGGTAATCCAACAATATAGGATAATGTGTACACCCCAAAATTATCGTGTCTGCTCCAAATTCAACTATTGGCTTGATGTATTCTTCGACTTTTTCCATAATCAACTCGTCATTTTTGCACCCTTCTTCTACGATACTAACAAAGTCAATGCAAGCTGATTGTAGCACTTCAATGTGATTGTGTTCGAGGAGTTTCTTGTACAGTCCGTTATTTACCGTCGCCTTTGTAGCTATTACTCCGACTTTTTTGTTTATAGTCTGTTGCAGTGCCGATCTTACTCCGTAATCTACTACTCCAATAATGTCAAATTTTGCTGATTTTTTCATATGTTCTAGTGCTATTGATGTCAGCGTATTGCACGCAACTATCAATAAATCTATATTTTTATTATTGAAAAATTTGACAATATTGTCAGATATTTCAAGCATTTCATCTCTTGTTTTTGAGCCGTATGGAACATTTTTGCAGTCAGCAAAATATATATATTGCTTGTTCGGCATTAGTTTTTTTACTTTTTTGAATACTGTTAGTCCGCCTAGTCCTGAATCTACAAAGCCTATTTTATTATAAGGTTTTTGTTTTAAATACATACTTATACTTATCCTTTAATTTATTATAGCAATTTTCATAGTCTTCAGTGTTTTCGAAAATCCCAAACACAGTTGGTCCCGAACCACTCATTAAAGATAAGTTTGCTTTTAAATTAATCAATTCTTTTTTTATTGTTGATATATCTTTTACTAATTCTTCTGACACACTTTCCATGACGTTAAATGCGTATTGATAAAATTTGTCATACTCACAATTGTTGATGAAATTAGCTATTTCATCTAATCCACCTTTTTCAATCTTCAATTTATCGTAGACCTGTTTAGATGATATTTTCATCCCATTATTCACTATTATTATTTTTTTGCCGGAAAAATCTGATAATCTTTCCAGTTCATTTCCTATTCCAGTAGCTCTGACACATTTTTTACAAGTAAAGTAATAGGTGTCTGCGCCTGTCAATCGTGAGATTTCTTTGTATTCTTCTTGTGTAAGATTTAGATTCAAATCTTCATCGACAAACATCAGAAATTCTGCTGCGTTGGAACTTCCTCCAGCTAGTCCTGCCGCAATCGGAATTTGTTTGTCAACAAATACATCGTAGCCTGAATTTATGTTTCTGAATTTTTTTAAATTATCGTATATTTTGCATATTAAGTTTGACTCGTCCGTCGGAAAATCTTGACTGTTTGAACTTAATGCCAATTTATTTTTGTTATTTCTTGTTATTTCAATAACATCGTGGAGTTGTATTAAGTTCATAATCGTGTCTATATTGTGGTAACCGTCATCTCTTGTGCCTACTACATCAAGTGACAGGTTGATTTTAGCGTAGCTATTTATTTTCATTAAACACTCTTAAATCTTCTATACCTTGGAAGAAGACGATTGTTTTTTCATCAGTAATCATAGGTATTCCGACTCTATTTTCTTTTTTTATCGATTCAAACTCTTCACGATTGTCTCTGAATTTTAAAAATTCTTTTAAATTTTTCATACAATCTGTTATGTTTATCATTTCGTATTCAATGCCAGCTTTTTGTAATTTATCAATTGCTTCTACACAACCTGGGCATTTTTCTGACATAAATAATTTTAATTTCATATTGCACCTCTATTATTAGATTATACTATTGTTTATTTGTGAAATCAAACTAAAAAAACGACCTCTCGGTCGCTTTTTAACATAATTCCAATTTTACTGTTGATGTAAGAATATCTGAGTAAGTATAAGAAATTGTTCTTTCAGAATCATATTCATTAGTTACTTTAATTGTGAACAAGCTTGGGAACACTTGACAAATAGTTCCTTTGTTAGTGACAATTTTATTTCGTCCTTTATCTGCCTCGACAATAACATCTTTTCCAATATTATTTCTAACTTGACTTCTAATCATGTTCAAATCATTAATTTCCTTCACGTTATTCCTCCTAACAGATTCAATCGTTAGATAAATTATATCACTAAGAGGGCTATAAGTCAAATTAAATATTTTATTTTACAGTAATAATTTAATTATGTCAATAGTTTTTCAAAAATTTTTATTTTTTATATTCCAAGTGCGATGTGTGCCATTTCAAAATAAATTAACAAACTCAACGCGTCTACTATTGTTGTAATCAATGGTCCCGCCATTATTGCTGGGTCGAGTTTTAATTTTTTGGCGATAATTGGCAACATTCCGCCGATTAATTTAGCAGTTACTATTGTGAATACCAAAGTAATTGACACTACAAATCCAATTGGAACACTGACTCTGTCTACTATCATTGTTTTGATGAAACAAACAATGCTCATTACAATTGATACAAGAATCGCTACTCTGAACTCTTTGAAGAAAACTTTGAACCAATCTTTGGTGCTGATTTCACCTGTCGCCAGTCCACGTATTATCAATGTTGATGATTGTGAGCCGGAATTTCCTCCCGTGTCCATTATCATAGGAATAAATGCCGATAAAATAATTGCTTTTCCGATTAGACTTTCGTAATGCGTCATAATAGAGCCTGTAAACGTCGCAGAAATCATCAAAATCAATAGCCAAGCTATACGTTTTTTTGCCAAAGTGAACACAGTTTGATCCAAATATTCATCTTCATCCGGACTCATACCTGCCATCAATTGAAAGTCTTCTGTTGCCTCTTGTTCCATAACTTCCATGATATCGTCAACTGTTATTATTCCTGTAAGTCTTTTTTCATTGTCTACAACTGGAAGAATTACAAATCCGTATTTTTTGAACATATCTGCAACGGTTTCTTGGTCGTCATCTGTGTGTACATATATTACATCTTCATCCATCAAATCTTCTATAAGAGTTTCTGGTTCGTTTGTCACTATAGTTCTTAGCGACACAAATCCAAGTAATGTTTTCTTTTCGTTTGTAACATAACAAGTATAGACGGTCTGTTTGTCAACTCCTGTTTTTTTGATAACTTCGAGAGCTTTTCTGACAGTATAATAAGATCTGAGTTCAATATATTCGATTGTCATCAAAGAACCCGCCGAGTCTTCAGGATAATTTAAGAATTGATTGATAAGATTTCTCTCGTTTTTGTTAGTGTGTCTGAGCACTTTTTTGACAATACCAGCAGGCATTTCTTCAATCAAGTCAATCATATCGTCGAAATACAATTCATCAACTATGAATTTGACTTCTTTATCACTGAATGCGTCCAACAACCTGGTCCTATGGTCATTCTCCATATGTGAAAAAACATCGATGCAATCGTCTTTGTTCAGTAATCTAAAAACCAACATAGCACTTTTTAAATCCAATGACTCGATGTATTCGGCAATATCAACTGGATTGTATTTTTGAATTTGGCTTTTGAGTTTCAAATAATCTTTATCAGAAAGATATTTATTGAGCAAATCCATATCTATTTCTTGACGCTTAAAATTTGTATCCCTCATATTTCTCACCACCTATAATTTTAGTTCTTATTAAATTATATCATAGCTGGTCAAATTTTATACTTGAATGAATGCAAAGGTTATATTATAATAAGAATATAAATGATAAAGGGGTGATTTTATGGAAATTACTAAAGATATGTTAATCGGAGATATTATCAGAACTAATCCAGATTCTGTTGAGGTGTTATTTAGAAACGGATTATCTTGTATAGGTTGTCCAGCAAGCCAAATGGAAAGTTTGGAAGAAGCTTGCATGGTTCACGGATTAGATGTCAATTATTTATTAGAACAATTAAACAAAAACTAATATAACTCCCACTTCGCTGTGGGTTTTTCACACTAAAAAAACTACCTGCATATTTGCAAGTAGTTTTTTTCTTATAATCCCAAAGCTTCTTTTAATTTTTCTTGGTCAAAACCAACAATTTCTTTGTCACCTATGATAGTAACAGGAACTCCCATATGTCCTTTTTTCATAAGTTCTTTTCTAGCTTCTTGGTCTTGTGAAATGTTTTTTTCTGTATATTTTACATTGTTTTCATCCATATAGTCTTTTGCTGCGTGACAATATTGGCATCCATCACTTGTATAAATTGTTACATCTTTCATAAAAATACCTCCTTAAAGTTTCTACAGTATTTATACCCTTATTTGAAAATATTAATCATTTTCAATTAATTTTTTTGTTATGTTTTTATAATCGTCAAGCGACAAATTTTCTGCCCTTAAATTTTCTTTCAAGCCCAACTCAGATAGTATTTTTTTTAAATCTTCTTTTTTTATATTCACGAATCCCGTTGATAAACTATTTAAAATCGTCTTTCTTCGTTTACTAAACCCAGATTTTATTAAATTTGTGAGCAAGACATTGTCAACTGACTCGTCCAATTTTTTAAGCTTGAGATTGACAACTGCACTATCAACTTTTGGTTGAGGCATAAAAACGAATTTAGGAGCATTCAAAATAATCTTTGCATCGCTATTTTGTTTGACAAAAAGGCTTAGTGCACCGTAATCTTTGCTGGATTTTTCCGCAACCATTCGATTTGCTACCTCTTTTTGAACCATCACTGTAATAGAATCTATAATATCTCTGTAATTAAACAAATGCTCTATTATAGGCGTCGTGATGTAATAAGGCAGATTTGCAACAACTTTGAATTTTTTCCCTTCGTGTTCGAGTTTTTTTAAATCAACCTTTAACACGTCTTCATTGATTATCTGGAAATTTTCCCTATCACCGACAGTGTATCCCAATACATCCATAAGTCTTGTATCAATCTCGATAGAGTACAAAAATTTGCAATTGTCGACAAGCCTTTCTGTTAATGTTCCAAATCCTGGGCCGATTTCAATCACATAGTCATCTTTTGTAATTTCTGAGTATTCAATAATATTTTCAATAAGATTACCATCTATAAGAAAATTTTGGCCCAAAGCTTTCGAAAACTTAAATCCAAATTTATCCAATATCTCCTTAATATATGAAGGCTTGTGAAGGTTATAACTCATAATTTATAGCCTCCTCTAACTTTTCTCTTGAAATATTGTAATTATTCAGCATTCTAAGAAAGCTTTTTGCGTTGCCATAACCTATATTCAAAATTTGTCCAACTTTTATTCGCAAAGCCTTCGAACCATCTCCAACCAAGCCATAATATATCATATCATCCATCGTGTACTCTTTCTTTTTATCGACGATTGATGGGTGAGCATTTTCGATAGCAATTAAGATATCTTCTTCTTTTGCATTCTCAATTCCAATATCTTTATCTTTGATACACAAATTCTGTGCTACAAAAGCATTTTTAGCATCAGGAATGAAATCATTGATTCTTTTTCTGATTTTATTTCCCGCATAATCAGGGTCTGTGAGAATTATAATTCCTCTATCTTTGCTTATTTTTTTTAATCTTTGAAGAAGTTTTTCACCGAAATAAATCCCGCCAGTGCACACCACTTCACAATCCAATGCCCTTTTTACTCTTTGTTCGTCATCTCTTCCTTCGACAACAATTATTTCTTTTATCATAATTTACCATCCAAAAATATCGTCAGCGTTCTTGCAAATTATCCGTGCCGCCTGTTTTTCAGTCATATTGTGAAGAAGACTGACTTTTTGTAAAACCAGATTGACGTATTTCGGCTCATTCCTTTTCCCACGATATGGATGTGGCGTCAAATAAGGCGAGTCCGTCTCCACCAAAATCTTGTCCATCGGAAGCTTTGCGCATATTTCTTGTACATTTCTAGCGTTTTTGAAAGTAACGACACCACTAAACGAAATATAATATCCAAGTTCTATAAATTTTTGTGCCATTTCATAACTACCAGAATACGAGTGCATTATTCCTCTTACATCGTGATATTTTGCCAATATGTCATAAGTATCTTGAATTGCATCTCTAGTGTGAATTATAACAGGCAATTTTTTCCTTTCAGCTATCTCCATTTGTTTTTCAAACAAATATTTTTGCTTTTGTTTGTCATATTCATAATGATAATCTAGCCCAATTTCACCAATAGCCTTGCATTTTGGGTTGTCAGCCAATTCTTCTATTTTCAAAATATCTTCATCTGTAAATCTACTATCCTCTTCCGGATGGATTCCTACAGCGTTGTACAAAAAATCATACTTTTCAGATAATTCAATGGCTTTTACGGAGTTTTCAACATTATCACTTGGAAGCATCGCTTTTACAACAGAATTAGATTTTAAGTCTTCGATAATTTTGTCCCTATCAAAATCAAATTTTTCATCTGTCAAGTGACAATGTGTGTCATAAATTACATAATCTCCCATTAAGATACAGTCGCTCCATCCTCAAATTCCGAATCAAGTAAGCTTGCCATAGTCAATTTATCGCCCTTACTTGCAGCAAGAAGCATACCTTGAGATTCCACTCCCCTTAACTGAACAGGTTTCAAATTGTAAACAACAATGACCTTCTTGCCAATCAAATCCTCTGGTTCATACCAGTTTTTAATGCCAGAAACTATTTGTCTTGTTTCATCGCCGATTTTAACCTTGAAAACCAAAAGTTTATCTGCATCCGGATGTTGTTTAGCTTCAACGATTTGTCCAACTCTCAAATCAAGCTTATCAAAGTCATCTATTGTGATTTCTTCTTTAACCTTGGATTTTTTTGATTTTTTCTTAGGTTTTTTAGAAGATTCTTCCTCGCTGTTTCCTCTCAATTCAGAAACTTTTTTACCAGTTCGTTCTTCAATCAATTTATCGTTAACTTCATTCAATCTTTCAGTTTCCTTCTTGATATCCAATCTATTGAACAAGTTTTCTCCTCTTTGAACCTTAGTTCCTGCAACAGTTTTGCCGAACACTTTTCCATCTTCCCATTTTATTTCAGAAAGACCGATTTGTTCTTTGATTTTGTTGCTAGTTTCTGTGATAAATGGAGAATTTAATATGCAAATAACTCTAATAGCATCCATCAAATTGTACAAAACAGTCTTCAATCTTTCTGGATTATCTTTTATTAAAATCCAAGGAGTAGTTTCATCGATGTATTTGTTTGCACGTCTGATAACTTTCCAGATTTCTTCCAAAGCATTAGAAAAATCCAAATTATCCAATAAAGTTTCAACTTTTGATTGGCAACCTTCAACGACAGACATCAAATCCTTGTCAGTATCATTGTTTTCGTTAGGTTGTGGAATTACACCATCAAAATACTTCTCAACCATTGAAACTGATCTGCTTACTAGATTTCCCAAATCATTGACCAAATCAGAATTGAATCTATTCATAAATCTTTCTGTTGTAAAATTACCATCATTTCCGAATGTAAAATCTCTTAAGATGTAGTATTTTAACGCATCTACCCCGTACAAATCAATAATTGGCTCTGGATAATAAACATTTCCCTTGGATTTACTCATTTTATCCTCATTGAACAAAATCCATCCGTGAGCAAACACCTTCTTTGGCAACGGCAAATCCAACGCCATCAACAAAGCAGGCCAAATAATCGTGTGAAATCTAACAATTTCCTTGCCTACAAGGTGGATATCACATGGCCAAAACTTATTGAACAACTTCTCATCCTGACCATATCCAATACCAGTCAAATAACAACTAAGGGCGTCAATCCACACATATATTATGTGCTTATCATCAAAAGGAACCTTAACCCCCCAGTCAAAACTTGTACGAGAAACAGATAAATCTTCCAATTCTCCGCTTAAAAAGTTGTTTATCATCTCATTCTTACGAGATTCTGGCTTCAAAAAATCCGGATTATCTTTGTATAATTGTAAAATTCTGTCTTTGTATTTTGATAATCTGAAAAAATACGATTCTTCTTCATGATAGTGAACATCACGCCCACAATCAGGACACTTACCATCCTTTAATTGAGACTCAGTCCAAAAAGCCTCGCAATCCACACAATAATGTCCTTTGTAAGTAGATTTATAGATATCTCCCTGATCGTACAATTTTTGGAAAATTTCTTGAACATTTTTCTCGTGAACCTTGTCGGTACTTCTAACAAAACTATCTATATCAATGTCAAGTTTCTTCCACAAATCCTTTGCACTTTTAACGATTGGGTCAATATAATTCAATGGATTATCTCCCATATTTTTTTCTTTTGCCTTCTCAAACAATTTTTGACCATGTTCATCAGTACCAGTCGTCAAAAACACATCATAGCCTTGAATTTTCTTGAATTTTTTTAAAGTATCTGCGATGATTGTTGTATAAGTATGACCTAAATGTAAATTACTACTTGGATAATAAATCGGCGTAGTAATATAATATGATTTTTTTTCTTCTGACATAACTTCCCCCTATTTAATAGTGACTACAATTAGTAATAATAAAAAAACCCCTACATGATTATCCATCATATAAGGGCGAAAATCCGCGTTACCACCTTAATTTAGAATATGAAATATTCTCTCATTGTTTAGCACTCCAGTGCCTAGCATAAGATAACGGATGCTACCGAAAAAATTTAAAAGCAAATGCTATTCAACTTTTCAAACTCCAAGACCATATTCTGCAATCATTTAGTATCTTATTCCAGCAAGCTAAGACTCTCTATAAAAAAATTATTACATACTCATCTTCTCATAGTCATTTTAATAATACAAGTAAATAATATCATAAAATAGCGAATTGTCAAGCATTAAAAAAGAGAGGTTATAAAACATAACCTCTCAACTTTTTCTACTACTTTAATTCTACAGTAGCTCCAACTTCTTCAAGTTTAGATTTTAATTCTTCAGCTTCTTCTTTTGAAGCGCCTTCTTTAATTGCTTTAGGAGCTTCATCTACGATAGCCTTAGCTTCTTTTAATCCTAAACCAGTTAAATCTTTAACTGCTTTAATAACTTTCATTTTTGCATCGCCTGCAGAAGCTAAGATAACATCAAATTCTGATTTTTCTTCTGCTGCTGCTCCACCTGCTGCTGGAGCTGCACCTGCAACTGCTACAGGAGCTGCTGCTGATACTCCAAATTTTTCTTCTGCTTTTTCAACTAATTCATTTAATTCAAGAACAGTTAAACCTTCAACTGCTTCTAAGATTTCATCTATTGACATATATTTACCTCCAAATTTATTTTTATTTTTTATTATTCTTCTACTGTTTCAGTAGTTTCTTTTGATTCAGCTTCTTGTGAATCTTCTTGTTTTGATTTAGCAATAGCATCTGCTAAATATACAAATTTTGATACTGGAGCTTTGAAGCTTCCAAGCATTTTTGTAAGAAGAACTTCTCTTGAAGGAATAGATGCGATTTTCTTCACACCTTCAACATCTAAGAATTTGTCTCCTAAATAACCAGCTTTAATTTCTAAGTTTTCGTGTTCAGCTGCAAATTCTTTTGCTATTCTAGCAGCGGCGATTGGATCGTCCATGCTAAATGCAACTGCGTTAGGACCAGATAAGAAATCCAAGAATCCTTCAAAACCTAGTTCTTTAAAAGCGAAGTTCATCATAGTATTTTTGTAAACTTTGAATACTACATTTTCGTTTCTGAACTTTTCTCTTAGTTCTGTTGCTTCGCCAACATTTAGTCCTCTGTAATCAACGATAACCATTGATTTAGCATCGTTAATGTGACCTTTAATTTCATCAACAACAGCCTTTTTTTGATTTAAAACGTACTCTTTCATTATTTCACCTCCATGAAAAGGCTACACTAAAAAAGTCTTTCCATCCAAAGACAGAAAGACTGATAAACTCATATCTTATGCTCCTCTGTAGGATTATTAAACTAAAAAGTCCCTACTGTCTTCGGTAGCCCAAATTAATTACCTGTATATTATATCATAGTAGAAGTAATTGTCAATACTTTTTAATATTATTTTTCATGTATCACACAAATATTTTTTTCTTCCAATTTGTGTTTCTTGTATTTGTACAACAATTCATACCCTGTTGCGAAAATTGGAACAAAAACAAGCATACCAACTATCCCCCCAACAGCAGCACCAATTGTAACTGCTACCAAAACCCATATAGAAGGAAGACCCACTGACGAGCCCACAATTCTTGGATAAGTTACGTTGCCATCAAATTGTTGCAAAATTACAATGAAAACCAAAAAAATCAAAGCTTTATTTACCGAATCAATAAAAACAATTAATGTCCCTAGAGCCGCTGCAACTATCGCACCAACCAAAGGAATCAAAGCACCAAATCCTATTAAAACCCCAACCGTTGCTGCATTCGGGATTTTTAGTAAATACATTCCAATAAAACACATAAATCCCAGCATAAATGCTTCCAAAAATTGTCCTCTAAAAAACATATAGAATTTCTCGTAACAAATCTTGGATGCTACTATAATTTTCTTCGCTGTATCGCCCTTAAATTGAGCATATATCATTTCTGTAAATTGTCTTTTCAAAGTTTCCTTTGAAAACAATAAATAGACTGCAAATGTAAATGATACTATAAAACTAATAATCACCGAAAAAATCGTACTAATTCCAAAATAGACATTGCTTAAAATATCCAAACCATTTTTTGTCAAATACGGTTTCAAAATAATAAACAAATCCCTCGTGTTTTTGATTGCGTATTTATCGTATATTTTATCCAATTGATTAGCAATTTCTGGATATTTTCTGAGTTTTTGCACAATAACCGGTATTCCCTGAATCAAAGATTTAAGCGCGTCAAAAAATTTTGGAATTATCAATATAATTACAAATGCAATCAGTGCACTTACTATAATCAAACTTAGTAAAAGACAGATAGCTCTTTTCAAGGAAGAATTTATCTTCATTTTTTTAAGTAATTTATCCTCAATGAAATGCATTGGAATATTCCATATAAATGCGAAAGCCGCCCCTATTATAAAAGGATAGACTATCTCTACAAATAGATTAATGTTTTTGAAAATCAATTTTTTGTTGAACAAAAAATAAGTCAAAATTACTGGAACTATTAAAATCAAAATTCCCATTAAAATTTTTTTCTTATCTTCTTGTGAAAATTTCATATTTCCTCCACATGAAACAAAAACCACCTAAAAAGGTGGTTAAATTGTCTTATTAATATTATTCTTTTGCAAATTGCAATGGATTAACCTTGATTCCAGGGCCCATTGTTGATGAAATTGATAAAGATTTAATATATTTACCTTTTGATGAAGCTGGTTTTGCTTTTAATAATGCTTGCATTAAAGCGTTGATATTTTCTGCAATTTTTCCTTCTCCAAAAGATACTTTTCCAACTGCAACATGAACGATGTTGCTTTTATCAGTTCTGTACTCAACTTTACCAGCTTTAATTTCTTTGATAGCATTAGTAACATCCATAGTTACAGTACCAGCTTTTGGGTTAGGCATTAATCCTTGAGGTCCTAAAATTCTACCGATTCTACCTACAACTCCCATCATATCTGGTGTAGCTACTGCAACATCAAATCCTAACCAACCTTCTTTTTGAATTTTGTCTGCCAATTCTTCTGCTCCAACAAAATCAGCTCCTGCAGCTTTTGCTTCTTCAGCTTTATCGCCTTTTGCAAAAACAGCAACCTTTTGGTCCTTACCAGTACCATTAGGGAGTACTATTGTACCACGAACTTGTTGGTCAGCGTGTCTACTGTCAACGCCCAATTTTGCGTGTAACTCTACTGATTCGTCAAATTTAGCTTTAGCTGTTTCAACAACTAATTTACATGCTTCGTCTAATTTATATTCAACTGATTTATCTATCAATTTTGAACTTTCTTGATATTTTTTACCTTTTTTTGCCATATAATCCTCCTTGTGGTTCTAGCGAATTAAATCTCCCACTATTCTTCTACTGTAACTCCCATACTTCTTGCTGTACCTTTAATCATACTCATAGCAGATTCTAAGTTTGCTGCATTCAAGTCAGGCATTTTGATTTCAGCAATTTTCTTAACTTGTTCTTTAGTTAATTGTCCAACTTTAGTTTTGTTAGGTTCTCCTGAAGCAGAATTTAATCCTAATTCTTTTTTAATAAGAACTGGTGCTGGTGGAGTCTTTGTAATAAATGTGAATGATCTATCTTGGTAAATAGTCATAACTACTGGAATAATCATTCCCATTTGGTCTTGAGTTTTTGCGTTAAACTCTTTTGTGAATTGCATTATATTAACACCATGAGGTCCAAGTGCTGTACCTACTGGTGGTGCAGGTGTTGCTTTACCTGCAGGAATTTGTAACTTTACTATTGCTTGTACTTTTTTAGCCATATTAGTTCCTCCTTAAAAACTATTGTGGTTATCGGGGCTAACCTCCCACATCGATCTATATGAAATTAATTAAATAACTTATATTCAAATTTAAACTTTTTCGATATCATCAAAGCTAATTTCAACAGATGTGTCTCTGCCAAACAAGGAAATCAAAACTTTACAAATAGCTTTTTCGTTGTTTATTTCTTCAACGATTCCTACTTGGTCACTAAAAGCTCCTGAAACAATGTTTACATTGTCTCCTACATTTACATCAATTTCTTTTTTTGATAATGATTGATTTTTAAGAGCAAATTTCTTCATTTCCTTTTCACTAACTGCTACAGGTTTGGACTCAGGTCCAACAAATCCTGTAACTCCTCGAGTATTTCTAACTAAATACCATGAGACATCGGTTATTGTCATCTTAACAAAAACATAACCCGGGAAGATTTTTCTTTCTTTTAACTTCTTAGCTCCACCGACCTCAGATACATATTCTTCAGTAGGTACTACTACTTCGAATATATCATCGATATAACCACGATTTTCTACCATTTTTTCAATATTAACTTTTACTTTGCCTTCGTGTCCAGAATAAGTATGTACTACATACCATTTTCCATCTTTCGCACGATTTTTAAAATCTTCAGTTGCATTTTCAATAAATGTATTTTTGTTCTCGGTCATTGTGGATACTGTTCCTTTCTATATAAATAGTCCGATGATACGTTGGAACACAGTATCTAATCCGTAAACTATTAATGCAACTATAAAGGAAATTATTACAACTACTATTGAGTATTCAACAGTTTCCTTTGAAGTTGGCCAAACAATTTTATTCCATTCAGTCTTTACGCCTTTTAAAAATCCTTGATTTTTAGTATTTGCGGCTAATTTTTGATTAGAATTTTGTGGGTTTTTTACTGCCATAAGCTCCTCCTATCTTGTTTCTTTGTGTAGAGTGTGCTTTTTACAGAATTTACAATACTTATTAGTTTCAACTCTATCAGGGTGAAGTTTTTTGTTCTTTTTAGTTGTGTAGTTTCTGCTTTTGCATTCAGTACATTCTAAAATTACTTTATCTCTCATATTAGACCTCCTCTATTAGTATGGACAAAATCCACTGTACTACTCTATCATAAAAAGCTATAAAAGTCAATAAATACTAAACTCTTGACAAATATTCTCCAGTTCTTGTATCTATTTTGATTTTATCTCCTTCGTTTACAAATAAAGGCACGTTAACTGTGGCACCCGTTTCAACTGTTGCAGGTTTTGTAGCACCAGTTGCAGTATTTCCTTTTATTCCTGGTTCTGTTTGTGTAATTTCTAATTCGACAAAGTTTGGTGGCGAAACTTGGAATGCTTTACCCTTGAAAAATTTGATTGTAGCCATATCATTTTCCTTTATGTAAAGTATTGCTTCTTCAACGCTTTCTTTATCAATTGGCAATTGTTCGTAAGATTCTGGATCCATAAAATAATATAATGTTCCATCGTTGTACAAATATTGCATTTCTTTTGTTTCAATTCTGGCTTCTTCGTATTTTTCATTTGGATTAAATGTCATATCTCTGTTAGAACCAGTCATAACTGATTTTATTTTTGTTCTTACAAAAGCTGCACCTTTTCCAGGTTTAACGTGTTGGAAATCTATAATTTGCCACACATCTCCATCCATTTCAAATGTTGTACCTTTTCTAAAATCTCCTGCTTGAATCATATATACCTCCTATATTTATCTATCATATATTATACATTACTAATTAATTATCAACAACTATTTTCTTGCGCATTCTGACGATTCGCCGTTTAAAATTTTTATTGCATGCTCTAGTGTTTCTATTATATATTCTAAACTCTCTTCAACAGCTTTAGGACTTCCTGGAAGATTTATGATTATAGAATTTTGTCTTATAACAGATACAGCCCTTGAAAGCATTGCTCTTTTTGTTATTGTCATTGAATAGTTTCTTATAGCTTCGCTGATTCCAAGGCAAAGTTTTTCCGAAATTTCTAACGTAGCTTCCGGAGTTACATCCCTTTTCGAAAATCCTGTTCCTCCTGTCGTTAAAATCAATTCTATATTTTGATTACAATATTGAATTAATTTTTCTTTTATCGCTTCTTTTTCATCAGCTACTATATCGTATTTTTCTACTGAATACCCTTTTTTTTCGACAATTTCGATTATTTTTTTGCCACTCAAATCTTCTCTTTTTCCTTGAGAGCCTTTGTCCGACACCGTTAAAACTGCTACCTTATACATATCTCAAACCTTTCTGTCAATATTTTTACTTGACCTTGATATTATATAAAATTACCCATTCATTGTCAATACTAAAATGCGTCAATATAGTGATTTATTTTAAAATCGTTCAAGTAAATTTCTATAACGTCAAATCTTGGTTGATAGTCATACAAATCTTTTTTTTCGATGTAAATTTCAGTTGTTTTTCTGATTTTGTTTTGTTTTGATGGTGTTACAAAATCAGAAGGTGCACCGTGTTTGTCATCGATTCTAGCTTTTACTTCAACTATTACTAAAAAATTTTCGTAAATACATACTATGTCTAATTCTCCGATTACTTCAGAGTAATTTCTGTCAATTATTTCGTAACCTTTTTCTAGTAAATATTCGCAAGCGTAATCTTCTGCAAATTTACCTCGGTTTTTTTCCATTTTCATATAATTTCCTCAAAAAAGTTTTTCTGTGAAGAGGACAAGCTCCGTGTTCAATTATCATTTCTCGGTGAAGTTTCGTTCCGTAGCCTTTGTGTTTTTCAAATCCGTATTCCGGATATATATTTGCCATTTCTTTCATATACTCATCTCGAACGACTTTTGCTACTATAGATGCACAAGAAATTGGATATAATTTTTCGTCACCTTTTATAAATGACATTTGCTTTATTTCTGTGTCTATTTTTTCTGCATCTATTACAATTAAATCTGGTGTAACTAATTTATTGTCTTTTGTTTTCAAACTTTCAACTGCTCTTTTCATTGATAATCTTGTCGCTTGTTTGATATTTATGTCATCAATTATTTGTTGATCTACGAAGTTTACGCTGTAAGCTATCGATTGCTCGATAATCAAATCCTTGTACAGCAATCTTTTCTTTTCGGATATCTTTTTTGAATCGGTAACTCCTTCTATTATATTACAGTTTTTTGGCATTATTATCGCACAAGTTACGACTGGACCTGCCAGCGGACCTCTGCCAACTTCATCTACTCCACATATTAAATTTTCTTCAAAATCATTGTAATTAATCGCAAACATCTTCTAATGAAATTCTTCCTAACGTTGTTTTTCTAAATTCATCAATCAAAATCGATGATACTTTTGAATAATCAATATTTTTTCCCTTTAATAGACAGCCTCTCCTGATAGCAATTGCATCCATTATTTCGATTGTTTCCTTGTTTTCGGTGTCAATCGAGTATCTGTTTTCTAAAATTTGTGGATTAATAGCCATCAATTTTTCTATGAGTTTGTACGCCAAGTTCTCTTCGTCGAGTATTTCGTCTTTGATAGCTCCCGTAAATGCGAGGTTTAATCCTATCTCGTTGTCTTCAAACTTCGGCCACAAAACTCCTGGCGTGTCCAACAATTCGAGCTTTCCTTTAATCCTTATCCATTGATTAGTTCTTGTGACACCTGGAATATTGCCTGTTTTTGCAGATTGTCTATTGGACAATTTATTGATTATCGTGGATTTTCCAACATTAGGGATTCCTACTATCATCATTCTTATTATTTCTGATTTGATGTTTTTATCTTTTCTATTTTTTAACAGACCTTCCAGGATTTTTCTGGCTGTGGGTTCTATTTTGTCCAAATTTTTGCCATTTTTGCTGTCAATTGGCAGCGCAGTTATATTGTTTTTTGCAAAATAGTTTATCCATTTTTGTGTTATTTGTGGGTCAGCCATATCCATTTTGTTCATGAGAATTAGTTTTGGTTTGTCTTTTAGTATTTCTTCTATCACAGGATTCATAGATGATTTTACAATTCTCGAATCTACTAATACCAGAACTATATCGACAAGTTTAATATTTTCTTTTATCTTGTCGATTGCTTTTTTCATGTGACCAGGATACCAGTTAATATTGTTAATGTCCATGTGTGTTCCTTCCATTTAAAAAAAGTACTGAGAAAATCTCAGCACTTAATTTAGAATTTTTGTTTTTCTTTAACTTTAGCAGCTTTACCTTCTCTGTCTCTTAAGTAGAATAATTTAGCTCTTCTTACTTTACCTTCTCTAACTAATCTAACGTTAGTTACTCTTGGAGAGTTGATTAAGAAAGTTCTTTCAACGCCTACACCATAAGCTAATCTTCTTACTGTGAATGTTCTTCTTAGTCCAGTTCCTTGAATTTTTATTACAGTTCCTTCGTAAACTTGAACTCTTTCTTTGTTACCTTCTTTGATAAGATAGTCTACTTTTACAGTATCTCCAACATGAAAGTTGAACTGAGATTGTCTTAATTGTTCATCTTCTAATGTTTTTATAATATCCATTATGTTCCTCCTTGGTTTTTTTCTTTCAGATATTTCTGATATATATCTTCTCTTTTATTTTTTGTATTTTCCAGTCTTGATTTTTCTCGCCACTGTTCAATTTTTTCATGATTACCTGATAGCAAAACATCAGGTACCTCTAATCCGTTAAATACTCTGGGTCTTGTGTAGGAATCTTCTTGTAGCAATAAATTGTAGTGCGAATCTGTTTTATAACTTTCATCATTACCCAAAACATCGTCAATCATTCTGCTGACGCAATCAATCAAAACCATACATCCTAACTCTCCGCCTGTCATTACATAATCTCCAATAGAAATCTCTTCATCACAATAATTATTTATTATTCTACTGTCGACTCCTTCGTAATGGCCGCACAAAATTACTATTTCTTGTTCTTTTGATAGTTCGATACATTTTTTTTGATTGAGTACTTTGCCCTGAGGAGACATAAAAAAGACTTTCGATTTATTTTTGTTGACATCCATCAAGCAATCATAAATCGGTTGGCAAGTCATAATCATTCCCGCTCCTCCTCCATACATTTCATCATCTACTTTGTTGTGTTTGTTTTTAGAGTAATCTCGAATATTTACAACTTCAAGTTCGATGATATTTTTCTGGATGGCTTTGCCAATGACTCCATACGATTTTAAGTAATCAAAACTTTCGGGAAATAATGTCAAAATTATAAATTTCATCACATACCCTCGATTAAAACTACATCGATTAATCCATTTTCAATATCTATTTTTTTTATAAACTCATCCACAGCAGGTATCAAGTATTCCATAGAATCATTTTTGATTCTATATACATCATTTCCGTACAAACTTATGACTTCGACCAAATCACCAATGTATTCACCATTTGAGTAAGCCTTTAAGCCAACCAAATCGTCTATATAATAACTTCCATCTTTTAATTCATATCTGTCTTTTTCATCTATATACAAAAATTGTTTTTTGAATCCGATAACCTCGTTGATGTCATTAAATTCTTCAAAATCCATATACAAAAACCCTTTGTACATTCTGTAGTTTTGAATAGAAACCTTGATTTTTTTATCTCCAAGATAATAACAAATATCTTCGTCAAATCTTTCGATATTGTCAGTCAAAGGTCTCATTTTAAGACATCCTTTTATTCCATGTGTATTGAGCACTTCCGCTACAGCTATATATTCCATTATTGCATTATATCAACGACAACTTTTTCGCCACTTTTAATCGCAGCTGCCTTTGTGATAGTTCTAATTGCCTTCGCAATTTTTCCCTCTTTGCCGATAATTTTTCCCAAATCATTGGAATCTGCTCGAACTTCTATAATAACTGTATGTTTGTCTTGTCTTGATGTTACTTCAACCGCTTCTTTGTTATCAACCAACGCAGTGGCGATTGTTTTAACTAATTTTTCCATGACAACTCCCAACCTGTATTATTTATTTTGCTTCGTAAACTCCATTATTTTTGAATAATCTGTCTACTGTGTCTGTAGGTTTTGCACCATTTTTAATCCATTGTTGAACTTTCGCACTGTCAACTTTAACAGTTTTTTCTTCTACTAATGGGTTGTAGTAACCAATTTCTTCGATGAATTTACCATCACGAGGACATCTTGAATCTGCGACAACTATTCTATAAAATGGTTTCTTCTTTGCTCCCATTCTTTTTAATCTAATTTTTACTGACATAATTTACCTCCATACTTATTATCTAAAAAAAGGCATTTTCATTTTACCTTTTTTCCCAAATTTTTTCTGTAGTGCTCCCATATTCTTCATCATCGTCTTCATTTCTTTGAATTGTTTAAGAAGTTTGTTCACAGCTACTTGGTCTTGACCACAGCCTTTTGCTATTCTTTTTCTCCTTGATATGCTGATGATATCAGGATTTTCTCTTTCTTTTTTTGTCATAGATTTTATAATTGCTTCAATCTTGTCAAATTCCTTGTTGTCGAAATTAACTTGTTTAAGCATTTTGCTATCTACTCCTGGAATCATAGCAAGAATATCTTGCATAGGCCCCATTTTTTTGATTTGCTGCATTTGGTCAAGAAAATCATTAAAGTCAAAATTTTGTGCTTTAATTTTCTCTTCTAATTCTTTTGCCTTTTTTTCGTCAAATTGATTTTGTGCTTTTTCAATTAAGCTAAGAACATCTCCCATTCCCAATATACGAGATGCCATTCTGTCTGGATGGAAGGCTTCTAAATCTTCAAGTTTTTCACCGACACCAATGAATTTAATCGGCTTGTCCGCTACTTGTCTGATTGATAAAGCAGCTCCACCTCTCGCATCTCCATCTAGCTTGGTCAAGATAATTCCTGTTATATCCAAATCTTCGTTAAATTTCGCTGCAACGTTAACCGCATCTTGTCCGGTCATTGAATCCACGACCAACAATATATCCGAAGGTTTAACTTCTTGTTTAATATTTTTTAGCTCGTCCATCAGAGTATCGTCAATATGAAGACGACCAGCAGTATCTATGATTACATAGTCAATGTTTTTTTTCTTAGCTTCTTCTATTGCTTTTTGTGAAATCAAAACGGGATTTGTATTTCCCATTTCAAAAACTTCAACTCCAACTTTTCCACCGACAACTTGAAGTTGTTTGATGGCAGCAGGTCTATAAATATCGCACGCAACGAGTAAAACTTTTTTGTTTTTGTTTTTTAAATTCAACGCCAACTTTCCTGCATGAGTTGTTTTACCAGCTCCTTGCAAACCACAAAGCATTATCACTGTCGGTTTCATTGGTGAAACATTAAGTTTTTCTTCCTTTTCACCCATCATTTTAGTCAATTCTTCGTTGACTATCTTGATGACTTGCTGACCTGGAGTCAGGCTTTCCATAACAGAAGAATCAATAGCTCGTTCTTTTACTTGAGAAATGAAATCCTTGACAACTTTGTAGTTGACATCCGCTTCCAATAACGCAAGCTTAACTTCTCTCATCGCAACGTCTATATCTTTTTCTGTTAATTTTCCTCTATTGGTCAATTTTGACAAGGCATTTTGTAATTTATCGGACAAATTTTCAAATATCATTTTCCACATCCTCTAAATCATTTAAGAAATCTCCAATTTCTTTTATTATATTTTCGATTTCTTTGCTTTTAATGTCAGGTGACAAAGAGAAAAGGTCATCTCTGATTTTTCTCAAAAAATACTGACTTTTTTTGGATTTTTCAATCAATCCTAGTTTTTTTTCGTATTCGTTGAGTTTGTTCTCAGCTCTTTTCAAACTATCACTTACAGCTTGTTTCGAAATATTACAAATCTGAGCAATCTCATTCAAAGACAAGTCCTCGTTGTAATATTTGTCAATAACATCGTATTCTCTTTTTGTAAGTAATTTACCATAATAATCAAACATCATAGTAATATTCAATAATTTTTCCATTCAATCACCGTCAACATTTTTACTTGACTTGTATATTATATAAACTTAGATTTCATTTGTCAAGCATTTCAGAAAAAAAGAAGTGTATATTTTACACTTCTTTTTTTGAAATTTATTGATTTTTTATTTTAATAAAATTCCTTTTTCAAACTTCTGCTGAATAATTTATTTATTTCTTCTTTTAATGAAGAATTTTCGTATAGCACTCTGTACACTGCATTATTTATCGGCAAATCCAAATTCATTTTGTCTGCAATTATTTTGATTGCCTTCGCAGTATAATACCCTTCAGCTAATTTGTCATAATTTTCTGATTTTGCACGCATTTCCCCGAACATTCTGTTGTGAGAGTATTTAGAAAACACCGTCGCCTCATAATCTCCAAGATGGCACAAACCATACGCGCTCAATTCTTTTCCTCCTGCTGATTTGATGAATCGTGCCACTTCCCTGCAACCTCTACTCATCAACGCTCCTTTTAACGAACTAATTTGAAGGCCATCTAGCATACCGGCGGCAATTCCTATTACGTTTTTGTAGGCGGCGCCTATTTCATTGCCAATCAAGTCCTCTCCGTAGTAAAATCTAATCAAATCAGAGCTGTAGTTTTCAATCAACATTTCCTTGACATCTTCATCTTCTGAATCAATTACCATACAATTTGGAACGTTTCGGTAAAATTCTTGCGGATGGCCAGGTCCTATCCATGCTGCAACTTTGTTGGATTTATCCATTATTTCTTCGCACACTTCGGAAAGTCTTTTGCCGGTTGATATTTCAATTCCCTTCATATTGGTTACTATGATTTTATTTTTAATTCCTATTGAATTTAACTGTTCTAAGACGCTCCTGAATCCCTGTGCGTTTACACTCACATGAATTACATCACAATTTTTGGCTTCATCAATATCATCAGTCAATTTTAAATCATCTTGTAGAGTGATGATTCCATTAGAACGAGTCTTCTTGAAATTTTCAAAATCTTCAGTTCCATTAAGTCCATACAACAAAACATCATGACCTATTTTTTTAAGATACCAAGCGATGAAACTTCCCCATCTTCCTGGCCCAATAACCATTATTTTCATTATATACCTCTTTAATATATCTCTTTATTTTTTCTTTTTTGATATTTTCTTTCTCGATTTTTTGTTTTGTTTTGGGTTTGTAGTAGAATTTTCCAACGCCCTCATTACGACCATATTAATCCACAAAATCGTGTTGTAAATTACGAATACAAAATAAGTTAAAAATACATACACTTTATTTGGATGATAGTAAATCAACATAAATCCAACAAGTAGTACTAGAAAACTCGCATACTCCAACTTTGTCCTTTTTCGTTGAAGAGTTTTAGCGACAATCATTTTGTTTCGATAAGCGTACACCGCCCACGCTAGAAGAATCACCATAGCAACTATGTTTTGATTTTTTAACAACATTGAGACAAATACAACCATCAAAGCATTTGAAATTGCCAACGCAAAGTTGCCAGTATTTTTATAAGTTTTATTCATTTTATCACCTAGATAAATTATATCATAATACTAAATTTAATATCATCAGATTTAGTAGTTATTTCACATCTTATCAATTTTTTTTTAATTACTAATTTGTTTAACAATTCATTGAACAATTTTGTCCATAATTTTTGTCTGTATTGAAAATTTAATTTTCGTGTCGTTACTATCAAAAAAGAAAAAAGCCTATTATCGTTAATTTTGATAATAGACTTTTGGATTTATTTTTCGATTTGTTTTTTTTCTTCTTTTAATTTTTTGATTTCTTTTTTCTTTTTGTCAATGTACGCCTGCTGTTTTTGTTTAATCAAATATTCCGCTGCAATTCCCGGCATCGTCATTGCAATTGGGTCGAGAATTTCTTTTAATTCATCTTCTGTTAAGATTTTTTCATCCAAAACAATGTTTCTTACAGTGATACCAGTACTCAATGCACGTTTTGCGATTTCCGCAGACTTTTTGTATCCAATGTGAGGAACTAGCGCTGTTACAATTCCCACAGATTTTTCGACGTCGTTGGATAATTTTTGTCTGTTTGGTTTGATTCCAAGAATGCAATTTTCCCTGAAAGTTCTTACGGCATTGGTCAATATGGAAATAGATTCAAACAAGCTGTCAAACAACACTGGTTCGAATGCGTTTAATTCCAATTGTCCATGCTCTGCACACATTGTAACTGTGTTGTCATTTCCAATTATTTTGAAAACAACTTGGTTTACTACTTCTGGTATAACCGGATTTACTTTGCCCGGCATAATTGATGAGCCATTTTGTCTTGGAGGTAGTTCTATGTCACCAACCATTGTTTTTGGACCGGAGCTCATCAATCTCAAATCGCTCGCCATTTTTGATAAGCTTACAGCTGTAGATTTGACTGCGCTTGATATCTCAACAAGACCGTCTAGGTTGTTAGTTCCGTCGATCAAATCTTCCGCTTGATGCAAATCAAATCCAGTTAATTCTGCGAGAATTGGCACGATGTTTGTGAAATAAACTTTGTCAACGTTAACTCCGGTGCCAATAGCCGTCGCTCCCATATTTATCGATTCTATTTGGTCAGATGACCTTCTTATTCTTTTGATATCTCGTTTGATTACTGAATAATACGCATGAAATTCTTGACCTAATCTAATTGGAACAGCATCTTGAAGTTGTGTACGTCCCATTTTTAGTACATCGTCAAATTCTATAGATTTATTTAAAAGTGAAATTTCTAATTGTTTTAATTCGTTTAAAGATTTTATTAAAAGTCTTAGCGTTGCAATTTTTCCTGCAGTTGGAAAAACATCGTTAGTTGATTGACTCATATTGACGTGGTCATTTGGATGAACAAATTCATAAGTTCCCAATCCGCCACCGAGTTTTTCGTTGGCAATGTTCGCTATTACTTCATTGGCATTCATATTTGCAGTTGTTCCAGCGCCACCTTGAATAGGGTCTGTTAGAAACTGATCGTGATATTCTCCGTCTAGGATTTTGTCGCAAGCGTAAACGATTGCGTTTTTTACATCCTCTCTCATAATTCCCGCTCTGTGGTTAGCGATAGCACAAGCTTTTTTTACAATTGTCAATCCATAAATCAATTCTTCGTGTAAAGTTCTTCCAGTTATCGGGAAATTTTCCATTCCCCTCAAAGATTGCACGCCATAGTAGGCATCTTTTGGAACTTGTTTTTCTCCAACACTGTCTGACTCTAATCTATATTCCATATTAACCCCCAAAAACGTTTATCTATTACGTTATAAGTTGATATTAACACTTTTAAAAACCATTGTCAAAAATTTATAAAATTTGTTCAAAAGCAAAAAAAGAAGGCAAATAATGCTTTCGCAATAAATTTGCCTTTCTGATTTTGAATTTTTAATTTTATAATCCCAATTCATCTTGTTTTTTACGAAGTTTTGTTATTATGTGATTTTCATCCAAGTTAACCATATCATAAGTTATCAATGTGTCTTTTGGTATGTCAACTTTTGCGGTTGTTTTTTCGGTGATTATTGGCATTGGCAACAAATTATTTTCCATTTGATTTTTGTGTGAAGTTATTTTACCGAAGCAATCACGCCCACCGATTCCTTCAATTGTTTGTCCTTTTTTGATATTTCGTTTCGCAACGGTAATCGTATCAGAAACTTGACCGTATTTTGGATAAATTGTCGGTTCTTTTTCTACGATTGCATCGTAAATTGTAAGTGGTGTTTCCAAGCTCGTCAAATGATATGGTCTGTAGAGCGTGTAGTTTGGTCCCTTACCCATTGACAAATATTCCATCAAATCGTGAACTTCGTTTGTATCGTGAGTTACAATTGCAAATACACCTGGTGCTACTCCGAAAGCAAAATCAACGATGTTGTAATTATTTAAAATACCACCTTGTTCTTTTAATTTAAATTTGTCAGCAATGTCGTGGATATTTGTTGTAATACCATGACAGCCCAAAACATCAGGTGTAAATCCCAAAGCGTTGGCAACCGCTGTGAGTTCTATCATTGTATTTGTTCCGTCTACAAATGATGTCAACATTTTTGGAACTAATCCTTTTGACAAGGCCTCTTCTCGTAAAATATCTTCATTAGCATAATTATTCAACGGATTGTTTTTTCCTTTTCCAACTGCCAACAATTTAAATCCCAAACCCAATGCGAAATCCGACAATTGAATTATAGCTCCCGGTTCATCTCCTGCTGAGCCAGTGTACACGACGCCTTTTTTTTGTGCCATTTCATTTAAAATCGGACCAACTAAAGCGTCGCACTCTACATTTAATAATATCGTGTGCTTTTCGTGTTCGATGCTTTCAACGGCAAGTTGCGTTCCAAAAGGAGGATTTCCTGTTGCGTCAATCACTCCGTCAATCATATCCAATTTGTAACTTAGAGTGTAGTCATCGCTGACAACAAATGAATTATTTTTTACAGCATTCTCTGCAACTTTTACATCCGTAGTTTTTATAATATCCACATCTTTTACGCCAGCTTTTCTGAGGGCGTCGATGCACTTGTCAACTTTTCTATCTATTATAACGGATGGTCTCATACCTTTTATTCTACTCAACTGACTTATAAGACCTTGTCCCATTTTTCCACAACCAACTAAACCTACTCTAACTTTTTGACCGTGGTTATCTAAGTCAACAAGTTTTCTTTGCATTTTGTTCATTTAGTTCTCCTTTTTTATTATAGACATTGCACAAGAATACGCTGATGAAAAAGCCCATTGAAGATTGTATCCGCCGCAGTCCCCGTCAACATCCATAATTTCGCCAATAATATACAAATTTTTTATTTTTTTCGATTCCATAGTGGAAGGATTGATTTCATCCGTAGAAACTCCGCCACAAGTAATCTGACCAGAATCCTCATCCTTGTACCCACTCACACTAAATTCTAAATTTTTCAACGTGTGTGATATTTTGTAGATATCTTCTTTTTTCAACTCACATACATTGATTCCTTTATTAATATTTGCTTGGTTCAACACTTCATCAATCAAATTATCGTTAATCAAACCAACCAACAGCTCATTTATTTTCTTATAATAATTTAAAGATATTATGTAGATTAAATGTTCGTACAATTTATTTTCATCCAAATCCACAGTGTCAATTCTTATCAATACATCTGAGCCTTTATTTTTAGCACGAATAGCTTCTCCAGATAATTGCAAAATAGTTGGTCCGCTTATGCCATAATCTGTAAACAAAACATCGTGATAAAACTCGGACACCTCCTTGCCATCAACGATTAATTTGGCCGTCGCTTTGAACTTTGTACCGCTCATTTTTTTGAAACTATTTCCATGCAGTCTTAATTGTACAATACCGGGATGAGTTTTTACAATACTATGACCCAATTTCTGCAAAAGTTCGTAACCATTGCCATCAGAACCACTTTTTTTGTAAGCTCTGGAACCGCAAGCCACAATCAAATAATCAAACTCGATAACTTTCCCTTTGGATTTTACTTCAAAAACATCTCCATTTTTCCTAATATCATCGACGAAACTATCGTAAATAAAATCTATCTGCAAGTGATTTGCCAAGCACATCATTTGTTTGACGATTGATGAGGCCTGCAAACTTTTCGGAAAAATCTTGCCATTTTCAAGCTCAACTTCAAAAACCCCCATATCATTGAAAAATTCAATGACATCGTAATTGTCAAATTTTTTGATGGCACTTATTGTGAATTTTGGATTTTCGCCATGATAATTTTTGTATGATAAATTTCTATTCGTGAAATTGCACCTGCCATTTCCAGTAGCGTAAATTTTCTTTAACGCTTCGGAATTTCTCTCGATAACAGTCGTGTCTATGTAATTTTGTTTTAAAATTAATGCTGCAAAAACTCCGCTAGCTCCCGCTCCTATAATTCCGACTTTCATTTTTCCCTCAATTTCCTAAATCGTAATAAATTTGTAACTTATTAAGTCAATATTTGTGATAATATAAAGGTACGAATAAATGGTTGTTCATCCTCCTAATATGAACTTGCCAATGTTATTTAATTAATAGCAAATCTCTCCCAAGGATTTGCTATTTTTTATTACGATAATTATTCTATCACAAATTGCTCAAATTATTATAATCAAATATATTTAAACAATTCAAAAAGCAAATTTTTTCGAATTTTAATGATAATAATTATTGACAACTCAAAGCAATTTTTTTGTAAATATAAATGCGAATTGCATTCACTATTATTTTCACTACTTAAGTGAATAATCAGATTTATAATAAAATTATAGTAATATATCATCTTTTGAGTTTTGGCTACATTTTGGAATGCAAGTTGCCTAAACCATGGATTGAAATTTAGAAATAAAAATAAATACAAATGACTGCGTGATGTCATAACTATAGAAAGGTAATAATGAAAAACAAAAATACAAAAAGAATAGTAGAATTTATTTATTTGGTCACATTAATAATTATGTTTTTGAATTTCAACGAAATAATCAAATTGAACAGAATACTCGAAGGTTCTCTTATTTTTTTGAACATAATATTAGCTATTATTTACTTCAACGTACTTAATAAAAACAATTAATATTCCTAAAAAAAGTAATGCAATTCTCAACAAGCCAGCGTAAATTTTACAAAAATATCAAAACAAAAAATGCTACATTCATCAATATGTAGCATTTTTTTAAATTTTTATTTGAATTTTTCATCCAAGAATTTTATTATATCCATGGACTCATACATTGGTTTGCCATCAATGAAAAGGCAAGGCACTTGATCCATTCCACCTTTTTCTATCAAAAACTTTTCATTTGCTTCATCAGCTTTGATGTCCACTAATTCAACACCTTCAATTTTTTTATTTTCAATAAATCTCAACACCTTCTTGCAGAAAGGACAAGATTCTTTGTAGTACAATTTTAATTCCATTTTTAATCTCCTTTGCGTATATCTTTGATATAATATGTATACCCTAACTCGAAAATAATAAACAACAGCAAAAGGAGAATTTATGATAAAATACAAAATAGATGTATACATTCCAGAAGAATATGTTAATTTATTAGTAAAAAAATTAAATGACAAAAAAATTTTGACGATTGGAAACTACGATTATTGTTACTCTACTTCGAAAGTTAAAGGTCATTTTATGCCAAATGACTTTGCTAATAATTTTTCTGGTGTAAAGAACAAAATAAACGAAGTCGACGAAATAAAACTAGAGTTTCGCGTATCCGATGAAAATCTTCAAGAATGTATACAGATTATTGAGGAGGTTCATCCATACGAAGAATGTGTGTATGACATTTTTGAAATAAAAAATATCAAATAACAAAAGGAGAAACAATGGAAAAAACTAACACTATTTGTGGGAATTATTGGGATACGTAGATGTGAAAAGTGGAGTTCTAATAAACAAAACAAACCAATGAAAAGAGCACATGCTTCAACAGATAGTGCAAAAGAAATTAAAATAATCGGCTTACGTCAACAAGATAAATCAATCGGGCAATCTCAATTTACGAAACTTTCGTTTTTAATATTAGAAAAGTTAAATAATTGAAAATACCTTCTGTGTAATAATTGAACACAGAAGGTTTTTTTTATAAAAATTTCAAACAGACAAACGCTGTTAAAACCGCTAATATAATTGTTAATCCAACATTTTCTTTCAAATAAGCGATAATGATTGCTACGATGGATGCCACTATTGTTGGAATTATCATTTCACTAGACGCTGTCAAAATTCCTCTTATAACCATTATACTAAGCGACGTATAAGGTATTATATTTAAAAATTCTGCAGTCTGTCTGGACAGTTGTTTTCCTTTTAAGTACTTAAGAGGTATTATTTTAGGCACAGCTGTAACTAAGCTACACAATAAAATTAAAATTATATTATACATTTTGGCCTCTTTTCATAATTACTTTTAATCCAATAAACGATGACACCAAGATTGAAAGTATTATATCCCAACCGTCTGGTATGACTTTCAAGTAAAAAATAATCGTATACGTCAACACTCCAATCAAACTGACAACTAATCCGTTTGAACTTTTTTTAATTGATGGAACTACTAGAGCAATAAACATCGCCGTGAGACCAACTTCCAAAGATGTTTGAACCGATTTGGGCATTAATTGTCCTATAAGATATCCAATTGGAGTGAATAGTCCCCAAGCTAAGAAAGGTCCAAACTCAACCGCTAGTGCAAATTTTGTATCTAGTTTATCTCTATTAAAACTCATAACCGAAAATGATTCGTCAGTCAACATAAATCCAATAGCAGGAAGTGCTTTTGGGTTTATGTTTTCTGTATGTATTCCCAGCGACGTCGACATTATGAACAGCCTCAAATTGAGCAAAAAAACGGAAAACACAATGGAAAACATCCCGACTCCTGCTCCCAACAATTCAACAGCCATAAATTGCGCTGCTCCTGAATAGAAAATAAAAGAAAACAAAGTCGAGTCCAACATACTAATGTCTTGCCCTTTACATAACAATCCAAAAGCCATCGCTACAGGAATATATCCCAACATAATTGGAGACGAAAATTTTATTGCTTCTTTTATGTTTGAATCCATAAAATTTCCTCCATTTCATTTAAAATATCGAATAATTGCAGTCTTGAAAATTTAAGACTACAATTATTTTATTTCTCTCCTATCTAAAATAGCTTTGTACAAGCTCATTTCGTCATAATATTCTAAATTAGCTCCCAATGGTACTCCCATTGCAATTCTGGAGATTTTTACGTTGTATTCTTTATTTTTAAGAACTTCAATTATGAAGTTAGTTGTTAAATCGCCATTAGTTGTCGGTGACAATGCCAAGATAACCTCCTTGACATAATCTTTTTTGCATCTCAAAAACAAATCTTCCAAATTCAAATCCTTGGGAGTTATATTGTCTCTTGGCGATAATAATCCACCCAAAACGTGATATTTACCATTGTATTCTCTTGTTTTTTCAATAGAAATTACATTCATAGAATCTTCCACGACAGTAATCACACTGTTATCTCTTTTTGGATTCGAACAAATATCGCAAACTTTTTTATCAGTAAGATTTCCACAATTAGCGCATGGTCTAATACTCGTCTTGACATTCACAATGCTGTCGACAAGCTCTTTGACCTTTTGAGCATCCATATCAATTATTTTAAAAGCTAATCTTCTCGCACTTTTTCTGCCAATTGTTGGCAGATTAGACAAATTTTTAATCAATTCGTCCATTGCTTTAGGGTATAGCGACAAATTTATCCCCCCTTTTTTTAAAATCCTGGAATGTTAATTCCTCCAGTGATTTTTCCAAGTTCAGACTCACTCATATCCAAAACTTTCTTGATGGCATCATTGACTGCTACCATAATCATATCTTGTAGCATTTCAACATCGCCTTCTTTTAGCAAATCTTCATCTATTTTTATAGAAACTATTTCTTTTTTTCCGTTAGCAACAACCTCGATTGCCCCGCCACCACTAGTTGCAGTAACTTCTGTTTCTTCTAATCTTTTTTGAGTTTCTTCCATCTGTTTTTGCATTTTTTGCATTTGTTTCATCATATTTCCCATGTTTCCCATTCCTGGCAAACCACCTCTAAATTTACTTCCCATAATTCCTCCTATTTATTATAAATATCTATATTATTTCCAAACATATTATGCAATTTTTCAACTTTTTCTCTCGCCTCATTTTTTTGTTCATCGTCTTCTTTAATCTCTAATTCATCAAATTCAAAGTGAGCTTTGAGAATTTCTTCTAAGATTTTCTTGTGAGGCATTAGAGCGTACAAATATACATTATTGGTCTTCAATACCATTTTTTTGTTGTGTAATTCTGGTTTTATCGAACTCAAAACTTCGTCCGGAAGTTTATCGAACCCACTCAATACTTTTTTTAAATTTTGAAGTAGATTGTTATCTTCGTTGTTATCACCATTCATTATTATATCATTTTTATCAGACAAATCATCTTGTTTTTCAATTTTTTCTAAATTTTTTTCTTCAAAATTAATATCTTTTGCAGAGTTTTCTTCTGATAAATTTTTTCCCTCGATTTTTTCTTCAAATTCATCTAATTTTTTCGAACAATTTACAGCTATTCCATTTTTTTCGATTGATTGTAACTTGTCTTCTAATGTATTTACCCTCGCTATTAAATCGTCATAATCAATGAAATCCACAAGTCTCATCAACAAAATTTCGAGTAGCGCTTTTTGATTGTCTGAAGATTTGAGCTTTTTTTGGTGCTCAATTATTATTGACATACTCTCAACTATTTGTCTATTGGATACAAAATCAGCTTGCTTGTTGTATTCATCGTTGTACTGCAGATTGTTTTGTCTAATATCTTGAAGTTCATTTTTTGACAGCAATAAATTTCTGTAATGGTTGAGTAGTTCTTCCATCACATTTTCAACGGGCTTATTGTTAGAAATTTCGTACAAATTACTCAACACATCTTTGGCGTTTTTTTTGATTATGCTGTTGACAAGCTTGAACAAGCCCGAATTGTCGACAATTCCAAGTATATCATTGATGTCTTTTTTCGTGATAACTTCTTTATCGATGCTTAAAACCTGGTCTAAAATCGATAGAGCATCCCTCATAGCACCATCGGCCTTGTTTGCAATGAGTTCAATTGCATCCTCATCCATTCTTCTATTCAAATCATTTAAGATGTAGTTAATGTTGGCTGAGATATCATCTGCATTTATCATTTTGAACTCATAACGTTGGCACCTCGATAGTATTGTCTGAGGAATCTTGTCGATTTCCGTTGTCGCCAGTATAAAAACCAAATGTTTAGGTGGTTCTTCCATAATTTTCAACAAAGCGTTAAATCCCTCGTTGGTAATCATATGTGCTTCGTCTATGATGTAAACTTTGTATTTAAGCTTTGTCGGTGGATAAATAACCTTGTCTCTTAATTCTCTAATATCATCAATTCTTCTATTACTCGCAGCATCCATTTCCACAATATCTAATGTGGATTCTTCCAGAGAACTCAAACAATTTTCACATTTGTTGCATGGATTTCCATTTTCCAAGTCCAAACAGTTAATTGCTCTCGCAAAAATTTTCGCACAACTCGTTTTTCCCGTTCCTCGTGAGCCTGAAAAAATATACGCGTGCGAAATGTTATTGGTTTCTATTTGATTTTTTAAAATATCTGTTATGTGTTTTTGACCATATACTTTGTCGAATGTATCAGGTCTGTATTTTCTATAAATTGCTTGCATTGAACACCTCGGTCCACAATTTTTCAAAATTATTTGTGCAAATTCAAAATTTTTCTCACATTGATAATAATATCATAAATTTTTGTTTTTTTTACAATTCATTTTACATTAATTCTGATATCATTATAACATATTTGATTAATTTTGATTTAATAGTAAAATATAAATAACAATTTCATTTTAAATTATTGGGGGTTTTTATGTTTAAAGGTATCGACCCATTTTTATTAATAATTATAGGTTTGATTGCGCCAGGTCTTTTAACAGGTGTCGGAGCAATTCCTGTTTTTTTTACTAGAAATGTCAGTCAAGCAAAGTTAGATGTGTTCTTGGGAGCTGCTGCCGGTGTAATGTTATCTGCAACTTGTTTTTCTCTAATTCTTCCAAGTATTGAACAGAACGGCGGCGGATTAACGGGAGTGTTGATTTCATCACTTGGAATTTTTTCTGGGGCAGTTTTTTTGGATTTAATTGACAAGTACTCTCCCCATGAACATTTATTGGACAAAAGAGTTGAAGGAAATCCATCCGAATCGTTGAAAAAGATTTGGCTATTTATAATCGCAATCACTATCCATAATTTTCCGGAAGGGATGGCAACAGGTGTTGGATTCGGTGGAAATTCAATTTCAAATGGATTGCCAATTGCAATTGGTATTGGACTTCAAAATATGCCAGAGGGATTGGCGGTTGCTCTATCTCTGATAAGAGAAGATTATTCTGTAAAAAAAGCATTTTTAATCGCATTGTTGACAGGTCTTGTGGAGCCGATAGGTGCTTTCTTGGGATTCGGACTTGTTACATGGTTTTCTCCAATTTTGGGATTCATCCTCGCATTTGCAGCTGGCGCAATGTTATTTGTAATTAGCGATGAAATTATACCAGAAACTCACAGCAACGGCTTCGAAAGGCAAGCAACGTATGGAATCGTAATTGGATTTATTATTATGATGATTTTGGATGTTGCTTTGGGCTAAAAAATTAGCGACTACTTTTTTGTAGTCGCTAATTATTTTATAACGCTTGAATAGCTGCCATTGTCACGTAGTTGTATGGTTGATTGTAATGTGGTAAGAAGAAAATATCCGTCAACGCCAATTTATCAATTGTAACGTGTTCTTGGATTGCCAAGCTGAACATATGAATCATCATTGAAATGTCATATTCACTCATAATTTGACAGCCTTTAATTTCCCTGCTGTTTTTGTCGTAGACAATTCTTATTGTAACTTCTTTGTTGTCATTTTCCATAAAAGCTGGTTTTTGTAAATCTGTAAAATCGGTGTATTCAACTTCGATTCCTTTTTCTTTTGCATTTCTAACTGTAAGACCAGTTGATACCATACATAAATCGTAAATCTTGATTCCATTTGAACCTTGTACACCATTTGATTCCAACTTCGTTCCACATACATTGTGACCTGCTACAATACCACTTCTAACTGCATTTGTTGCCAATGCGATGTATTCAAATTTTCCAGTTGAATTATTGTAAATAGTTGTAGAATCTCCAACTGCATACACATTTTCATCCGAAGTTTGTTGATGTTTGTCTGTTACGATTGCTTTTTTGTCGTCGACTTTCAAATGGTCTTGAGCGAGAACACTATTTGGTTTAAAACCAATTGACATTATAACCATATCACAATCGTATTCGTTTTTATCAGTGATAACTTTGTTTACTTTTCCATCTTTTCCTTCTAATTTTACAACATTTTCATTGAAAACTAATTCTACGCCGTGATTTTTAAGATTTTCTTCCATTTTTTTGCAGAATTTTTCGTCGTAGTAGCTTTTTAATACGCTGTCTCCTCTTTCGATGAGCACAGATTCCTTTCCCAATCTCTTGAAAGCTTCTGCAAGTTCTGTTCCTATGTATCCCGCACCGACAACAACAACCTTTTTGATTTCTTCGTGATTTAATTTATCGATAACTGATTGAGCATCCTGGAAAATTTTAACTTTTTGAACATTTTCCAAATCCATTCCTTCAATATTTGGCAAAACTGGTTGTGAACCTGTTGCTAATACTAATTTGTCGTACGATTCTTCGATTTTGTTTCCGTCCTTGTCTGTTGCGTAAACGATTTTCTTGTCGTAATCAATTTTTTCTACTTTCGTTTCCATATGAACAGTAGCGCCCTTTTTTTCGAAAACTTCTTTGCTGCAATAAAATAATTTTTCTGCCCCTTTAATTTGCTTACCAATCCAAAGTGCCATTCCACAACCTAAAAATGAAATATTAGAATTTTGATCAAAAATCACTAATTCCTCGTCTTTGTAATTGTCCAAAATTGTGTTTGCACAAGCTGTACCTGCATGATTTGCTCCGATTAAAACTATTTTACTCATAAAAATACCCCCTTCATTATTCCCTACTATTTTAGTAGAATTAATAAGTAAAAAAATTTTTGCACTTGTTTGATATTTAACAAATACTTTTGAATATATTATATCAAATCCAAAAACGTTTTTCAATACCCAACTATTTCTTTTTTTATTTGTTAAGTTATAATAATATTATGGAGGTATTAAAGTGAACAATATAAAATATTTGAAATTGCTTTCAAAAGAATTTCCAACAATTGAACAAGCTGCAAATAAAATAATAAGTTTGACCTCACTTTCGGTTTTGCCGAAGGGAACAGAATATTTTTTATCTGATTTGCACGGTCAATACGATAGTTTCAATAGAATTATAAAAAGTGCTTCTGGTAATACGAGAATTAAAATTGACCTTGAATTTAAAAACACTTTGTCTGAATCCAAAAAAAATCAATTGGCCAATTTAATATACGATCCACACACAATTATCAACATAACAAAGGAAAATCACGAATACACTGAAACTTGGATTAGAAATACGATTTTTTATTTGATAAAAATAGCCAAGAGAGTTGCAAGCAAATACTCAAGGCAAAAAGTCAGAGAAAAAACTCCCCTGTTTTACAGAGATTTAATCGATGAAATGCTCAATATTCAATACGAATCTTTGAATAAAAAAGAATATTTTGACCAATTATTAGACAGCATAATAAAAATCGAAGTTAGCGAGAATTTTATCGTGACATTATGCGAATTGATTCAGGACTTGAATATCGGTTGGCTGCATATTGTCGGTGATATTTTTGATAGAGGAAAAAGACCTGACATAATTATGGATACTTTGATTGCAAAAAAGGATGTCGATATTCAATACGGAAACCACGATGTTACTTGGATTGGCGCATATCTCGGAAGCGAGGTTAATTGCTGCAACGTTGTGAGAAACGCGATTAGCTATAACAATTTTCAATCACTAGAAGATGGATATGGGATTAATTTGAGGTTGCTGTCGTCACTTGCAGATGACGTGTACTTCGATGACCCTTGCGAGAGATTTAAAGTTAGAATTTTGGATGACGATAAACACAAAGAATCTGATTTGCTACACGCAGCTAGAATGCACAAAGCTATTTCCATAATTCAATTTAAATTGGAAAATCAATTGTTCAAGAGAAATCCCGAATTTGACCAACTTGACAGAGTTTGTCTCGAAAGAGTTGATTTTAGGAATGGTATCTACAAGGATTTCAATGGAAAGTCTCATGCGCTTTTGGATATAAAATTTCCAACTATTGACCCCGACAATCCTTTGGAACTTACCGAAAGAGAAAAAGAAGTTGTAAATTGTATCTCGAAATCATTCACAACGAGTTCACGTTTAAAAGAACATATGGATTTCTTGTTTGCTTATGGCTCTGTATACAAAATAGCCAACAGCAATCTCTTATTTCACGGTTGTATTCCAATGAAAGAAGACGGAAGTTTCGAAGAATTTACTTACCAATCTAATAGTTACAGCGGTAAATCGCTATTGGATTTTTTTGAGGGAATCATCAATTCCGCAAAAAATATGGATGATAACGACCCAGACAGAAAAACTGCTCTCGACTTTTTTTGGTATATGTGGTGTGGTCCAAAATCTCCAATGTTTGGAAAGAGCAAAATATCGACATTTGAAAATTTCTTCATAACTGACAAGGATGTTCGCAAGGAAGTCAGAAATCCATATTTCAGTTTAAGTAAAATCGAAAAATACGCCGATAGAATTTTCGAGGAATTTAATTTAAATCCTGACACATCTCACATAATCAACGGCCATGTTCCGGTAAAAAGCATCAACGGAGAAAATCCTATCGCCGCAAATGGAAAGACTTATGTAATTGACGGCGGAATTTCCGAAGCTTATCAAAAAAAGACGGGGATAGCGGGATACACGTTGACTTTCAACTCGCACCACTTGGCACTTGCAAAGCACAAAAATTTCAAGGTAATGGAATCGGTACACGGTGCATATACTCCAGAGGTAAAAATCACCGAAGAATTTCCTAAAAGAATGTTGATTAAAGATACCGATGAAGGAAAAGCAATACTTGAATTAATTACTGATTTGGAAGATTTGATTGATGCGTACAGAAGTGGAACGATACAGCAAAATTCAAACTAATTCAAGAAACCAAAATGAGTTTAGCCCGTAATCACGAGACAAATTAATATTATTTTAAACGGAATGTAATCCTCACATACAGGTCGCATTCCGTTTATTTTTTCATCCTAGCAATTTTAGTTTTTATATTGAGTTCTTCTAGTATAGTATTTTTAATTCACATTTGAGGCATAAATCTATGCAATAAAAAACCCCTCCATCCGTATTTTGGATTTTGGGGTTAAGTTCAAAACAAGTTTGGCTTTTATAATACGCCTAATTTATGAAATGGAAAATATCTAAAAAATGCACGTCCTACGATTGCTTTTTTGTGAATTGGTCCAAATATTCTGCTGTCGTTTGACTCACGAGGAAGTCTGTTATCTCCCAATACAAAATATTCATCATCACCTAACACCCATTTTGTTTCTGTTCCAGAAACCAAAGTCGTAGGGCTACTTGTGTAATTTTCTTCTAATTTTTCATTATTGACATAAACTTTGTTGTCCTTTAATTCAACAGTGTCTCCTGGCAATGCCACGATTCTCTTGATGTAATCTTTTCCTGATTTGTCTGGTGCATGCAATTCAACAATGTTACCTCTTTTTAATCTGTTTTTGAAAAATCCTATTCGATTCACAAAAATCCTGTCACCACTTTCAATTGTAGGGTTCATACTGTTGCCATCGACATGAGTTGTGCTCAAAACAAAATTTCTCAAAATAAGAGCTAGCACAATTGCAATTACTATTACAAATATCCAGTCAAAAAAAGATTTTGCTTTTTCTGTCATATTCCATTTTACCTTTCTAAAAATTATATCTTGATTATAATACTAATCAACAAATGTGTAAAGTTTAGAGTTTGTTGATATTATTTAATATTAAAAATGTAGGTTCATTTTTATTCGTACATTTTTAGTAAAACATCTTCTGCTTTTATCGGCAATTTATTAAATGAACAGCCCAACGCGTTAATCAATGCTCCATTTATCGCCGGAGCTGGTGTGTTTGAAACTATTTCTCCGATAGATTTTGCTCCAAAAGGTCCTGTTGGCTCATAACTTTCACAAAAATCAACTTTAATTGTTCCGATGTCTTTTCTCGATGGAAGATTGTAAGAAATAAAAGAGTGTTCTTTTAATCTGCCTTCATCATCCCACAGCGAATCTTCGTATAAGCTGTATCCAATTGATTGTACGATTCCACCTTCAACTTGGACTGTCGCGAGTTTTGTGTTCATTACCGTTCCACAATCCACAACTGCAGCGTAATCTTCTACTTTCACTTCTCCTGTCAATTTATCTATGCTTATTTTTACAAATCCAGCCATATAAGGTGGAGGAGATGTTTTAGAATCAAAATTCCCAATCCCAATCAACTGCATTCCGTTTGGCCCAGATGATAAATCCCTCGCCAAATCTTTTATTGCTATCAATCTTTTGTCATTTAAGTATACCTCTTGATTTCTAATCTCCAACCATTCAATTGAGGTCTCAAATTTCATCGCAACTTTCTTTTTTATTTTATTTACTAGATTTTCGCAGGCACGAACTACCGCACTTCCTGTGATGTAAACTCCACTTGATGCGTAACTTCCCGGGTCAAATGGTGTGATATCAGTGTCGGCAATAATAGGAATGATGTTTTCCATTTTGCATTGTAGAACTTCACTGGCGAGATTTACCATTATTGAATCTGTTCCCTGACCAACATCAGTTGGACTCATGAGCAAAGTGTAGTCTCCCTGTTCGTTGAGTCGTACTTCAACTGTCGATGTGTCGACATTTTGTATCCCACTTCCCTGTTGAGCGATTGCCATTCCGACTGAAATTATTTTATTCTTTTCTTCTCTGAACGGATAGTATTTGTCCCATTCAATCATTTCTTTTGCTTTTTTGATGCAGTCATTTAATCTGCAACTTTTGACATCTATTCCGTAGGCAAGGGTCTTCTCTCCTTCTACTACGGTGTTTTTTAACCTGAGTTCAACTGGGTCCATATTCAATTTAGCTGCCAATTTATTAATCATTGATTCCAGTGCGAATGTTCCCTGAACAGCTCCATATCCACGAAAAGCTCCTCCTGGAAGCTTGTTTGTGTAGACAACTTGCCCGAAAAATCTCGCAGCTTTCATTCTGCTGTAAAGAGGAAGTGTTTTATTGCCAACCAAGTTCAAAGTTGTAAAAGCATGATATCCATACGCTCCTTGGTCTGATAATGCGTAGATATCACAAGCTTCAATTGTTCCATCGTTCATAGCGCCGATTTTTACTTTTACCTGCATTTGATGACGTGAGTTGGACGCTTCGAAAGTCTCCTCTCTGTCAAAAACCAATATAGACGGTTTGCCCGTCATCAATGTTACAAATCCCGGATAAATTTCTGTTACACTTGTTTGTTTACCACCAAAACCACCGCCTACTCTAGGCTTTATAATTCTGATTCTTGAATCGCTTATTCCCAACGCAACGGATAATTGTCTTTTTATGTGAAATGGAACTTGGGTAGATGTTATGCAACACAACCTGTCAAATTGGTCCATATAGCAGTATGACCTGTAAGTTTCCATCATACAATGAGCTTGTGCTTTAGTTGTAAAAGTGTCTTCCATTACAATATCGCATTCACTCATAACTTTGTCGATATCTTCTCCCCACGACTCTCTTTTTTCCCCAACTATATTTCTCTTTGTGTCATATCCGAAAACTTTGGCAGGACCGTTGAAGAACACTTTTTCTTCATGAACGACAATATCGTTGTCGATTGCCTTTGTGTAATCCAACAGTGGCTCTTTGATGTCGTATTTTATTTTTATTCTCTTGATTGCATTGTTACATGATTTTTCATCAACTCCTACGACAATTGCGACCGGCTCTCTCAAATATCTGATTTGTTTCGATAAAATCGACATATCATAGGGACTCGGCTCCGGATAAGATTGCCCAGCTAGTGTAAATTTATTGTCGAAAACATCTTCGTAAGTGTAGATGGCTATAATCCCGTCCATTTTTTCTGCCCTTGATTTGTCTATATCCAAAATTTCGCATCTTGCGTATGGACTTCTCATTAGTTTAATCACGAGGGCATTTTGAGCTTTTAAATCTTCTGTGTAAACCGGTTTTCCCGTTACAAGTGAATTAGAATCAATTTTCTTGAAATCTCTATTTATCTTCATCTTCAATCTCCAAATATTTTTTTATAGCCCTCATCTGTGAAGCATAGCCTGTACATCTGCACAAGTTACCCATCAAGTAGTCGTTAATTTCATCTTCTGTAGGATTTTTAATAGTTTTCTTCAAACTGATGACATTCATAATAAATCCCGGTGAACAAAAACCGCATTGCTCCCCACCTTCTTCTGACAAAAGCTCGCCGAATTTCCTCTGGGCTTGACTGATTCCCTCCAACGTCGTGATTTTTTTGCCGCCACATCTAATCGCCAATACAGAGCAGGATAGAACTGGAACTTCGTCAATCCACACAGTACACAATCCACAATTTGAAGTTGAACAACCACACTTAACTGATTTGTATCCCAAATCTCTAAGCACACTATACAAAGTTGTGTCGCATTCAATACTCAAAGCGTGTTTTTTGTTGTTTACATTTAATTCAATTATCATTTTAATTCCTCCAACGCCTTTTGTAAAAGTCCAACGAACAATAACTTTCTGTATTTTTTCTTAGCCTTATTATTTGAACCAATATTGTCATCTATGATTGATAAAATCTTAGCTCGATCAAATCCATTTGTGTTAATCTCCTCTGATACATCATCCATAGTCATAGCTTTTTGTGGCCTAGCTGCGAAAACAATTTTAAATTTTCCATCGATTTTCGCTACACTAACGATTGCTATTGGAAAATCCTTACAGCAAATTCTCTGAACTATTTGTACACAATTGATGTTTTCATTTGGAATAATAACCTCTGTTAGAATGTCTTTTTTGATATCGCTGTTCAAAAATTCTTCCATTTCCATAATTCCATTTTTGTACAAATTGACCTTGGCATTGAGAAGTACAAGTACAGGAATAAAATCTGAGAAAGCATATCTCGAAAAAACACTCGCACCTACTTGGGCTGTATTTCTGAGTTGAGTTGACACGATTTTTTTCAAAGATTTAGGTATAATTCCGTTGCAAAAACTTTTGAGATATTCATCACATTCCAAATCTCTGTAAGTTGTAGTAGCTCCTATTTTTATATACTCGTCATCTATTTTTATGTAATTTAAATCTAATTTTGACAAATCAATTCCAACATTAAAACTCCTACAACCTGCCTTCAAAAAATGACAGCCGCCTAGAATCCTGTTTAATTTTGACTTCATCAACAATTCATACGCATCATCCAGTGTTTCGGGACTCGCATAATCTCTTAATGTAAACATAACCCCTCCGTAAATTTATTCAGTCTTTATTATATCACAAAAAAAAGCCGATTATCTTATAAGAAAATCATCTCAATCCATATTAAGGATTTGATTTTTTTATTTCGACATCGGCTATAAATTATTTTTGTAAACCATTCAAAAATTTTTCTGCTAATTTTTTGTAAGTAAAATTCTCCTCAATAGCTGCCCTGGCGTTTTTACCCATTTGAGTCAAACTTTCTTCATCCATATCGACAAATTTTTCAATACCTTTTTTCAATTCTTGTAAATTTTCTGATTCAACGTTTATCCCACATTTATAATCCAATATATAATTGTTAGGTGCACTTATTGCGTATATTATAGGCTTTGCTCCCATCATCGAATCAAATAATTTGTTCATACACACTCCATATCTGAACATATCATTGTCCATAGCTGCGACATAAGTCGCATCGATGTAGTTGAATAAATCAGGAATCGAAGTCTTAGCAATAGAATCCAAGAAATAGATGGAGTCAGTGTATTTTGAGTATTTTTTTACAAGTTCATCCTTGTAAATTCCTCCACCTATAAAAACAGCTGCGACATCTTTGTTGTCGATTGCAGCCTGTGCTAAATTGTCCAAGCAGTATGATTTCGTGTGACTTCCAAAAAAGCAAATAATTTTCTTGCCTTCGGAGTGGATTTTGTCGAAAATTTTCACATAGTCTTCTGGAATTTTGTCATAATTTTTCCATTCAGATTCTACTATGCCATTTGGAACGTGGAAGAACTTGTCAGCTTTCATTCCGTGTTGTATTAGATAATCTTTGGCTGCAGGAAGAAGCGAACAAACATAATCAGAGTGTTTGCAAAACGAGTTTTCTCCGATTTGCATCATCACTACAAATGGATGATATTTTGGCATATTTCCCACTTCTATCAAAGTTATTGGCCACATATCGTGAATTTCATGGACAAGTTTAGCATCTTTTTTGAATTTTTTCATTTTTTGTCCGGCAAATGTATCCAAAGGATAAGTTGATGAAGTGATTATGACATCTGGATTTACTTTTTCAACAATTTGCTTTGCATTTTTCCTTAAAGTACACACAAATCTGAACATACTCAAAGCTCTTTTTACGCCATTGCCTTCGTATTCTCCGGTTTTAATCCACATATATTTGATTCCATCAATCTCGTTGGTCTGAAAATTTTTAGTTACATCGGGATTTTTTCTTCTCAAATGAGAATAATCTCCTGCGATTATAGTCACATTGTGGCCACTTTTGACCCATTCACGAGCCAAATAATAAGTTCGAAATTCCATTCCCATATCAGGAGAGCCCGCATAATGATTAATATACAAAATATTCATTGATTTTCCTCTTATTTTTCAAAAAACTTGTTGATACACTCAATTATCTTCGCACTAGAATGTCCATCTCCAAATGGATAGTCATAGTCTTCAAAATCAACTTTTTCATTTAATAATTTAAGAATTTCGTTCTTCAAAGGCTTAGACAATTGATTTCTCTTTTTTGTCATCGTTTCCGGCCACACAACGTGATTAAAAATCGTCACGCATTGTTTTCTAGCAAAATAAGCTTCTCTTTGAAGTCCACCTGAATCTGTCACGATTTTCTTCGAGTGATTTACCAAGTACACGCTCATCATATATCCCACAGGCTTCAAGAAAATTATATTCTGGTAATTGTGTTTTTCGGAAAGTTCTCTTACCATTTTTTGATTTCTTGGGTGAACTGGATATATGCACTTTTCATCCAATTCTTCCATCGCCGACAATATTTCTGATAAAGGTTCAATACTTTGAGTATTTTCCGCTCTATGACAAGTCAAATAGTAAAATTCACTCGGAATTTTAACTTCATTATCATAGATATCATACACTTTTTCTGGAATTGTATCTCCAACTTGCTTTGAATACTGCAAGAAAGCATCGTACATTGGGTCTCCTACAAGTGTTGCCCTGTCTTGCAATCCCTCTTCTTTTAAAAATTCTAGTGCTGATTTTGTGCAACAACACAAAACCTTAGAACAATGGTCAGTCATAATCCTGTTCACTTCTTCGGGATTGTCCAGTGTACCCAATCTATTTCCAGCTTCAACATGGCAAATCGGAATATGAAGCTTCACCGCTGCAAGAGAGCCTGCTAATGTAGAATTTGTATCTCCATACAACAAAACCATATCAGGATTTTCTTTTACCAAAATTTTTTCAATCTCGATTAACATCTTACCAGTCATTTCCGCATGACTTCCACCAGAAATTCCAAGATTATAATCAGGATAAGGAATATTCATCTCCTCGAAAAAAACCTCAGACATATTGTAGTCAAAATGTTGACCAGTGTGTATCATTACTTCTTCGAAATTTTTTCTTAATTCTTTTGAAACCATCGCCGCTTTTATAAATTGTGGCCTTGCTCCAACTACTGTTACAATTTTCAAATTAGTACTCCTATTTCTATTTTTATCGTATAAAATTTTATTTTAAATTTTATTCTGTATCTAACTTATTGATTATATCACATATAAATTATCAATTTCAATTCACGCTAAATTTCAATTTTTTTTAATCAAAAACCCCATTTGATTCGAAAACCAAACAGGGTAAATTTTTTGATATTTTAAATTATTTGGAATAATTTTCAATAATCTTTAAAACCAATTGTGAAGCTTTTTTCATTTGTTCAATGGACAATAGCTCGTGTTTTCCGTGGAATGCGTATCCTCCAGTGAAGATATTTGGACAAGGAAGTCCTTTGTATGATAATTGTGCACCATCAGTACCTCCTCTTATCGGTTGAATCAATGGTTCAATTCCCAAATCCCTCATTGAATCATAAACCAAATCCACGACCTCCATCACAGGCTCTATTTTTTCTTTCATATTGTAGTAACTATCTTTCATTTTCAACTCGATAGCTCCATTGTATTTAACATTCAAAAATTCAACAAGTTTTTGCAAGTAAGATTTCTTATCCTCAAATTTTTTCTTGTCGTGGTCTCTTATTATCAATTTCATAACTGTATTTTCTACAGTTCCCTCGAATGAAGTCAACAAGTAAAATCCTTCATAATTTTCAGTGTGTTCAGGTCTTTGAGCGACTGGAAGTTCGTTGAATAATTCCATAGCAATTAGTTGGGAATTTATCATTGTGTTTTTTGCGCTACCTGGATGGACATTCTTGCCGTGAACTATTATAGTTGCACCTGCTGCGTTGAAATTCTCATACTCCAACTCTCCAATTGGTCCGCCGTCAACTGTGTATGCAAAATCAGCGCCAAATTTTTTAACGTCAAACAAGTCAGCTCCTCTACCTATTTCTTCGTCAGGAGTGAATGCGATTTTTATTGATGGATGTTTTATTTCTTTGTTAGTGCATAATTTGTTCACAACATCCATTATAATTGCTATACCTGATTTGTCGTCAGCACCTAATAAAGTCGTTCCATCAGTGTGAATTAGAGTTTGACCTTCTAATTCTTTTAAGAAAGGAAAATCTTCAACAGTTGTAGTGACTGTATCTGATAATTTTATATCTCCACCTTTGTACTCCAAAATTTGTGGCTTAACATTTTCACCCGACATATCAGGAGCTGTGTCCATATGGGAAATGAATCCTATCGACTTAGAAGGTCTATCCAAGTTAGATTCCAACGAAGCGTAAACATATCCATTTTCATCAATATGCGCATTTTCAACTCCCATCTCTTGCAATTGCTTAACCAAAAGATTTCCCAAATCTTTTTGTCTAGCTGTCGAAGGACAAGTATCACTTGATTCATCACTTGTCGTGTAAATTTTTGCGTATTCAATAAATCTATCAACTATATCAATCATATTTTTCTCCTATTTAATAACTTTATTTTCTTTCCAAGATTTCTCAACCGCTTCTGCTACGTTTCTTGCAACATTCTTGTTGAATGCTTCTGGTAAAATTTTTTCTTCTGTTGGATTTTCAACCATATTTGCAATTGCAAAAGCCGCCGATAATTTCATATCTTCAGTGATTTTGTCAGCTCTTGCATCCAATGCTCCTCTGAATATTCCTGGAAATACCAAAACATTGTTAACTTGGTTAGGATAATCACTCCTTCCCGTTCCGACAACTCTCGCACCAGCTTCTTTTGCTTCATCAGGGTAAATTTCTGGAACTGGATTTGCCATAGCCAGAACAATTGAATCGTGATTCATCGAAGATACCATTTCTTTTGAGACAATACCCGCAGCTGAAACTCCAATAAAAATATCCGCATCTTTCATAGCAGTTTTCAAATCGCCTTTTACCTTGTTTGGATTTGTAGATTTTGCAATTTTTCTTCTAGCCTCGTCAAGCTTTTCATCATCTGGGTCGATAATTCCTCGACTATTCAAAATCAAATTATTCCTAGCGCCTGCCAATGTCAACAAATTAGAAATAGCAATACCAGCTGCGCCTGCGCCACTGATTACGATTTTAACATCAGAAATATCCTTACCGACAACCTTCAATGCGTTTATAACCGCTGACAACACAATAACTGCTGTTCCGTGTTGGTCATCGTGAAATACTGGAATATTTAATTCGTCAATCAATCTTTTTTCAATTTCAAAACACCTTGGAGCTGCAATATCTTCAAGATTAATTCCTCCAAACGAAGGAGAAATAGCCTTTATCGTACTGATAATTTCTTCAGTATCTTGAGTGCTCAAACAAATCGGAAAAGCATCGACATTCCCAAATTCTTTGAACAAAACAGACTTACCTTCCATAACTGGCATACCAGCAATTGCGCCAATATTTCCCAAACCCAAAACAGCAGAACCATCAGTAACAACAGCAACCATATTGCCTTTATTTGTGTATTTATATGCCAAGGAATTGTCTTCGTGGATTTTTTTGCAAGGCTCTGCAACGCCAGGAGTATAAGCCAATGCCAAATCCATAGCATCATTCACCTTAACTTTAGAAACCACTTCCAATTTTCCTTGATTTTTTTCGTGAAGTTCTAGTGCTTTTTGTTTAATTTCTTCAATATTCATTTTTACCCCTCATTGATTATTTAATTCCAATAAATTTTTGTAGATTAATTATTACAATTTCATTTTAACACTAATAGAAAACAATTCCAATGAAAATTAACATACAATAATCACACTAGCTTAATCAACATCAAAATAGTCAAAAGATACAACAACGTCGTGCTAACAACGTAGTAACCAGCCAACGAATCATCTTGGTGATATTTTTTAGCAAAGACGTAGGTATTCACAGCAGTAGGAGCGGCAAATAAAATCAACGCGACTACTTTTTGAATTTCAGATAAATTGAAAAATTTTCCGATAAATAATCCTGTCAAAGGAAGAACCAAAAGCTTCACAATCGAAACCTTGGCTATTGATTTGATTTCTTTGAAATCAATTTTAAAATTCAAACCATATCCCATAGTCAACAACGCCAAAGTAGCAGCAATATCTCCCAAACTTTTTAGCGGTGTTTCTAAGAAAAACAAATTAACCTTGGTTACATACAAAAAAATTCCCATAAAAAGCCCAATCATCAAAGGTGTTTTCAAAACATTTAAAGCTAATTTTCTAGTTGAATTATTTTCTTTGACTAGACTCTCATACATAGTTACAGTGTAAATATTATAGAAAAATTGACTTATCCCCGTTATAGCTCCTGCCATTACAATTCCCTCGTTTCCAAATAAAGCGCTCAATATTGGAAATGACATTATAATGAAATTACCTCTGCTCATAGCATTTGCCTCGAGAACAACGTAAGATTCTTTATTGTTTGTTATTTTTGCAAGTGAATATGTAAGAAAAATATGAAACAAAAACGTCACATTCAAATATACCAAGTATTTTACACTCAAATCCTGCCCAAACTCAACACCATAAAAACTCATCATAATTTTCAACGGAAAAAGCAAATTGAAAATAAGTTTGTTCAATCCTGTCATTGTATTCTCGTCTACAATTTTAAATTTCCTCAACAAGAAACCAATAAAAATCAAACAAAACAAATTCACTATAGTTAGATACAACTGCGTATAATTTATCAAAAAACCACCTTATCTCATAAAAACATTGTCAAGTGTAACCACTTACCTTTACAACAATACTATTAATTTTCAAAAAAATCAAATTTTTTTATTTGTATGAATTTTGTATTTTAATTATATCTGAAAAGATTTGAAATACGAATTGATTACAAATTTTAGGTATAATAAAAAAGCACAAAAAAAGCTCCCACCTAAGTGAGAGCTAATTAGTCTTAGTATATTAATTATTCAATAATTTTAGAAACAACGCCTGCTCCTACTGTTCTTCCACCT
>NZ_CAMXVC010000009.1 GCF_947252345.1 uncultured Finegoldia sp.
TACATTCCGCATAAAATATTATTAAATTATTCCGTGTTTACGGGTTCAGGTCAAAATTTGACTGCCTTTTTTGATGTTCATAATATATTTAGCCGGCAAAACTCTTTACAAATTCTTAAAATAGTGTATAATAATATTGTTGTCAAAATAATATGCGCCTTTAGCTCAGTTGGTAGAGCAACTGACTCTTAATCAGTGGGCCCAGGGTTCGAGTCCCTGAAGGCGCACCACTTTTTTTACAACTTAATATGCGCCTTTAGCTCAGTTGGTAGAGCAACTGACTCTTAATCAGTGGGCCCAGGGTTCGAGTCCCTGAAGGCGCACCACACAATCCGAGATATCTCGGATTTTTTTATTGTAAATATTTATAAATATCATAAAAATTCGTTTTGAATATGATATAATAACAAAAGGAGGATGATTATGAAATCAATATTATCGGTAATTTGGAAGTACAAAGCATTTTCTTTGATTTTTATTTTAATAGTTATTGCTTCAATTGTTATTGTAAATTTTCTTCATAATAAATTACATAGTAAACAAAAAAAATACATTTTTACAACATTTCTTTTTATTATTTCTGCAGTCTTGTTTGTGTTATCATTTTTGTCGATTTTGAGCAAATATGGGCTAGTGTTTTTGATGTTGTTCGTTTTTTCGTTTTTTACGGCTGTAATTTGTCTTTCTTTATCTATGATATTAGACACAATCAAGCCAATAGTTGTGTACAAGAAAAATTCGGGATTTAGAACTATAATTGATAAATTTGACAGATTAGTAGAAGAATCTAGGAGCAATAAAAGATGACAATAGGTGCTTTTTTTGATATTGACGGTACGATAGCCAGAGACTCATTGATGATTGAACATTTCAAAAAGCTAATTAATTTTGAAATAATCGATCAAAAATTATATTACGAAAAAGTTTATCCGGCTTATCAAAATTATGAAAAGAGAAAAATAGATTATGACGATTATTTGAATGAATTGGTTGAAGTTTACAAATACAAACTAAAAGGATTTAGTTGCGATTTTAATGAGTTCATATCAAATCAAGTAATAAGTCAAGTTAAAGAAAAAGTATACAGGTATACAAGAAAGATGATTCAATACCACAAAGAAAATGGTCATCTGGTATTTTTCATTTCGGGGAGTCCAGATTTTTTGGTAAAAGAAATGGCTAATAGCTACGGCGTCACAGAATATCGTGCGTCAGTATATGTTATTAAAAATGGAATGTATACTGGAGAAGTTATTCCTATGTGGGATAAAAACAGCAAAAAAACAGTTATCGATGAAATAATAAAAAAATACAACATTGATGTAGATAACTCTTATTGCTATGGCGATACATCAGGGGATTTTTCGATGATAAATATGATGGGAAAGCCTACTGCGATAAATCCGACTCGAGAACTGTTTGATATGATTAGAGCTAATGAAAAGATAAACGATAAAACGAAAATTATAATCGAAAGAAAAGATGTAATATATGATTTTCCAAAATATGGTAATGTTTTAGATATTTAAAAAATCCTTGCTACAAATTTGTGAGCAAGGATTTTTCATTTAATTTTGTTTGAAATAATTTTTGTCGTATTTAAAAGTTTTTACAAGTTTTCCTATCTGAAATACTCTGTTGTCAGGGTCATTTGGCATATCGCAAGTCATCAATGATAAAATAGGCTCATTGTTATACTTTTCAATTCTATTATCTTCTAGCATATAAAAAGCATACGAATCTGTAACTTTCCTGTCAATAATTTCATATTCATATATGTTTTTCTTGTCAGTGATATAGACCTTTGTTCCCTTTTCCAAATCGTACACTTTACTGAACAACGAACCATTTCGTTTCATATAATGGCCAGTTAAAGTGTAATTTTTTTCACCCATTTTTTGGTTGTCCTTCATTGTTGCGGCACCGCTCAATAGATGTTCATCTGTTACACCTCTGTGTATTGGAAGCGAAAGATTGTAGTCTGGAATTATGATTTGACCGATAACATCCTCTCCACTTATAGCTGCAAAATTAAACAACGAAGTTTTTGTATTAATAGAATTAACCGCGTCGAAATCATTCTTAAATTCTTTTTTATTATTTTGTTCCATTTGTTGAGATGATATATCTTGACTTATATCATTTTCACTGTAATAAGTAGGTATCAATCTCGCTGCAAAGTACAATGCGAAAAGCAGAATACCAACAGTCATTAGAAATATTCCGAATTTTTTTCTCATATTCATCTCCATAAAAAATTATTGCATAATGTATTCTATCACATAAATTTGAATTAGTAAACAATATAAGAACAAATATTCAGAACGGATAAAAAGATTGAATACAACACATAATAAAGATACTATTAATGTAGTGGAATGAAAGTGGTTTAAAGTGGAGGGGAATTATGTTTATTAATGAATATTTTCATAATATAGACTCAAAAGGTCGAGTAATTATGCCCTCAAAATTTAGAGATGAAATAGGAGAAGAATTTTTTATCACTAAAGGAATGGACGAATGTTTATTTGTTTATCCTGTTTTGGCTTTCATTCAAATGACAGAGAAACTCAACAAGTTGTCGTTAACTAGAAGGCAAGCTCGAGCATTTTCTAGGGTGTTTTTTTCTGGCGCAAGCAATCAAGAAATTGACAAGCAAGGAAGATTTTTGATACCTCAATCATTGAGAAAATACGCTGGTATTAAAAAAGAGGTAGCAATTATCGGCGTGTCCAATAGAATCGAAATTTGGGATAAGGAAAAATGGGAAAAGTATTCTGACGATTCTTCGTTGAATTACGATGATTTAGCAGATGATTTAACAGACCTTGATTTGTAGGTGGATTATGGAATTTAAGCATGTGCCAATTTTGTTGGATGAATGTATTGAAAATTTGAATATTAGACCTGGAAAAATCTACGTTGATTGTACCGTTGGAGGAGCAGGACATTCACGAGAAATTGTTAAAAAAATAGAAGACGGAAAATTAATTTGTTTTGACCAAGATGAAACAGCGTTGAACGTTGCGAAAAAAAGACTTGAAGATTATTCTGATAGAGTTGTTTTTATTAAGGATAATTTTAAAAACATAAAAAAAGATTTGCAAAATATTGGGATTGAAAAGGTCGACGGGATTTTGATGGATATTGGAGTTAGTTCCTATCAAATAGATGAGGATAAGAGGGGATTTTCTTATATGCATGATGCACAGTTAGATATGAGAATGGACCAATCAAATCCAATAAGCGCAAAAGACATTGTAAATACATATTCCAAAGAGGATTTGGAAAATATTATTTTCAAATATTCTGATGAAAAATGGGCAAAAAGGATTGCTGAATTTATCTGCAAAGAAAGAGAAATTAAACCAATTGAGACTACTTTTGAATTGGTAGAGGTTATAGAAAAGGCTATACCAAAAAAAGTTAGGATGAATCAAAAAGGCCACAGTTCTAAAAAAACCTTTCAGGCTATAAGAATTGAAGTCAACAAGGAATTAGATGTATTAGAAAAAGCTGTCGGAGATTGTATTGATTTGTTGAATTTAGGTGGAAGAATTTGTATTATAACTTTTCACTCGTTAGAAGATAAGATTTGCAAGGAAATTTTTAAAGATAGGCAGAGAGGATGTATTTGTCCTCCGGAAATTCCTGTTTGTGTATGCAATCACAAGCCGGAAATTAAAATACTTACAAGAAAGCCTATAGAGCCATCGAAAGAAGAATTAAAACAAAATTCAAGGGCTAGAAGTGCAAAGCTAAGAGTGGCTGAAAAAATTATTTAGACGATAAATGGAGTCGGGTATGGGAAATGCACAAAGAAAAATTGAAATTTTTCCACAATACGAAGAAAAAAGACAATTTGAAGTAAAAAAAATAGAAAAAACTAAGAAATTAAACAGACCTAGCAGAAAATCAGATTTATTTTCTTCGTTCAATAAGATAATGATTTGTGTGGTAATTTGTTTATCCATTTTCGTAATGTATCGTTACTCAAAAATTCAAAGTATGAGTAAAGATTTAAGCGTTATTTCAAATCAAGTTATGATTCAAGAAGGAAATAGAGATGTGATAAAATCTCATATAGAGAGCAAACTTACGAATAAGAACATTGAAGATAAAGCTAAGAATAGTTTGGGGATGCAATTTCCTGAAAACTCTCAAATTATGTATTTGAAGTCAGGAGAAAAATAATGAGAAGAAAAAAAGTTAATCCGAATAAAGGGAAAATCAATATAATTTTCAATAAAAGCTACAATTATCGTATTGTAGTTTTATTTTGTATATTGATGGCGATTGTGGTGCTAATTATAGGGAAACTTGTTTATCTTCAATTGACACCTGCTGGAGATAAATACAGGAAATTATCAGCAAGACAAAGTACAAATACTATTCAAATAGAAGCAGAACGGGGAAAAATTCTAGATAGAAAAGGAGAAGTTTTGGCAGATAATGTTGTAAGCAATAATCTTTATGTCAATGCTACATATTTAAATGAGAAGATGAAATCTGAGTTGATAGATGCTTTGTCAAAAAACATCAACATAAAAAAGGATGAGCTGAAAAAAAATCTTGATAAAAGAAAAACTTCTCTTGTAAAATTTTCGTTAACAAAATCTGAAATAGATAATTTAAAAAAATTGCCAACAGATACTCAAAAATTTATAAGTGTTTTGCCAGAGAAAAAAAGATATTATCCGAACAAAGAAATGTTGGCACAAGTTTTGGGATTTACAAATCTTAACAATGATGGAGTTGTTGGACTAGAAAGCTATTACAATTCAAAATTAAAGGGAAAAGCGGGCAAGAGAATTTTGAATAGTTCCGTGAATAAATCTATAGATTTGTCAAATGATAGTTCGATAATAATAAATCCACAAAATGGTTTTGATTTAAAAACTACTATTGACAGTACTATTCAAGGATTTGTAGAAGATAGCTTAAAAGATATTGATGAGAATTTTAAGCCAAAAAGTGCAACTATTATCGTTATGAATCCTAATAATGGCGAAGTTCTTGGAATGGGTTCGTTCCCAAGTTTTAATCCAAATGACGCGAAAACTCCTATTCAAAAAAATCAGATAGATGAGTTAAATGATTTGAAAAAACAAAACGATGAGAATAAAATAAGCAAATTTTTCTTCAAAATGTGGGAGAACAAAGCTGTGTCTTGGACGTATGAGCCAGGTAGTGTCTTTAAAACGATAACGAGTGCGGCAGCAAGAGAAGAACACACCGCAACAAATTCATCGCATTATTTTTGCAATGGTTTTATAAGAGATATACCGGGTGTTGTTATTAGATGTGAGAGATATTGGAATCCTCACGGCGACGAAACTTTTCAACAAGCGTTTAACAATTCTTGTAACATTGCCTATGTTCACATCGGAAGAGATTTGGGTAAAGCTAATATGCAGAAATATATAACTGGATTTGGATTCAATCAAAAAACAGATATTGATTTACCGTCTGAGGAAATTGGATTGGCACCAAAAAAAGTTTCAGAAATTGATGCGGCAAGGCTTGCAACTTTATCTTATGGGCACGGTATATCGGCAACTCCAATTCAAATGCTAACTGCATTAAATTCAATCGTAAACGGAGGAATGTTGATAGAGCCACATATTGCGAAGGAATTTATATCTAAAGATACAAAGAAAACAGAAAAAATAGATATAAAAGTCAAAAGACAAATAATTTCATCAAAATCATCCGCAGAAATGAATAAAATGTTGCAAGGGGTTGTTGATGATGGTAGTGGTAAAAAAGCACAGGTGAAAGGATACGCTATCGGTGGTAAAACTGGTACGAGCATAAAAATTGTTGACGGAAAATACACTGACAATAAAACAACGGCGTCTTTTTTCGCATCATTTCCTACAGACCATCCAGAATACACAATTATTGTAGTAGTTGACGAACCTCAAAGGAAAAATGGAGGCTCTGCAGTCTGTGCTCCATCTGCTGGAAAAATTATTTCAAGTATTATAGAATACAAGAGGATTAATAAAACAAGAATTGATGCTGACGAAAATGGAAAAGTTTTGGTTCCTGATATAGAAGGATTGCCGATTAAAATTGCAGTAGAAAAATTAAATTCAGCTGGATTGAAATCAAGAATTGATAATTCGGATTCAAATGTCAATTCAATCGTTAAAAAACAACAACAAGCTGCATATTCTAAGGTGGATTCTGGTAGTATAATTGGAATTACAGCGGGCTCAATCGATGATACACCAATAAAAATTCCAGAGATAGTGGGATTTAGAGTCGAAGATGCAGTTGACACGTTAAAAGATTATGGAATTAAAAATATCGAAATCAAAAATGGGAAAAAAGGAAAAGTAGTCAGAATAGTTCCTGAAGAAAACAAATTACTAAATCCAAAATCGTATATAAAAATTTATATTGAACAAGAAAAAAACAAAGAAGATTAAATTTCTCGTGTGATATAATTAATAATTATAAAAGGAGAGAGAAATGGATTTAAAAAACGAAATTATATTATCGATGTTGGTGGCAATAGTCATATCATTGATATTAGGTAAATTTATCATTAAAATTTTAAGACAAAAACACATTGGCCAAGAAATAAGAGATGACGGTCCAAAATCACACTACTCAAAAGCGGGGACGCCGACAATGGGAGGGATTATTTTCATAATATCCACTTTGATAACTGTTTTGATTTTTAGGTTGTTTGACAGCGAAATATTATTAGCTATTTATGGAATGATAGCATTTGGTTCAATAGGATTCATTGATGATTTTATGAAATTGGTGATGAAACGCTCACTTGGTTTAAATGAAAAGCAAAAATTGATATTGCAGTTGTTGTTTTCTATTATAGCTTGTTTTTTGTTAAAAAAAGTCAATCCGAATTTTACCAAACAGGAAATTCCATTTTTAAATATGACTGTTGATTTTGGAATAATTACTTATCCATTTTTGATATTTGTGATGATGGGAACATCCAATGCCACAAACCTCACAGATGGATTGGATGGGCTTGCCACATCTGTTTCGGTCCCAGTATTTATTGCGACAAGTTTTATAATGTATCATTTGGGTTCGCGAATAAGTGTATTCAGTATCATATTTGCAGGAAGTTTGTTGGGATTTTTGGTATACAATTCAAATCCTGCAAAAGTGTTTATGGGTGATACTGGCTCAATGGCTATCGGCGGAGCGCTTGTTATGATGATGGCGACTTATGGATTAAGCTTGTATTTAATTATTTTAGGATTCGTTTATATGATAGAAGTGTTATCTGTAATAATCCAAATGACAAGTTATAAATTGAGAAATAAAAAAAGAGTGTTTCTTATGAGTCCTATTCATCATCATTACGAATTAAAAGGATACAAGGAACAAAAAATAGTATCAACTTTTATGGTGGTTTCAATTATAACAAGCTTGATAACTTTAATAGATTTATTGTAGGTGAAATATGAAAAAAATATTGGTATTTGGTTTAGCTAGAACGGGAATTTCTGCATTAAAAACACTAAAATTAAAAGGATATGAATTAGGAGCAATCGATGATAATATCGATGATGAAAAATCTAAAATACTTAAAGAACTTGAAGTAAAAGTAGAAACTATAGATACAATTGAAGACTACAATATAATTTTGAAAAGCCCAGGAATTAGATTAGACAACCCTGTAATTGTAAAAGCAAATGAGTTGAACATTGAAGTTGTCAGTGACCTTGAATTAGCACAAAGAATATTTGACGATATTAAAATTGTTGCAATAACAGGAACCAACGGAAAGACAACGACTACTTCCCTTATGACAAAAATGCTTAATGATTCAGGAAGAAAAGCCATATCCATAGGAAATATCGGCGTGGGAATGTTGTGGGAGATATACAACAGCGATAAAGACACTTTTTTTGTAATCGAGTGTTCGAGTTTTCAATTGGAAAGTACAAAGAATTTCAAACCTCAATATTCTTGTATCATTAATATTACTCCAGACCATATCGACTGGCACGGAAGTATGCAAAATTATGTAAATGCGAAGAAAAAAATCTTAAAAAACCAAGATAAAAAATGTTTTGCAGTATTAAATTCTGATGACGAATATTTTGATGAATGCAAAAATACTACGAATGCAAATGTATACGAAGTATCTACAAAGAAGGAAGTAAAAAAAGGAGCGTTCATTAAAGACGATTCAATTTACTATTCTGATTCATCAGTACAAAAGATTATTGAGTTAAAAGATGTGAAATTAATAGGCTACCATAATTACCAAAATGTTTTATTCTGCGTAAGCTTAGCAAAATTAATTGGAATTGACAACGAAAATATCAAAAAAACTTTGATGAGTTTCTCAGGAGTTGAACACAGACTTGAGTTTGTAAGAGAAATCCAAGGCGTAAAATACTACAACGATTCAAAGGGGACAAACGTTGATGCCAGTGTAAAAGCAATCGACTCATTCGATAATAATATTATTATTTTAGCTGGAGGATACGATAAAAAAGTAAGTTTAGATAATTTTTTTATAGCGGGAAAAAATAAATTCAAAGCAATAATCTTGATGGGACAAACCAAAGAATTATTTAAAGAAAAAGCATTACAATATGGTTTTAAGAACATATTTTTAGTAGATAATATGAAGCAAGCGGTAGAAAAAGCGAATGAATTATCAGAAAAAAATGATACAGTTTTGCTTTCTCCAGCAAGTGCAAGTTGGGGAATGTACAACAATTACGAAGAAAGAGGAAACGAATTTAAAGAATTGGTAAATAAATTATAAGGACTATTATATGAGACTTTCAAAAGACGGGAAAGCAGTGCTTTATATTACTATATTTCTAACTATTTTCGGAATAATAATGGTATTGAGTTCGAGTTGGCCAACGGCTATTAGCGACAACAAAAAATGGTATTATTATGGATTTAGGCAAGGAATATTTGCGATTTTAGGATTTATAGTAATGTATATTACAAGTAAATATGATACGCAAAATTATAAAAAGAATGCGTTGTGGATTTTTGCTTTCTCATTAATATTGTGTGTATTGGTATTCACACCCTTGGGAAAAGAAATAAATTACGCCAGACGATGGATAAAAATAAGAAGTTTCAGTTTTATGCCAAGTGATTTTTTGAAATTCGCATCGGTAAATTTAGCGGCAACGATAATATCTAAAAATATCAGTAAAATCAAAAATTTTAAGGACGGATTCCTCAGAATGATTCTACTCGCCGGTGTATCTGGAGTGATAGTATTTATTCAGCCTGATTTATCAACGGCAATTGTAATAATTGGCAGTGTTTTTTGCGTGTTTTTAGTAAGTGGATTAAATGCAAGATATATTTTCTCGACTCTTTTTGGAGTAATTGTTTTAGGGTATTTAGCGATATTTAAAGTGAAAATAGGCTACAGTAGAATAGACAGAATTATTGCTTTTAGCGACCCTTTGGGACATCTTGACGATGAAGGATGGCAATTATCACAATCACTTGCAGCGGTTTCTAATGGATGCTTTTTGGGAAGTGGACTTGGTATGAGTAAGCAAAAATTTTTGTACTTGTCACAGGCTCACAATGATTTTATTTTTGCGATAATTTGTGAAGAATTTGGGTTTTTAGGAGCTTTGGTATTAATAATATCATATTTTGCATTTTTGGTTTTCGGAATAAGAATTGCATTGAAAACCAGATATATTTATTTAAGATTGCTTATATCTGGAATATTGTTTGTGATAGGGATTCAAGCATACGTCAATATGACAGTTGTTACGGGGTTAATACCACCTACTGGGTTGACGCTTCCTTTTATCTCTTACGGTGGAACATCATTAATGATAATGTTAGGACTCGTAGGAATAATTTTGAATGTTGATAGCAATAATTTAAAAAATATAGAGGAGAAAAAATGAATATAATTGTTTCTGGTGGAGGTACTGGAGGACATATTTATCCAGCTATTTCACTAATAGAAGAACTAAAAAAAAGAGATAAAAACAATAAAATCTTATATGTTGGAACAAAAAATGGATTAGAAAGCTCAATTGTTCCGCAACTTGGAATTGACTTCAAAACAATTCATGTAAGAGGAATACCAAGAAAAATCAACATAAATTCCTTTAAAGCCTTAAAGGAACTTTTTATAGGTTTGAGAGAAGCAAGCAAAATTTTAAAAGAATTTAAACCTGATTTAGTTATAGGAACTGGTGGATATGTAAGTGGTCCGATATTATACAAGGCAACTAAAACAAAAGCAAAAGTAGCATTTCATGAACAAAACAGTTACCCCGGTATAACTAATAGAATATTATCAAGATACGTTGATAAATACTTTGTAACATTCAAGGAATCTATTAAATTCTTTAAAAACCAAGACAAAGCAATACTTACGGGAAATCCAATTAGAAATAGATTCAGCAATATTGAAGAAAAGAAAAAAGAAGCGATTAAAAAATATGAACTTTCAGAAAACAAAAAAGTGGTATTTGTATTTGGGGGTTCCAATGGTTCGGAAATTTTAAATAAGATAGTACTTGAAATGTCTGATGAAATAGCAAATCAGAATGTTTTTGAAGTTATCTTGGCAACTGGAAAATCAAACTATGACGAATTAAAAGACTCATTAAAGAGTGAACACAAAAACTTGCATTTATATCCATATATCGATGATATAGATAAAGCATACGCGGTTAGTGATTTGATAGTAACAAGTAGTGGGGCTATTACATTAGCAGAACTTTCTTTTTTAGGAAAAGCATCTATTCTAGTTCCAAAATCATACACAACAGAAAATCATCAAGAACACAATGCACGAGCATTTGAAAAAAATGGGGCAAGCAAAGTTATTCTTGAAAAAGAATTAAATGCAAATTCACTTTATGAAATGATAACATCAATATTAAAAGATGAAAATACTCTTAAAAACTTATCGGAAAATGCAAAAAAAATGTCTTACCCTACAGCTTGTAAAGATATTGTAGATGAACTTTACAAATTGGTAGATTGCAATGAAAAAGCATAAAATACTAATAACTTCTATAGTTGTATTTTTTCTATTCTTAGTCACCTATCTAATCCTGACAATGGATTATTTTTCAGTTAAAAAAATTAAAGTGTACAATAATAAATTAGTCACAAAACAAGAATTAAATAACATAACTAAAGATTATATTGGGCAAAATATTTTCAGACTGAAAAAAAATAAATTATCCGACAAACTCGTAGAAAATTCATACATTAAAAATGCAGAAGTAAAAAAAGTGCTTCCAAATCTTGTTGAAATCAAAATACAAGAAACTAAGGATATCTGTTATTTTGAAATAGGAAAAGATAAGTTTTTTGTGGATACAGATTACAACGTAGTGAAAAATAAAAATAGAGTGGATTATACCAAGCTGCCTAAGATAGTTGGAGCAAATCAAAATATTGAAAAGATAAGTAACTTACAAGCAGATAAAAATTTCTACTTATTTATTAAAAATCTTAAAGAGCAAAAAGTTCTTAATCAATTAAATGAAATAAATGTAGATGATGTAAAAAGCATTTTTTTAAACGAAAAAAAAGGTATTTTGATTGAATATGGTGATTTAGGTGATTCAGAAAAAAAATCAATAAAAATTTTTAAAATTCTAAAACAGATTGGTACTAAAAGTATAAATGCGAAAACTGTGAACGTAAGCGATATTCAAAGACCGTTTTTCACAATCAAGGACGATAAACAAACAGAAGAATAAGCCAATCTTCAAATATTAGTTTGAACTTTTATTAAGTTTGGTGCTTAGTATAGGTGTATTTTAAATACATTAATTGATTTTGAATATTAAAACAAGAAAAAAACCATATTCGTATGATTGATATTACTTAACCGTGATATCAAAAAAAGTACAAATGCAAATATTGAAAATAAAAGAATTTAATAGTATATACAAAGAAAAATGTATTAAAAGTACAACCAAAACTTAAAAAATAATAATAAGCTGAACAGGAAAAACTTTTACAAACTTGTAGTATAATTAAGCTATAAGCATTAGAAATAAATTTAGAGTTAATAATTAGGAGGATGTTATGACTTTTGATATGGAATTAGAAGATAATGATTTGGCAAAAATCAAAGTAATCGGTGTTGGTGGCGGTGGAAATAACGCTGTCAAAAGAATGAAAGAAGAAGGCCTTCAAGGAGTTGAATTTGTTGCTGTCAATACTGACAAGCAAATTTTGAACAACTTAGATATTGATACTAAGTTACAAATTGGAAGCAAGATTACGAAAGGTTTGGGAGCTGGAGCTAATCCTGCAGTAGGTATGAAAGCTGCTGAAGAAAGCAGAAATGAAATCGAGGAAGCACTAGATAAAACTGATATGGTATTTGTCACTGCTGGTATGGGTGGCGGAACAGGAACTGGTGCTGCTCCAATTGTCGCACAAATTGCAAAAGAAAAGGGAATACTTACAGTTGGCGTTGTAACAAAACCATTCACTTTTGAAGGAAGAAAAAGACAAATGCAAGCTGAACAAGGTATAGAAGCCTTGAAGGGTAAAGTGGATACATTGGTAATTATTCCTAATGATAAGCTTTTACAAATTTCAGATAAAAGAACTACAATGTCAGAAGCTTTTATGATGGCTGATGAAGTGTTAATGGATGGTATTCAAGGTATTTCAGATTTGATTGCTGTACCTAATTTAATCAATTTGGACTTTGCAGACGTAAGATCTATTATGTTAAACCAAGGAATTGCACATATGGGAATTGGAAAAGCTAATGGTGATAATAGAGCTATGGAAGCTGCAAAATTGGCTGTTAAGTCTCCTTTATTGGAAACATCAATTGGTGGAGCAAAGGCAGTTTTAATTAATGTTACTGGAAAAGAATTGGGATTATTTGAAGTTAATGAAGCAGCAGAATTAATCAGAGAAGAAGTAGATCCTGATGCTAATATTATTTTTGGTGCCGGAATTGATGAATCATTAGGAGATGACATCAAGATTACTGTAATTGCAACAGGATTTGATTCTGATAACCCAATGGCAAACAAATTAAAATCAACAAAAAAACAAGAAAGTTCACAACCAAAATCAGAAGAACATTCTGAGAAAGATTCAGATGATATCGAAATACCATCATTCTTAAAGAGAAGAGGATTCTAATGAAGTGTCCGTTCTGTAATGCATCTGATACTAAAGTTGTGGATACGAGAGCATCTGAAGATGACAAAATAGTAAGACGCAGAAGAGAATGTATAGATTGTCACAAAAGATTTACGACATATGAGAGATACGATTTTAATAATCTTACAGTTGTAAAAAAAGATAAAAATAGAGAAGCTTTTGATAGGGATAAAGTGTATCGTGGAATGAAAAAATCTTGCGAGAAAAGACCAGTTCCAGATTCAAAGTTACTTGAGGCTACTAAAGAGATAGAAGTTGAGTTAACACACGGCAATAAAAGGGAGGTAGATTCATCTGAGATAGGTGAATTGATAATGAGAAAGCTTAAAAAAATTGACAAAGTTGCATATATTCGTTTTGCTTCGGTTTACAGAGAATTTACAGATGTTAAATCTTTTAACGAGGAAATTTCAAAATTAGATGATGAATAAAGGTCGGATTTTTGTCCGACCTTTAATTTTATTTAACGACAATTGATTTTTGTGGTAATATATAAATAAATTAACTGTTAAAGGGGAAATATTTTGGATTTATTTGAATATAATTTACAATTACAAAAAGAAAATAGTTCGCCATTAGCAAATAGATTGAGGCCAAAAAGTTTGGACAAATATTTTGGGCAATCTCACATAGTTGGAGATGGAAAGCTATTGAACAGACTTATAAAGGCTGATAAAATTCCATCGATGATTTTTTACGGACCTCCAGGAACTGGCAAAACAACTCTTGCAGAAATTATTTCAAACCAAACCAATTGTTTGTTTGAAAGACTATCTGCCATTTCAAGTGGTGTGAAAGATGTAAGAGATGTTATATCTTTGGCTAAAAAAAACCTGAGTATGTACAATAAAAAAACTGTTCTTTTTATTGATGAAATTCATAGATTTAATAAATCACAACAAGATGCGCTTCTGGGGTTTGTCGAAGACGGAACAATTACTTTAATTGGGGCCACTACTGAAAATCCTTTTTTCGAAGTCAATAAAGCTCTTCTATCGAGATGTCAGATTATTGAGTTAAAACCGCTGGGAAATGAGGATATTAGAAATATTATCGAGACTGCTCTTGATGAGGATAAAAAGCTCAAAGATATGAGTATTAATATAGATGAAAAAGCGATGGATTATTTAATACTGTCATCAAATGGAGATGCTAGAAGTGCGCTAAATTCTCTTGAGATTGCTATAGAAAGCACGGACTTAACAGATGGAACTATTCATATAGATGAAAGTGCGATAAAAAATTCTGTATTTAGGCCGATTCTAAAATATGACAAAGAAGAGGACCATTATAATGTCGTGTCAGCATTCATTAAATCGATGAGAGGTTCAGATGTGAATGCTTCTTTGCATTATTTAGCAAGGATGATTGCCTGTGGTGAAGACCCAAAATTTATAGCTAGAAGAATGGTTATTTTTGCATCTGAAGATATTGGAATGGCAAATCCTGATGCTCTTGGAGTTGCGGTAGATGTTTTTAACGCTGTAAATATCATCGGTCTTCCTGAATGCAGGATAAACTTGTCAAATGGAGTTGTGTATTTGGCTACAAGCGATAAGTCAAATACATCTTATATAGCTATAGAAAAGGCAATAAGTGATGTAAATGCAAATAAAATTTATGATGTTCCAGATTATTTAAAAGATGCTCATTACAGTGGAGCAAAATCGCTAAATAGAGGGGTAGGGTACAAGTATCCGCACAATGATGATTCATACCAACAGTATTTGCCGGATGAATTAAAAGATGTTGAATATTACAATCCGAAAGATATTGGATTTGAAAGTAAAATATATAAAAAAGAGGAGTAAATAATGATATTAATTAGGGATTTAATTGAAGATTTTGAAAAATTTTCTGACAAGGAAATAGAAGTGGGAGGCTGGATTAAAAATTCAAGATTCAGCAAAAATGTAGGATTTATTGAGTTAAATGATGGAACATTTTTCAATCCTGTGCAAGTTGTTGTAAACAAAGAAATTGGCGATTTTGAAAAAGCAGAAAAATTGAAATTGAGCTCTGCAATAATAGTGGTTGGTAAGTTGGTTCTTACTCCAAATTCAAAACAACCATTTGAAATTCAAGCAGAAAAAATCATAGTTGAAGGAGAATCAACAGATGATTATCCATTACAAAAGAAAAGACATACTTTTGAATTTTTGAGAACAATATTGCACTTAAGACCAAGGACAAATACATTTAACGCTGTATTTAGGGTGAGAAGTAGATTGGCGTTTGCTATTCACAAATTCTTCAATGAGAGAGGGTTTGTATATGTTCATACTCCAATAATAACAGGCAGTGATGCTGAAGGTGCCGGAGAAATGTTCAGAGTTACTACATTGGATTTGAACAATGTCCCTAAAGATAAAGATGGAAATATTGATTTCTCAGATGATTTCTTCTCAAAATCTACTAACTTAACTGTAAGTGGTCAGCTTCAAGCGGAAGCTTATGCACTGGCTTTTAGAAATGTTTACACATTTGGACCTACATTTAGAAGTGAACACTCTAATACCCCTCGACATGCTGCAGAGTTTTGGATGATGGAACCGGAAATTTGTTTTGCTGAATTAGATGATGTTTGTAACTTAGCAGAAGATATGGTCAGATATATTATCAAAGATGTAATGGAAAATTGCAAAGAGGAAATTAAATTTTTCAATAGTTTCGTAGATAAAAATTTAATAGAAAGATTGACAAAAGTAGCCGACAAATCATTCAAAAAATTAACTTATACAGAAGCTGTAGATATATTACAAAAATCTGGCGAAAAATTCGAATATCCTGTTGAATGGGGAATGGATTTACAAACAGAACACGAAAAATATTTGAGTGAAAAAGTTGTAGATGGTCCGGTGTTTATAACTGATTATCCAAAAGAAATCAAGGCTTTTTATATGAGATTGAACGACGACCAAAAGACTGTTGCTGCAACTGACCTTTTAGTTCCAGGAATTGGAGAATTAATAGGAGGTAGCCAAAGAGAAGAAAGATACGATGTATTGGATAAGAAGATGGAAGAATTGGGCTTCAATAAAGAAGAATACAAATGGTATCTTGATTTAAGAAAATACGGCGGAGTTAAACATGGTGGATTTGGTTTGGGATTTGAAAGAATGGTAATGTATATGACAGGAATGTCCAACATTAGAGATGTCATTCCATTTCCAAGAACTGTTGGACACTGTGAATATTAATAAGTATTGAAAATATATTTTAAATATGATATTATGTTAATAAGTTTTTGATATTAATATTTGAATAAAAGTAGTAAATAAATTTTGAAATTTCAGAGAGTTGGTGGAAGGTGCGAATCAATATTTCAAATTATTGAACTTGTTTATTCGAAAAATATACGTATGTCTGCGTTAAAGATTCAAAGTGGGATTAACCAATAAGAGTGGTACCGCGGAATTTTATTTCGTCTCTTCTAAGTGAGAGGCGATTTTTTTATTATATGGAGGTAGAAATGGATAAATATAATCCGAATTCAATTGAAAAAAAATGGCAAAAGTTTTGGAAAGAAAACAAAACTTTCAAAACATCTGATGATAAATCAAAAGAAAGATTTTATGCACTTGTAGAATTTCCATATCCTTCAGGTCAAGGTCTACACGTAGGTCATCCAAGACCTTACACTGCACTAGATATAGTTTCTAGAAAGAGAAGAATGCAAGGATATAATGTTTTGTATCCAATGGGATGGGATGCTTTTGGACTTCCAACTGAAAATTATGCGATTAAAAACAAAATTCATCCTGAAATTGTCACTAAAAACAATATAGCAAACTTCAAAAAACAAATGCAATCAATTGGTTTTTCGTTTGATTGGGATAGAGAAATAAACACAACTGACCCTGAATATTATAAATGGACACAATGGATTTTCATTCAACTTTTCAAAAAATGTCTTGCATATAAGAAAGAAATGCCAATAAATTGGTGTCCATCTTGTAAAGTTGGTCTTTCAAATGAAGAAGTAATAAACGGACATTGCGAAAGATGTGGGGGTCAAGTTGTAAGAAAAGTTAAAAATCAATGGATGCTAAAGATTACTGAATATGCTGACAGGCTAATTGATGACTTAAAAGATGTTGATTATTTGGAAAAGATTAAGGCACAACAAATCAACTGGATTGGAAGGTCATACGGAGCTGAGATTAACTTTTCAATTAAGCAAGTAGATGAAAAAATCAGTGTATTTACTACTAGAGCAGATACTATTTTCGGAGCGACTTATATGGTTATTTCGGTTGACCATCCTTTAATCGAAAAATACAGCGATAAGATTAAAAATATCGAAGATATTAGGAAATATAGAGCAGAAGTTGCAAAAAAATCAGAATTAGAAAGAACAGATTTATCAAAAGAAAAAACAGGATACAAGATAGATGGTTTGACTGCTATTAATCCTGTTACAAACAAAGAAATACCGGTTTATGTTTCGGATTATGTTTTAATGACTTATGGAACCGGTGCCATAATGGCAGTTCCTGCGCACGATGATAGAGATTATGAATTTGCAAAAAAATTCAATATAGAAATGATTCCTGTAATTGAGGGCTCAAATATAGAAAAATGTGCTCACACAGAAACTAATCAAGGCAAACTAATTAATTCAGGTTTCTTAAACGGATTAAATGTAGATGAAGCAAAAGAAAAAATGTATGAATACATTGAATCAAAAGAAATTGGACACAAAAAAACTAACTATAAACTAAGAGACTGGGTATTTTCAAGACAAAGATATTGGGGAGAACCAATTCCTTTGGTTTATTGTGAACATTGTGGATGGGTTCCTTTGGATGAAAAAGATTTGCCATTAGTTTTGCCAAAGGTAGATAATTATGAGCCTACTGATAATGGAGAATCACCACTATCAAAAATAGATGAATTTGTGCATACAAAATGTCCAAAATGTGGAAAAGATGCTGTTCGAGAAACTGATACAATGCCACAATGGGCAGGTTCTTCTTGGTACTATTTGAGATACACTGACCCTCACAACAAAGATTCTATTGCAAGCAAGGAAAACTTAGATTATTACACACCAGTTGATTGGTATAACGGTGGAATGGAACACACTACACTTCACTTATTGTATTCAAGATTCTGGCATAAATTCTTATATGACATTGGAGTTGTACCAACAAAAGAACCATATATGAAAAGAACAAGTCATGGAATGATTTTGGGCAATAATAATGAAAAAATGAGTAAATCTCGTGGAAATGTTGTTAATCCGGATGACATCGTTAGAGATTATGGAGCTGACACATTGAGATGCTACGAAATGTTCATCGGTGATTTTGAAAAATCTGCACCTTGGTCAGAAAATGGAGTTAAAGGTTGTAGAAAATTCTTAGACAAAGTATGGAGAACTCAAGAATTAGTCGATGGAGACTCTAACTTTGAAAAGCTTGAAACATTGGTTCATCAAACAATCAAAAAAGTCAGCGAAGATTATGAAAATTTAAAATTCAATACTGCAATCGCTCAGTTAATGACATTGTTAAACGAGTTCAATAATTATGATAGAATATCAAAAGAACAATACAAAACTTTCTTAGTATTATTAAACCCTGTTTGCCCACATATTACAGAAGAAATTTGGCAAAGAATGGGTTATGAAGGATACGTTCATGAATCTGAGTGGCCACAGTTTGATGAATCAAAAACAATTTTAGATGTAATTGAATTGCCAATTCAAATCAACGGTAAATTGAGAGCTACTATAAAAATAAACAGAGAAGCATCAGAAGATGATGTGTTCAATGAAGCAACCAAAGACGAAGTTGTCCTTAAATATATTGAAGGAAATAATATAGTTAAGAAAATTTATGTCAAAGGTAGGATATTCAATATAATTGTAAAATAATCAGGGTAATAGTAGATTAAAATATTTTAATCTACTATTACTATTGCTATAAGATATTTACACAATTATTGTACTATGATAAAATTTATCATAAATAGGAGGGCTTATGAGATTATCTACAAGAGGAAGATATGGTCTTGCAGCTATGATATATTTAGGAAAAAAATATGGCCAAAGTCCAGTTAATCTGAATGAAATATCTAAAGCTACAGGATTGAGTAATAATTATTTGGAACAACTTATTAGAGAATTAAAAAAGCATGATTTGATAATTTCTGTAAGAGGTGTACAAGGGGGATATTTACTTAATAAATCTCCAAATGAGATATCAGTAGCAGAAATATTAGATTGTTTGGAAGAATTTTTAGGAACGACAGAGTGTTCTGTAGTTCCAGGATTGTGCTCAAGGGAAAAGACTTGTCCATCAAGAATTATATGGACAAAAATGCACGATGAAATGTTAAAAAGCATAGAAAATATCTCTTTAAAAGAGCTGATTGATAAAAAATAACGGTGAGTAATTATGATTTTTAACTCTGAATTTCTAATTAATATTTTATTGATAGTTGGTATAATATTCTTGGGGTTTGCGATTTATTATCTTGTTACAATAGGGAATAAAAATGTTTCTGATAATAAAAAGATTGTTTTTAACGTCAGAAAAATAAGAAAAATTTTAATTCTGGGATTTCTTTTATTTGGATTGATATTTATATTATTTAAATATAAAATAATTTTTGAAACTATAAACACTTTATTGTTTGGCATTGTAATTTCTTATATCATAAATCCTATGGTGAAATATTTTGAAAACAAAGGTCTAAAAAGAGCTTATGCGATATTAATTATATACTTAATAGTGTTGCTTCTAGTAATATTATTAGGAATGATTGTAGTTCCACAAACTATCCAACAAACTAAAAAACTTATTATTAGTTTGCCTGAATTTTTCAGGGATATTTTTGTTAAACTAACCGATATTAACAACAAAATATTCAAACAATATCCAACGGTTAGCCAAATAATGTACAAAACAATTCAGCAATTATATCAAAGACTTGGTAATGTTCAAAATTATATTATGGATGCTATATCAAAAACAGGATATTTTACAAGTAATATATTCAGCAACATTTTAAAATTGATTTTGATACCAGTTGTGACTTTCTATATGTTATTGGACAAAGAAAAATGTATAGATTTTATTATGGAATTAATTCCAGAAAACAATAAGACCAAATTTGTAGATGTTTGCAAAGATATTGATATGGCTTATAGTGAATTTATACGTGGAAGAGTAATAATGGCTATTTTTGTGGGAGTATTGACAACAATATTTTTGCTTATAATGAAGGTTGATTTTGCAATAGTTATTGGAATATTGACAACTGTAGGAGACATAATTCCTTATATTGGGCCTTTTATTGCGGTTCTTCCGGCATTTTTGATAGCTTTTCTAACAAGCCCTATCAAAGCTATCATAGTAGTTATCGGATTCGGATTAATACAATGGGTTGAAAATAATATTCTTGCGCCTAAACTTCTTGGAACAAAAGTTGGATTAAATCCATTGATGATAATTGTCAGTTTGATAATTGGTGGTGGAATATTCGGAGTAGTAGGAATGATTTTGTCTGTTCCTTTTGTTGCTACTATTAAAATATTATATTTACATTTTAAAACAGATATTGAAAAATTTTTGAAAAATTAGAGAGGTTATAATGAAAAAATACGGTTTAAACGAAATTAGAAAAGAATTTTTAGATTACTTTGGTTCAAAAGGTCATCTTGTAATAAAATCATTTCCTTTAATACCACAAGACGATAAAAGTCTTTTGCTTATTAATGCAGGGATGGCACCTTTAAAAAAATATTTTACAGGAGAAAAAAAATTAAAAAAAGATAGAGCAACATCATCTCAAAGATGTATCAGAACTGCTGATATAGATGAAGTTGGTAAAACTCAAAGACACGGAACATTTTTTGAAATGTTAGGTAACTTCTCATTTGGAGATTATTTTAAAAGAGAAGCTATTACTTGGGCATGGGATTTTTTGACGAATGTTTTGGAAGTACCGAAAGATGTGTTGTGGATTTCTGTTTATGAGGAAGACCAAGAAGCTTATGATATTTGGGTAAATGAAATTGGAGTTAGCGCAGATAGAGTTGTGAAATTGGGAAAAGAAGATAACTTCTGGGAATTAGAGCAAGGACCTTGCGGTCCATGTTCAGAAATTCATGTTGATAGAGGATATGAATTTGACCCTAGAGAAGATGCTAGACCAGGAGATGAAGGCGAAAGATTCTTGGAAGTTTGGAATTTGGTATTCACTCAATTCAACAAAACTGCCGACGGAAAATACGAAAGAATAGCACATCCTAATATTGATACTGGTATGGGGCTTGAAAGAATCACAATGGTTTTGGAAAATGCAGACAATATTTTTGAAATTGGTCTTGTAAAAGATATTATAAAAACTATTGAAGATATTTCCGGTGTAAAATACAAAGAAGACGAGAAGAAGGACGTATCAATTAGGATAATTGCAGACCATGTAAGAGCTATGACATTTTTGATTTACGATGGTGTAATTCCTAGTAATGAGCAAAGAGGATATGTTTTAAGAAGACTAATCAGAAGAGCTTGCAGACATGGAAAGCTATTGGGAATAAATGATAGTTTTATCGAAAAAGTTATCGACTCTTGTATCAAAGTATATGAATCAGGATATCCTGAATTGAAAGAGGATAGAGATAGAATTGTTAAAATAGCTAATGCAGAAGAAAGAAAATTCCAAGAAACATTAGATTTAGGATTGAATATTTTAGATTCAATGTTAAAAGAGACAAAAACTGACGTATTTAGCGGCGAAGACGCCTTTAAATTGTACGACACATATGGTTTTCCAATTGATTTGACTAAAGAACTAGTTGGAGAAGTTAATAAAAATGTCGATGAAGATAAGTTCAAACAATTAATGCAAGAACAAAAAGAAAGAGCTAGAGGTTCTCGTAGTGAATCAAATATGGGTTGGTCTTCAGATAAAAAATACGGAGAAGGAGTTCAGGAAACTAAATTTGATGGTTATGATTCATTAAAAGACAGTAGCGAAGTAATTAAAATTTATTCTGAAAATGATGATAATTTAAATGCAGAAGAAATGGGTATAATAGTATTAGACAAGACGACTTTTTATGGAGAAGGCGGTGGACAAGTTGGAGATAAAGGTATTATCTACAATGACCACTTCAAAGCTGAAGTTTATGATACTAAAAAAACAGGGAAAAAAGTATTCTTGCATTATGTAAAAGTTATTGAAGGAAGCATTAAAGTCGGAGACAAAGTTACTGTTGAAGTTGATGAATTAAATAGACGAGATGTTATGAAAAACCACTCAGCAACACATCTTCTCCATCAAGCATTAAAAGATGTTCTTGGAGAGCATGTTAACCAAGCGGGTTCTTATGTTGATGGGGAAAGATTGAGATTTGACATTACTCATTTTGAAGCTGTTTCTAAAGAACAATTAGAAAAAGTTGAACAGATTGTTAATGATAAAATAGCTATGGGAATCCCTGTAAAAATAGATGAAATGTCTCTTGAACAATCACAATCTATCGGAGCAAGAGGTCTTTTTGAAGATAAATACCAAGATGTAGTTAGAGTAGTTCAAATGGGCGACTATTCCAAGGAATTGTGTGGCGGAACTCACGTCAAGACAACTAGCGATATACAAATGTTTAAAATAATTTCTGAGTCTAGTGTAGCAGCGGGAGTTAGAAGAATTGAAGCAATCACAGGTCGTGCAGTTTACAATTATATTAAAGAAAGAGACTTATTGATTGAAGAAGTTAAAGCATCCTCTAAGGCTTCAAATGATGATGAGATTATCAGAAGAATTAATGCCAATAATGAAGAAATCAAAGATTTAAAGAAAAAATTAAAGAACATAACAAATAAAGATTTGTTAATGAATATTGACCAAATTGTCGAAAAAGCTGTAGATGTTAATGGTACAAAAATCGCCACTTTTGAATTGAAAGATTTAGACAACAATGCATTCAGAGATTTTGGCGAAAACATAAAATCAAAATTTGATGATGGTGTGGTTGTACTTGCAAATTCAGATGGCTCAAAAGTATCATTTATAACTCTTGCTACCGAAACTGCCATTAAAAAAGGATTATCTGCAGGAGATATCGTAAGAGAAGTTGCAAAAGTTTGTGGCGGTAATGGTGGAGGACGTAAAGACTTCGCACAAGCCGGTGCAAAAGACTGTTCAAAAGTAAATGAAGCGTTGAAAAAGGCAATTGAGGTTATAAAATCAAAAATAAATGCTTAAAGGAGGCAAAAATGGAAGGTAAGGATTTAAACAATACGGTAAGATTTGAAGCATCAAAACTAGAAAAGCAATCAATTAAAGATATTTTAAAGAAAGTTTATAAATCTTTGGAAGAAAAAGGATACGATCCTAAAAATCAAATTATCGGTTATATTTTGTCAGGAGATCCTACTTACATTACAAGCTTTAATAATGCTAGAAATTTGATAAGACAAATTGACAGAGATGACCTTTTAGGTGAAATGCTAGATATTTATTTGAATGAAATAGATTAATAAAGGATGTTTGAGGAGCTGTTATTTTTTAACAGCTCTCAAAATTATGTTAAATTAAATTTATGGAAAGATATATTGGACTAGATGTAGGAGATAGAACTATAGGGATAGCTTTAAGCGATCCATTTTTATTGACTGCTCAATCTTTGATGACAATTAAAAGAAAGAGCAAAGTTGAAGATATTGAAATTATTAATGGTATAATTAAAGATAAAGAAGTCTCAAAAATAATAGTGGGATTGCCTAAAAATATGAACAATACAATAGGCCCACAGGCAAAAAAAGTTAAAACATTTGTAAAAGAATTACGAAAACATACAGATTTAGAAATAGTATATGTTGATGAGAGATTGACAACAGTAAGCGCTACGAGAGTTTTGATAGAACAAAATGTTTCTAGAAAAAAGAGAAAAGACGTGATTGACAGCGTGGCGGCAACATATATTTTGCAATCTTACTTGGATATGGAAAGATGATTATGGAAACGATAAAATTATATGATGAAAATAATAATGAAAAAGAATTTAAAATAATCAATACATTTGGTATGGATGATGACAATTATTGTCTATTAGAAGACATATCAAATGGAGATAATGTTATTTTGAAATATATTGAAAATGATGAAAAAATTGAATTCATTGGACTCAGAGATCAAAAGGAATTGGACGAGGCTATAGAAGCGTATGAAGAGTTAATGGATTCTAAAAAGGAGCAATAATGAACATAGAAACATTAAAAACTAAACTAATTAATGCCGGTTACAAAGTAACAAAACAAAGAGAAATAATATTTGAAGCTTTATTGGAAAATAAAGAAGCTCACCTTTCTCCAGAAGAGTTAAATGAAATTGTAAACAAAAAAGACCCAGAAATAGGCATTGCTACAGTTTACAGAACTTTATTGATTTTTGATGAATTGAATCTTGTTTACAAATTAGATTTTGACGACAAGAGATATAGATATGAATTGGTTGATGAAGATGAGGACCATCATCACCATCATTTGATTTGTACAAAATGTGGAAAAGTCGAAGAAGTTAAATATGATTTATTAGAAGGAATTGAAAAACAAATTAGAGAAGATTATAAATTCGATATACAAAATCATGATTTGAAGTTTTATGGATTATGTTCTGATTGCCAAGAGGAAAAACAAGACAAGGAGAATTAAATGGCAAAAAAGAATATTGAAAAATTAAAAGTTATTCCACTTGGAGGACTCAACGAAATAGGCAAAAATATGACAGTTGTTGAGTACAAGGATGATATCATAATTGTTGATTGTGGGATGACTTTTCCAGATGAAGAGATGTTGGGAGTGGATTTAGTTATTCCAGACATTTCTTATTTGGAAAAAAATAAAGGCAAAATTAGAGGAATTGTTATAACCCATGGACATGAAGACCACATTGGGGCAATTCCTTATGTTTTGAAAAAACTTGATGTACCAGTATATGGAACAAAACTTACTATGGGGCTTTTAGAAAATAAAATTCTAGAGCACAATTTAAGCTTAAAATCTTTGCATACAGTTGATTATAAAAAGCCGATAGAATTTGGAGTATTTAGTGTAGAATTTGTAAAGGTGTGTCACTCTATTCCTGACTCAGCTAGCTTAGCGATTACAACTCCAGTGGGAGTGTTATTTTTCACGGGAGATTTCAAAATTGATTATACGCCAATAGATAATGATAGAATGGATTTTGGAAGAATAGCGGCAATTGGTAACAAAGGAGTATTGGCACTTTTTGCAGACAGTACAAATGTTGAAAGACAAGGATATACACTAAGTGAGAAAAGTGTTGGCAAAACATTCATTAATTTATTTGATGATGCTCCAGCTAGAATAATTGTTGCCACATTTGCTTCTAATGTTCACAGGATTCAACAAGTAATTTCTGCAGCTGAACATTTTAATAAAAAAGTGGCATTATCCGGAAGATCTATGGTTAATACTGTAAAAGTTGCGAGAGAACTTGGATATATCGATGTCAAAGATGACACAATTATAGATATAAACGATATTAAAAAATATAAATTGAGTGAGATTGTGTTGTTGACAACAGGTTCTCAAGGCGAACCTATGAGTGCAATGACTAGGATGGCAAATGGAACTCACAGAAAAGTTCAGCTTGATCCTACCGATACTGTTATATTGTCTGCAACTCCAATTCCGGGAAATGATAACCAAGTAAGTTCTGTTATCAACAAACTTATGGAGATGGGAGTTAAAGTTATTTATTCCTCGTTGGCGGATGTTCATGTCAGTGGGCACGCTTGTCAAGAAGAATTAAAGCTTATGCATTCATTGGTTAGACCTAAGTTTTTTGTGCCTTTGCATGGAGAAATGAGACATTTGAAATGTCATGCTAATTTGGCGCTAGATATGGGAATGAACAAAAACAACATTGTGATTGCTGATAATGGAAATACTATTGAATTTACAAAAAAAAGCATCAATCTTGTTGACACTAAATACGCTAGCAATATTTTAGTTGATGGCTTGGGCGTAGGTGACGTAGGAAATGTCGTTCTTAGAGATAGGAGACATTTATCTGAAGACGGACTGATTGTGGTTGTAATCACATTAGATTCAAGGAAAAAAGAAGTTATTGCAGGTCCTGATATTATTTCAAGAGGTTTTGTCTATGTAAAAGAAAACAATGACCTTATGGAAGAATCAAAAAAAGTTGTAGAAAAGGTGCTTGCTCAATGCTGTTCAAATAACATATATGATTGGACAACTTTAAAACATAATATTAGAGAAACATTAAAAAAATTCTTATACCAAGAAATTAAGAGAAATCCAATGATATTACCGGTTATTATGGAGGTATAAAATGGAATACAGAAAAAAGGCTGAAGAGCTTGCAAGTTTGTTAAGTAATTCATCTGAATTTAATGAACTTAAAAGACTTCACAAAGATGTTTATAAAAATAATGAAAACAACAAAAAGATGATTGATGATTTCAAAAAACATATTTTTGAATATCAAATCAAATTACAAAAAAATGGAAAAGAAGACCCTGAAGATGTAAAAAAATTGCAAAATTTACAAAATATAATTATGACAAATCATGATATAGCAGCTTATTTGCAGGCAGATGCTAAGTTTTCAATTATTTTAAAAGAAGTCTATGATGCGTTGGAAAAAGGCATTAAATTAGAAGATGAATAGTATTGTTAACGAAAATCTACAAGATTATTTGAGAGAACTATCAAAAAGCGACGATGAAAATATTTTAGAATTAGAGAAATTCGCAATTGATAATCATATACCGATAGTTGAACCCGAAGTTAGACAACTGTTAAAGATGATTTTGCTTACGGAAAAACCAAAATCTATCTTAGAAATTGGAACAGCTATTGGATATAGTTCGATTATCATGAAAAAGACTTGCCCTGATGCAAAGATTATTACAGTCGAAAATTATGAAAAAAACGCAAATTTTGCAAGAAAGAATTTCAAAAAATATGGATACGAGGATATTCAATTAGTATTTGGCGATGGATATGAAGTTATGAAAAATTTAAATCAAAAATTTGATTTTATTTTTATTGATGCAGCAAAAGGACAATATATAAAATATTTCAAAGAAGCAGTTAGACTTTCTACTAAGGATTCTATTATTGTTTGTGACAATGTACTTTTCAGAGGAATGGTTTGTGAAAAAGAATATTATGAACACAGACACAGGAAAATAACAATAGTCAAACGACTTAGAGAGTTTTTGGAAATGATAACTGATAGTTCAAAATACGACACAACAATCATTCCAATTGATGATGGAATGAGTATAACTAAATTAAAATAATTTCAGTCGGAAGTCATTGATTTCCGACTATTTTTGAGGAGTGATTATGAAAAAAGTAGAATTATTAGCACCAGCTGGTGATTTAGATAAATTAAAAACGGCCATCGATTACGGAGCAGATGCAGTTTATATGGCTGGTTCTGATTATGGGTTAAGAACAGCTTCAAAAAATTTTACAGCGGACGATATGAGAGAAGCTTGTGATTATGCTCATAAAAGAGGGAAAAGAATATATATAACTATGAATATTTTAGCTCATAATGAGGATTTGGAGGGAATTGAAGACTATATTCAAAGCCTTATTGATTTAAAAGTCGATGCTTTGATTGTATCGGACCCTGGAATATATTCAATAATAAGAAGTGTTAATAAAGATGTAGAAGTTCATATGTCAACGCAAGCGTCTGTAACAAATTACAGAACTGTGAAATATTGGATGGACCAAGGAATTAAAAGAATAGTATTGGCTAGGGAATTATCTTTAAAAGAAATTCAAGAAATAAAGAAAAATATACCAGATTCTGAATTAGAATGTTTTGTTCATGGGGCTATGTGTATGTCATATTCAGGAAGATGTCTTCTAAGTAATTATATGACAGGAAGAGATGCCAATAGAGGAGACTGTGCACAGGCTTGTAGATGGAAATATAGACTTGTTGAAGAAAAACGACCTGGAGAATACTTTCCAATAGAAGAAAATGAAAAAGGTACATTTATTTTCAATTCAAAAGATTTGTGTATGATAGAACACTTAGATAAATTGATTAATTCAGGTATTGATAGTTTAAAAATAGAAGGAAGAGTTAAGAGTCAATATTATGTCGCAACAGTCGTTAGAAGTTACAGAATAGCTATTGATAAATATTACAACGATGAATTTGATGATAAAACAGCTAAAAGGTTGTTGGATGAAATAAAAAAAGTTTCGTATAGAGATTTTACTACTGGATTTTTTGAAAAAAAGCCGGATGAGAATGACCAATTGTACGAATCTTCTTCATATATTAGAGAATACGATTTTGTTGGTATGCTTTTAGATTATGATGAAGATTCAAAAATTGCTACTTTTGAGCAGAGAAATCGTGTATTTGCAGGAGATGAAGTCGAAATTTTTGGACCTGAAGATGGGTTTATCACAATTAAAATCGAAAAAATTTATGATGAAAATATGAATGAAATAGAAGTTGCTAATAAAGCAAAGCAAATTTTCAAAATAAGAATTGATGAGAAGTTACAAGCAAACTCAATGATGAGAAAAAAGAGCGATAATTAATTTTGGCTTGTAAATTAGACTATGATATAATCAAACTATGAAAATAAAAAAACTCAAAAAAAACAATATTATAGTTATTTTAATATCGGTATTGATGTTTGTGTTTGTTGTTCACAATTTGTTGGGATTTGTGTTCAAAAAAAATATATACGTTGTGAATGATATATGTAAAATTAACAACGAGATAAATACCAATGCAATGACTATTAAAGATGAATATATTTATTTGAATGGCGAAAATGTAAAGCCTGTAGAAAATATCAAATATCCTGTTGGCTCTAATGTTATTACAGTTCCAAAAGAATTAAATACAAAAATGACAACAAAGTATATTGATGATATGATGAACGATTTGGAAGTAAATCATGAAGATAGAACAAAACAAACATATGATATTAGTGATTTAGATTTAAAAAAAATTTCAAATGATATAAGAAATAAGAGATATGATAATAAATTATTGTCAGAATACAACAGAAAGAAAAATATTACCGAGGAAGAATATTTTCACAAGAAAAAGCAACTAAGCATACTTAAAGAAGTATTAAACTCAAAAAAATCACTTATTAAGACACAAGTCAGTGGAGTTGTAAAAAATAATATTGACAATTATGAAGATTTTTTGAAATATAATTCTTCAATGCTGATAAATGATGATTTTTATGTAAGAAATTGTGAAAAGGATTATAATAGCCCGGGGCTTTCTATTGTAGATAGTATGAATTTATCATTGGTTTTTAATGTGGAAAGTTCTAAATTAAAAAGAAATTTAAAGGCTGGTGATGAAATAGAGATTGTATTTGATAAGAACATATACACAGCGATAATAAGAGAAATCAAAGTGAATGGTTCAAAATTAAATATTATTTGTGATATGGATGATGGCATAAATATTTTGATGAACAAAAGGTTTGTTAATATAAAATTAATAGACCAAAAGAGTAAATCATATAAAATACCAAAATCATCAATTATAGAGAAGAACGGCGCACAAGGTGTTTATATAAAAAAAGATACAGGAATTACAAAATTTGTTGCGGTGAAAGTGTTGAAATCTGATGATAAGTTTTTGTATGTATCAACGGGAATAGACGGATATATTGATGTTAATAACAGAAAATTAAAAACTTTGAGATTGTACGATAATATAATTACAAATCCAAAATTTACAAAAGAGGGGGAACTTTTAAAATAATGAGTATTAAAGAAAACTTGGAAATAGTAAATGAAGATTTGACTAAATATGCTATTGATGGTGAAAATCCAAAATTAATAGCAGTCACAAAGACAGTTGATATAGACAGAATAAGAGAAGCTATTGAGTGCGGCGTGACAGATATTGGAGAAAACAAACCTCAAGAGATGAGTTGGAAATTTGATGAATTGGGAGATATCGTCAATTATCATATGATAGGCCATCTTCAAACGAACAAAGTAAAAGATGTTGTTGGCAAGGCTATTTTGATTCATTCTTTAGATAGAATAAGCCTTCTCGATGAAATTGAAAAAAGGGCAAAAGCTAACGGCAAACCTCAAGATTGTTTGATTCAATTAAATGTTGCACAAGAAGAACAAAAATCTGGGCTATATCTTGATGATTTGGATTCTTTTATTGAAGAAATTGAGAAAAAAGAATTTGTTAAAGTAAAGGGATTGATGAGTATAGCTCCATTTGCAGAAAACCCAGAAGATATTAGATGGGTTTTTAAGAAAATGAGAGAAATTTATGATACAATAAAAAATAAAGAATACAAAAACATTGAAATGAAATACCTTTCTATGGGTATGAGTCACGATTACAAAGTTGCTTTAGAAGAAGGTGCCAACATTGTGAGAGTGGGTAGTTTTATTTTTGGTAAGAGAAATTACAATTAGGAGGATATATTATGTCTTTTATGAATTCATTTAAAAAATTAGTTGGCGTTGAGGATGATTACGACGAGTATTACGACGATCAATATTATTACGATGAACAAGAAAAACCAGCACAAGAACATAAAACTTTTGAAACTAAGCCAAGCTACGAATCAAAAAGTAATATAGTTACAATGAATAGTTCGACTTCTAAACCAGTTGAAAACAAATCTTTAAATAGGGTTAAGATTAACATTCACGAGCCGATTAATTTTGAAGATGCACCAAAGGTTATTGATGTTATTTTGAAAAATGAAGTGGCCGTATTAAATATTGAGATGCTTGAACAAGATGTTAAAAGAAGAATTTTTGATTTTGTAAGTGGTGCTATTTATTCATTAGATGGTAAAATGCAAAAAGTAACAAAAGATATTTTTGTACTAGTGCCAAAGGGAGTGGAAATAGACGGTAAAATCAAAGACCAAATTACAAAAAATAATGGATTTTTCCAATTATGATGAGTGGATTTAGTTTTGTAAGATTTCTCTTAACTATTTTAAAATTAATTGAATGGTCAATATTTATAAGAGTGATTTTATCAATGCTTTCAATAAACAGGGATAATTACATTGTAGATTCGATTTTTGTTATTACAGATTACATTATGAATCCAGCTAGGAAATTGTTGAATATATTGGGACTAGATAGGGGATTAATAGATTGGTCTGCTTTGGTAACACTTATATTTCTTCAAATAATCTCATCTGTTGTAATAGGATTGGTATAATATGAATAATGAACTAAATTACATTCAAGATATTGAAATTAAAAAGACTATCGATAGATTTATTGATAGTCTTGTTTCAGTTAAAAGGTGTTCTAGTATTTACGCTACTGATTTTATGAATCCAAAGGAAATAGAGTATGCAAAAGCCATTCTAAACAAAGAAAAAACTATTGGGTATTTAGTTACGAATAATCCAATCAATGCTGAAAATAGTATAATAATTATGTGGGATAATTTTATTTATTCTAGCGAATATATAAATATTTTCGATTACATTGGGATTTTGAAGATTGAAACTAGCCAACAGATTAATCACAGAGATATTTTAGGGGCAGTATTGAATTTGGGAATTAACAGAGATAAAATCGGAGATATTTTCAAACATAAAGATAGATTTTATATTTGTGCTACAAAAACTATGGTTAAATTTTTAAATATGAATTTATCCAAAATAAAAAAATTCAATGTTGAAACTCAAATTATCGAAGAAAATATTGATAAAGATGAGGAAAAACATAAAAGTTTTTCGGGTATAATTAATTCTAATAGGCTAGATTGTGTGGTTTCTGAAATGGTAAATATTTCAAGAAAAGATGCACAGATTATAATTAAACAGAAAAAAGTAAAGCTCAATTATGAAGTTGTTGATAGCATTAGTAAATCTGTAGAAGAAAACTCAATTGCGTCCATAAGAGGATATGGAAGGTTTAGAATTATAAGTTATCCTGGCGTAACTAAAAAGGATAAGTTGAGAATCGATTATATTAAATACATTTAGGAGAGATAATGATTACATTAATTATGATTATTTTGGTAATGGGCTTAGACCATTTGACAAAATATATGGCGATTTCTCTGAAACAAGGAGATGTTGTAATATTTGACAAGTTTTTGAAGCTGACTTACGTAGAAAATAGAGGCGCTGCATTTGGAATTTTTGAAAACAAGAAGATTTTTTTGATGATTATTACTTTGTTGATAATTGCTTTTGTTATTTATTATGTTTTCAAAAGTTACAATCAAATCAAGAATTTTGACAAGGTTGTTTATGGGTTGTTATTGGGAGGAGCGTTGGGTAATTTGGTTGACAGAATATTCAGAGGATATGTCGTTGATTTTATTTCTGTTAAATTGCCTTTTAATTATGATTTTCCTGTGTTCAACGTGGCTGACATTGCCGTTGTGGTTTCTTGTGTATTAATTATATTGTTTAATTATAAAGGAAAGAATTAATGAGTGTTTTTATTGGAAATAGTTGGGATGATTTGTTAAAGGATGAATGGAATAAAGATTATTACAAAAAAATTAGAGAAATATTGATTTCTGATTATAAAAATCAAACAGTTTATCCTGATATGAATTATATTTTTGAAGCATTAAAACTTGTTAGTTTTGAAAATTGCAAGGTAGTGATTTTGGGTCAGGACCCTTATCACAATCCTGGTCAGGCTCATGGGCTAAGCTTTTCTGTAAAGCCGAATGTAAAAACGCCACCTTCGTTGCTAAATATTTACAAAGAATTGCAGATGGAATATGGATATGCGATTCCAAATAACGGTTATTTGATGAAATGGGCCAAACAAGGTGTTTTACTTTTAAATTCATCATTGACTGTAATAAAAAACAAACCAAATTCTCACTCAAAGATAGGATGGCAAATTTTGACAGATAAAATTATCGAAATATTAGGAAATTCTGGAAGGCCAATTGTGTTTATTTTGTGGGGGAATAATGCCAGAATGAAAAGAGAATTGATTTCTAATAAAAAGGCTCTTATATTAGAATCGCCACATCCATCTCCTTTTTCAGCGAACAGGGGATTTTTTGGGTGCAATCACTTCAAAAAAACAAATGAATTTTTAATTGACAATGGACTAGAACCAATTGATTGGGAAATAGAAAATATATGATGTGTGAATTTTTAATAAAAGCAGATAATGCAAATAAGAGATTGGATGTTTTTTTATCTGAGAATATGAATTTGTCAAGAAGCGAAGTACAAAAATTTATTGATGATAAAAAAGTGTGCGTGAATGATAAGTCTCAAAAGAAAAACTACAAATTGAATTTAAACGATAAAATAAAGTTTGATTACGAGAAGGAAGATAAGACCATAAAAGCTGAGAAATATGATTTAGATGTTGTATATGAAGATGATTATATCGCTGTGATTAACAAGGATAAAAATGTCATTGTTCATCCTACTGAATCTATTTATTCAAAAACATTGGTGAATTATTTGATGTACAAATTTAAAAAACTAAGCGATATCGATGGAAATTTTAGGCGTGGAATTGTTCACAGATTGGACAAAGACACTACTGGACTAATAATAATTGCAAAGGACAACGAAACTCACAACAAATTAAAAAAAATAATCCAAAATCACGAGATTTCTAAAACATATTTGTGTATTGTTCATGGAAAAATTGACGAAAATGGAGTTATCGAGAAGTTTATGAGTAGAAATCCTAAGGATAGGAAGAAAATGATGGTCTCAGACGAAGGAAAACTTTCTGTATCGTATTTCGAGAGGTTAGATTATAATGAGGATTATTCCCTTGTTAAAGTTCAAATTAAGACGGGAAGAACTCATCAAATAAGAGTGCATATGAATTATGTCCATCATCCTATTTTAGGGGACAAATTGTACGGTCTAAAAAAAGAAAAAATTATTTTCGACAGTCAAGTTCTTCATGCTTACAATTTACAATTCACTCATCCGATTACTAATAAAAAATTAAATATTACTGCAGATTTAAAAGATGATTTTATATTGGCTTTGAAAAAAACAGGATTAGATTACAAAAAAATTCCTTCTAAGATTTAACTTAGAAGGAATTTTTATATGTCTGCTAATTCTTCTGATAAAAAAGTATTGCTGAAAAATACACCCAATAATTCAGGACCTGTATGTGCACCGATAACACAACCAAGATTTTTCGTAATTATATTTTTGAAAGCAAAATCTTCACTTAATTTTTCAACAAGCTGTTCTGCTTGTGATTTATTTTCTCCGTAACAAACATAAACTGTTTGATTTGAATTTACATTGTTATTGCATTTTTCAATTATCAGATTTTTAATTTTCAAATAAGTTTGTTTGTCGCCTCTAGCTTTGTCAAGAACATTTAATTTCCCATTAGATTTATCAACATGTATTATAGGTCTAATGTTTAATAGTGAACCCATAATTTTTTGTGTCTTGGACAATCGTCCGCCTCGATATAAATATTCAAGATTGTTTACTGTAAATATATGCTCTTGTGATTTGATAATTTCATCTAATTTTTCGGAAATTTCTTCGAAACTATAATTCAACTCAATAAGTTTCAATGCTTTGTAAACGACAGATGTTTGACCTGAGCAGGCAGACAAAGAATCTTTTACTATTATTTTGTAATCTTTGTTTTCTGATAATAAATCATTCATAGCCATCAAAGCAGTTTGAAAAGTGCTAGACAAACCACTAGATAAAGTGATGCAAATTATCTCGTTGCCATCATTCAATTCATTTTTAAAAGTTTCATAGTATTGTTTGTAAGAAACTTGGCTTGTTTTGAATACTTCAGATTTTTTCATCCTCGAAAACATATCTTTAGAAGTAATGTTGATGCCTTCAAAATACTCGTCATTGCCGCTTATAACTGGCATATTAAGTAAAATTAGATTCTGATTTTGCTCTGATTGAGATAATTGGCTTCCAGAATCTGTGATTATTTTTATTGACATTCTATCCTCCGATAAAGTTTTATATATAAAAATGGTGCTGTTGAGAGGAATCGAACCTCCGACCTATTGATTACGAATCAATTGCTCTACCGACTGAGCCACAACAGCAAATACATATACATTTATTATAAACTTTACGCATATAATTTACAAGCGGTTTTAAGAATAGAAATAATTATTTAAAATTAAGATAAATTATGATAAAATACTAAACATATTCTAGGAGGAAGAATGAAAAATAAAAAAATACTCAAAAAAAGATTTGCCATTTTTATATTGATGATTGGATTTTGTTTTTGTTTAGTGGTAAACTTTTCTGGCAATTACTTGGGATTTGCAGGAGTTAAAACACATAAAAAATCAGAATTGAATCCACAAGAGTTGCAAACTCTGGACAAAATAAAAAAAGATTTGGATGTATTTAAAAGAAAAGGCGCCTTAAAAATATCAGAAGATAATATTTTCTATCCAATTCATAAATCAGGAATATCGGAGAGAATGCTGGAAGTTTGTTTGGAAGATACTGCATTGAGAGGAAACGCTCATTCTTTTATTAAGGTTGAAAAAAAATACGGAGTTAATGCTATTTATTTGCTTGCTATTGCAAACCACGAATCAAATTTTGGCGAGAGTAGAATAGCAAAAGATAAAAAAAATCTTTTTGGATTCAATGCCATAGACTCTAATCCTTACAATGGAGCAAGTGAATATGAATCTTTGGATAAGGGAATACAAGAAATTGGAAAGAAAATCAAGATTTTATATCTCAGCGAAAACGGAAAGTATTTTAAAGGATATAATTCGTACGCTATGAACAAAAATTATGCCAGTGATAAAAATTGGGGAGAAAAAGTAAATAATCATATGATTATGATTGCAGAAAAAATACTCAATAGCTATAAATAAACTATATTACACGAAGACGAGAGGATTTATGAAGAAATTATTATTGTTTTTACTGTCGATAATCGCATTGACAAGTTGTGATAATTTTTCACGACAAAACAGCGAAAATATGTACGATGTCGTCAGAGTAGTCGACGGTGACACTGTTATCTTAAATATTGATGGGAACAAAACTAGAATAAGGTTGATAGGGGTGGATACACCCGAAAGTGTTGCACATGATAAAAGCAAAAATGTCAAAGAAGGTAAGATAGCTAGCGATTACACGAAAAAATTATTGACTAACAAAAAAGTAAGATTAGAATATGATAATGAAAAAGAAGACATCTACCATAGAAAACTCGGATATTTGTTTTTGGATGATGAATTTATAAATGAAAAATTGCTAATGGAAGGAATGGCAAAGTTATACACAAAAACTGGCAATAAAAAATATTTCGAGAGATTAAAAAATGCAGAAAATTTTGCGAAAAAGAACAAAAAAGGATTCTGGAAAAATTATTATGTTAAAGATAATAAATTATATGTAAAGTACATTGATTCGAATGGAAGGGGATTAATCAAAGGAAACATCAATAAAAAAGGATACAAAATTTATCATCTTCCTCATCAAAAAAACTATAAAAATGTTAAAATAAACTTAAAAAAAGGTGAGAAGTACTTTAGAACAGAAAAAGAAGCACAAGATGCAGGTTTTTCAAGGGCGGCACGATAAATTCTTGCAAAAAAATGTAAATGATGCTATACTTAAAAAGTCATAAACGCACAAAAGAAATTTTACAAATACTTGACAAGTAAAATTTACTGTGTTAAGATAATAAAGTAGTCAATTGAGGCTATGGTGGATGTAGCCTAGTTGGTTAGGGCGTCAGTTTGTGGCACTGAAGATCGAGAGTTCGAATCTCTTCATCCACCCCATAAGCAGGAATGGCGGAATTGGCAGACGCGCTAGACTTAGGATCTAGTGTCTTTGACGTGGGGGTTCAAGTCCTCTTTCCTGCACCAAATTATAAAGTCAATTTAAATGGTTTTAATCATTTGAATTGACTTTTTTTATTTGAAAATTTTACTTATTTCTGTTTATTAGAATAAAGATAAATAAATTATCGAATAAATTATGTTGGAAACGTCTTTGTCGGATATAAAGCGTAAAAAAATCATTAAAATTGATTATGCGTTGTAAATTAAGGGTTCAGGACAAAAATTCTACAAGAAAATTTTCAAAATAAAAAACAAAAAAGATAGCTAAAATAGCTATCTTTCTTTTATGGTGCCGGAGGCGGGACTTGAACCCGCACGGTGTTGCCACCGCTGGATTTTGAGTCCAGTACGTCTGCCAATTCCATCACTCCGGCTGACTTAATAAGTATAGCATAAAGTAAAAATAATGTAAAGTATTTTTTGAAAAAAAGATAAACATTTCAAGCCTTTAAATTTTCCATTAGAAGTTAGCGTATCTTAGTAATTTTGTAGACTTTAGGGTATTATTTTTGTGCTATAATCTATGTGAATGGAGGATGGATTCTATGAAAAGAATTATAATTTGTTTATTTGCAATTTTGATTTCTTTATCGCCGACAATTAGTCAAGCAAAAGATATCGATACTAAAGTTGTTGATGAGAGATGGGGTAAACCTACTTTTGTATATGGAGAAAGTCTTGATAAATCACAAATTAGAAAAACAATGGAGCTTTTGAATATTGAAGATTACAATAATGTCAAATCAGTTAGAGTAAGTTACAATGACTTGCTAAAATATGTTGGTGGGGATGAATCAAATCAAGGAAGTATGATTTCTAGTGTTTTGGTAAAAAAAGAAAATAAAGGACAAGGCATAAACGTAAATATTACAACGCCGGACAATATTACATTAATTACGGAAAAACAATATCAAAATGCAGCTGTAACTGCAGGAGTTAAAGATTGCACTATAATGGTAGCTGCTATCAGACCGGTTACTGGGGAATCTGCTTTAACAGGAGTTTATAAGGCTTTTGAAGCGAATGGGGAAAAATTAGACAGAGATAGAATTAGAGTCGCACAAAAAGAATTAGAAGTTGTCAGCGACATCAATCAAGAAAACAATGATAAATCAAAATACAGTAGAGATAAATTAAATGATGCTATGGTGGTCATTAAGGACAATATAGCAAATATAAACATAAATAATGGAAACGCACCATCATTAGAAGAAATCAAAAAAATTGTAAATGATGCTATAAAGGACAATAACTTGGATGATGTAATAACCGAAAAACAAAAAGAAGAATTGGTAAAATTGTTTGAAAAATATTCAAATACTAAATCGATTAATGCTGAAGATATTAAATCGGAATTGTCAAATATTTCAGGAAAAGTTATTGAGAGTGCAAAAAATATTTATAAAAAAGCTGAAGAATCAGGACTTATTGATAAAATAATTAATTTATTTGCTTCAATTTTAAAATCTATTGCTGAATCATTAGATTCAAGTAAATAAACGGGTTCAGGTAAATTGATGCCCTTTTCTCATTTTTTAAAATAAAAATTTTTATGTTATTTAGATAACTATTATTATTACAAACTTGTATTTGTTTTAAAATGTGATATAATGTAATTGTAAATTGAAAATGAAAGGGTGATTATATGTCATTTATTAAAAAACATGTAGAGGAATTTAAGGTTCCAGCATATCATAATGAAAAATTAACAGAAGTTTCTAGCGAAGATTTGAAAGGTCATTGGTCATTGTTGTTCTTCTATCCAGGAGACTTCACATTTGTATGTCCTACAGAATTAGAAGATTTACAAAATTTATATTCAGAATTTAAAAACTTGAATTGTGAAATTTATTCTGTATCTACAGATTCAGAATTTGTTCATAAAGCATGGCATGATAAATCTGAAAAGATTAAAAAATTGGAATACCCAATGTTATCTGATAGAGCATTCACATTATCCAGACAATTTGATGTTCTAAAAGAAGCAGATGGCCAAAGCCAAAGAGGTGCTTTCTTGATTAATCCTGAACTTGATGTAGTTTTATATGAAGTATCAGCAGATGGTATTGGTAGAAATGCACACGAATTATTAAGAAAATTACAAGCTGCTCAATATGTAGATAAATATGGCGATCAAGTTTGTCCAGCTAACTGGACTCCAGGTGAAGAAACATTAAAACCAGGAATAGACTTAGTAGGTAACTTATAAAAACAAAAAATTAGCTGTAGATTCAATACAGCTAATTTTTTTTGCTTTTTTCTATTTTTATTATGTCCTTTATAAATTGTGATGAATCGACCTCAACTGAGTTTCTTGTTTTAGGTGATAAAAGCGTAAGCTTATCTTTGGCTCTTGTCATAGCAACATAGAACATTCTTCGTTCTTCTTCGTACAATCCATCGTAGTTTTTATTATCAGAATCAATGTTTGCTGGAAATTCTCCGTCTATCAAATCAATAATGAAAACCTCATCAAATTCAAGACCCTTGGCAGAATGCACCGTAGACAAATTTAGATTGCTGGATTTTTTTGTAGACTCTTTTTGTATTTTTTTCAATTTGTCGATTTCTTTAATAAAATCTTCGTAGCATTCGCAATCTTTGAAAATATATTTGTAAATTTCTACAAGTAAATCCAGTGAAATCTTTTGATTTTGGAACAGAACACTATCTTCGATGTATGTCTTGTAGTCGATATCATTCATTATGATATCAATTTTTTTAGAACCTTTTGCTCTTTTTATAGCAGAAAAATAAGATTTCAAATCCATAAATCTGTCTACATAATATCTACTTAAAGTTGAATCATCGAGAAGTCTGTCGAGAATGGGGATTTTTTCGTCATAGGTTTCAAGTTGGTTCACTGACGTTTTTTTGATGTAACTATTGAGTTTATAATAAATATCTCTAAACAAACCAACCGAAGTTTTATTTTCTGAAAAAGCCACCATTTTCAAAATATCATTCAATACAAAATGATTATAAAAGTCATCTTTTTGATATCTTGAATGAAATTCTACATTGTAATCTTGTAAATATTTCATCAGAGCTATTGAGGAGATATTTTTTCTGTAGAGAATAGCGGTTTTCTTATTTGCATTCACATTGTTGATTATATATTTGTACATAGACAGAAAATTTTGTGTAAATTTAATGATAATTTCCTTATCAGATTGCTTTGTAAAGGATACATCTTTGTTATACCTATTTTTATTTTGCTTTATAAACAAATTACTAGCATTAACAATTTTTTCACTGCATCTAAAATTTTGATTTATATAATAAATAGTCGCATCACTAAATATATTCTTGAAATCTAGCAAATAGCCTGGGTCAGCTCCTCTAAAGGAATATATAGATTGGTCATCATCAGCAACTATGAAAATATTATTTTCAGGAAATGCTAGTTTTTTAATCAATTCAAATTGTATTTTTGATGTATCTTGTCCCTCATCAACTTGAATAAATTTATATTTTCTTTTTATTCTTTTTAGAATATACTCATTATTTTGCAAAATTTCGTATGATTTTGTAAGCATATCGTCAAAATCTAAGAAAAAATTTTTTGATTTGAAACTCTCATACTCGTTGTATATCTTGCAGAAATTTTCGACATCGAATCTTGGAAAATTATCTATAATCATCATATTCTTACAGTAACCATAATACTGAAGAAATTTCTCGACATCTTCATCTTTTACGATTGATTTGTTGATGTTTTTGATTATGTGTTTTAACACAGAGTATTTGTTTACGTCACTATTCGATTCCAAAACTTTAAATATTCTGTTGTTCATTTTGTAATGAAGTTTTATTATATAATAGCAAAAAGAATGAATTGTAGAAAAATATGGAGCCTTGATATCCGGAAAATTCAGAGAAAATCTTTCTTTCATATCAGTTGCTTGAGATTTACTGAATGTTATCGAGAGGACATTTTCAGGATTTACGTTGTATTTTTCTTTTAGATAATTTATTCTATTTAGCAACACCGTTGTCTTGCCGGCACCAGGAACTGCAAGTACAAGTGCAGGGGATTTGTAGTGTGAAATAGCTTTTAATTGATTTTCAGTAAATTTCATATTATCACCAATAATTATTATATCAAAATGTTTGTTATTATCTACAATTTGTAGTATTATAAAGATATAAGAATTATGATAAGGGGTAAATTTATATGTCAATGAATGAATTTTTGGAAAATAGAAAATCTATAAGAGATTTCAAATCAAAAGATTTAAGCAGTGATGATATTAAAAAAGTAGAATCTATTATTTTTGATATAAATAACAAAGCAAAAACTCATGGTGTATTATACAAATTACACAAAGATGGCTCTGCTATTTTTAATGCACTTGATGGTCAAGGTGGATATGAAGGATGTATGATTAAAGCTAATCATTATATTTCTATGCACGCAGATAAAAACAATGAGGATTCTATGATTTTTGGTGCATATTATTTGGAAAATTTGATTACAAAACTAGACGAACTTAACGTTGGAAGTTGTTGGGTAACTATTTCAAAAGCATCAGAAGATTCTAAAAAAGCTGCATTTGATGGTGAAAGCGATGTGGACTTCTTATTAGCTCTTGGATACGCTCCAAGTGAATTAGGATTCGGTAAAAAGAGATTCAGTTCAAGAATCGGAGTTGAGGATTTTGTATTTGACAAATCATTATCTACTCCAATTGACATAGAAAAACTAGAAAATTATGGTTTGGATGAGTTGTTTAGTTATTTGAGATTTGCTCCTTCAACTAAGAATGAACAACCTTGGAGGTTTGTTCTAAACAATGACGATTTTGATATGTATATAGAAAATTATAAAGGAATTGACAATTTAATAGATGCTGGTATAGTTATGTATTATTACACAGAATTAGCACATTACAATAGCATTGAAGTTGAGTGGAAAGTAAAAGATGATATTAAGGATACTGCTAATTTCAAATACATTGCATCTGTCAATTTTTAAATAGTATAAGAAAGCCTTTAAATAGGCTTTTTTTATAAATAACGTTCTATTTCAAGGAGGATAATGAAATGAAAAAGAAGTTTTTATTATTAATGTTAGTGGGGTGTTTAATTATGACAAGTTGTGCCAAAAACAACAAGGAAAATAAAGAAGAAAAGAAAACTGAACAAAAGGCTGAAGCTCAAAATGTAAGCTTATTTGCAGCGGCTTCTCTTGAAGAATCTCTAGGAAAAATAATTCCTGAATTTGAAAAAGAAAATAATTGTAAAGTTGATGTAAACTTAGCTAGTTCAGGAAAATTACAAAAACAAATAGAACAAAAAGCTCCTTGCGATGTATTTGTATCAGCCGGAAAAAAACAAGTAAAAGCTCTTGAAGAAAAAGGCTTGGTAAAAGAATCAAAGAGTTTATTAAAAAACAAATTAGTTATTGTTAAAAACAAAGAAACTGATGTTAAAATTGCAAAAATCGAAGATTTGGAAAATGTCAAAGGAAAGATTGCTGTAGCTGAATTGGAAACTGTTCCTGTTGGTCAATACACAAAACAAAGTTTGACACACTTCAATTTGCTCGACAAGCTTCAATCAAAATTCGTGTACGGAAAAAATGTAAAAGACACATTGAGATTTGTTGACAGCAAAGAAGCAGATGTTGCATTTGTTTATTCTTCTGATGCTATAACAGATGACAAAGTTGATGTTGCATTTAGCGTGGATGGAAGTTCTCACAAGCCAATTATTTACCCAATAACTAAGACAACTTACTCTAAGAACTCAGAGTTACAAAATAAATTATATGAATTTTTGCAAAACAAAATTTCTGAAGGATATTTTAAAGAAGCGGGATTTGAATTAGCAAATGAATAAAGATATTATGATGCCTATTATCATAAGCGTAAAGGTATCCATAATTGCAACAATCATAACATCAATAATGTCAATATTAATTGCTTGGTTGATGGTTAGATACAACAAAAAAAACGGCAGTATACTAGAGGCAATAATTACATTGCCTCTTGTTTTACCACCGTCCATTTTAGGATATATACTTTTGTTAATAATAGGAAATAACGGATTGATAGGTAAATTTTTTTATGATAACTTTGATTTGAGTATAATTTTCACGTGGAAAGCGTGCGTGATAGCTTCTGTTATAGTTTCGTTTCCACTTATGTACCAAAACTGCAAATCTTCATTTCAAAGTATCGACAAAAAGATTTTAAATGCAGCAAGAACAATGGGTGCTAGCGAATGGAAAATATTTTTCAAATTGGCTATTCCATTGTCATATACTGGAATAATTAGCGGATTGGTATTGGCTTTTGCGAGAAGCTTGGGGGAATTTGGTGCGACTATGATGGTTGCTGGAAATATTCCATATAAAACACAAACAATTCCACTTGCTATGTATTATGCAGTTGAACGTGGTGACCAAAAAATCGCAAATACTTTAATGATAGTAGTTGTTGTATTTTCATTTTCGTTGATATATTTTTTAAATCGATGGATTGAAAAAAGAAGGAGTAGAAATGCTGAAGTGTAAAATAATAAAAAAACTAAATCATTTTTCTCTCGATGTTGAATTTCAAGTAGATAATGAAATTACGTGCATAATGGGACAATCAGGAAGTGGGAAAACATCTATATTAAACTCTATAGCAGGATTGTTGAAGCCTGATGTAGGAGAGATTATCCTTGATGAAAATGTGCTTTTTTCCAATCAAATCAATTTAAAACCTCAGCAAAGAAATATTGGATATGTTTTTCAAGATTACGCACTATTTCCGAATATGAGTGTAAAAAGCAACATATTTTTTATGAGTCCAGACGAAAATTACACTAATTCTCTGATTAAAAAATTGGAGATAGAGTATTTACTGGAAAATTATCCCAACACTCTTTCGGGTGGGGAAAAACAAAAAGTATCAATAGTAAGAGCTTTGGCTAACAAACCTAAACTTTTGCTAATGGATGAACCATTCAGCTCGATTGACGAAAAATTCAAAAACAAATTCTACGAAGAACTAATTGAAATTAAGGAATTTTTGGATATACCAATAATTATGGTAACTCATAATAGAGCAGAGGCAGAAATATTGGCTCATAGAGTTATTTTCATAGACAAAGGAAACATTATCAAGTAGTGTTTAATGTTATTAGTTAGGTAGTTTCTTATTTTTTGGTGTATAATATAATATAGAACTTTCTAGGAGGTAATTAATGAAGATTAAGCACAAAGTTCTCAATATTGTTAATTCAAAAGATTATGTACCGATAAGTTTTAATGGGTTAGCTCATAAACTAGATATAGAAAAAAGAGACTATAAAATATTTCATAAAGTAATTGATGAACTAAAAAAAGACAATAAAATCATCATAGATAAAAATTTAAATATAATTCCTATTTCTCAGCAAAAAGCATTTACTGGAGTTTTACAAGGTTCAGGAAGTGATTTTTGCTATTTTATTCCAGATGATGAAAATGTTGATGATATTTTTATCGCAAAAAATGATTTAAATGGAGCTATTCACAAAGACAGAGTTTTGGTTTTGATAACCACTGAAAAGAAAGCAAACAGAAGCGCTGAAGGAAAGGTAATTCAAATAATTTCAAGAGAAAACAAAAAAATTGTTGGAACATTTGATGAACAAAAGGGATATGGGTTTGTAATACCAGATGATAAAAAATATGGATTTGATGTTTTTGTGCAAGCTGGAAATAAAAATGCTGCAAAGAATAATGATAAAGTAGTTGTAAAATTGACAAAAACTCCATCGAAAAAGCACAAAAACCCCGAAGGTGTTATTGTTGAAGTGTTAGGAGCTTTTGATGAACCAGGAATAGACATATACTCTATAGCAAAGCAATACAACTTGCCATATGAATTTCCTAAGAAAGTAAAATTACAAGCTTCAGAGATAGACCAAAATGTTGAAGAATCTGATAAAAAGAACAGAATTGATTTCAGAAACTTACTAACAGTGACAATAGACGGAAAAGATGCAAAAGATTTTGATGATGCGATAAGCATAGAAAAAGAAGACAACAATTTTATTCTTTATGTTCATATTGCTGATGTAAGCCATTATGTTAAGAAAAACACAGCTATTGACAAGGAGGCTTTCAGAAGAGGGACAAGTGTTTATATGTTAGATAGAGTTATTCCTATGCTTCCAATTGAATTATCTAACGGAATATGTTCATTAAATCCCGGTGTTGATAGATTATGCTTAACTGTGAAAATGAAAATTTCTCCAACAGGAAAAACTCTGGACTATAAGTTCTACGAATCAGTCATAAACTCCAATTACAGGTTGGTTTACACAAATGTTTCAGATTTTTTAGAAAACAAAAACAAATCCAATTTCAGTGAAGAATTGAAGTATAAACTTTCTGTTATGAGAGATTTATATGAGATATTGGGCGCTAGAAGAGAAAAAAGGGGAAGCATAGATTTAGATTTTCCAGAAACTAAAATTGTATTAGACGAAAACTCCAGAGTAATTGATGTGGAAAAAGAAGAAAGAAGAGTTGCAAACAAAATAATTGAAGAATTTATGTTAATTACCAATGAAACAGTTGCGGGACATTTTGGATATTTGGATAGACCATTTTTGTATAGAGTTCATGAAGAGCCAGACGAGGAAAAAGTCAATACATTTAAAAGAATATTGTCCAATTTTGGATACCATTTGAAGGGAAAAAATCTTTACTCGAAAGACTATCAAAAAATACTAAACGAGTTGGAAGAAAAGCCCGAAAAACCTCTTCTATCTTCATTGTTATTGAGGTCGATGCAAAAAGCTGAATACAGTGAACAGCCGAATATGCACTTTGGATTGTCATCAATGTTTTACACCCACTTCACATCGCCAATAAGAAGATATCCGGATTTGTTCATTCATAGAATAGTCAAGAATTTTATAAATCACAAATCAGATACTAATAATGAAAAAGAGTTTATAAAATACATCAAAGACATCGCAAAACAATGTTCACTCACGGAAAGAAGAGCCGATGAAGCGCAAAGAGAAGCAATTGATATGAAATCTGCAGAATTTATGCAAAAACATATTAATGATGAGTACGAAGGAGTAATAAGTTCGCTTACTAAATTTGGGATTTTTGTTCAACTTGACAACACAATCGAAGGTTTAGTACAATTTCAGACGATGATTGATGATTATTATATTTTCGATGAAAATAATTATACAGTTTATGGAGAACACTCTAAAAAAACATATAAAATTGGACAAAAAGTAAAAGTAAAAGTTATTAATAGCGATAAGGATAAGCGTCAAATAGATTTTGAATTTGTAAATTAATAAGGAATTAAAATGAGCGATATAAAATTATTAGCAAACAATAAAAAAGCACGTCACGAATATTTTATTGAAGATGTATATGAATGTGGAATTGAATTAGTGGGCACTGAAGTGAAATCAATCAAGAATGGAAAAGTTTCAATCAAAGAAAGCTATTGTATGATTGAAAATATGGAGGTTTTTGTATATTCAATGAATGTGAGCCCGTATACACAAGGAAATATTTTCAATGTAGATAGCTTAAGAAAGAGAAAATTGTTGATGCATAAATCTGAAATCAGAAAATTAATTGGCAAAACAAAAGAACAAGGATACACATTGATTCCGCTTCGAGTTTATGATAAAAATGGATTGATTAAAGTTGAGATTGCACTTGCCAAAGGTAAAAATCTCTATGATAAGAGAGATACACTTAAAAAACGAGATGATTTGAGAAATATGCAAAGGGCAATGAGAAGATAAGGAGATACAATGAGTTTTGATGGAATTGTAACAAAATCCGTAGTAGATGATATAAAAACAAAATTAATAGGTGGCAAAATCAGTAAAGTAAATCAACCAGATAAAAACGAATTGGATTTGACGATTTACAACAATAAACAAAATTATAAACTTCTTATTTCTGCATCCTCATCATTACCGAGGATGCATTTTACAAATGAAAATAAGAAAAATCCAATCGAGGCGTTTAATTTTTGTATGTTGATGCGCAAATATTTACAAGGAGCTGTTATATCAAATATATATCAAGAATCTATGGACAGAATAGTTGGTATAGATATAAAAAGCCGCGATGAAATGGGATATGATATGAATTTTACCTTAGTAATAGAGTTAATGGGTAAACATTCAAACATAATTTTAATTGAAAAAGAAAGTCGAATGATAGTGGATTCTATAAAGAGAATAAGCTTCGACAATAAAAGCATTAGACAAATTTTGCCAAAAACGAAATACGAGTTTATTCAAGATGATAAAGTTAATATACAAAAATCAGGGAAATTGCCTAGTGAGTTCGAAAATGAAAACACAAAAATTCAACAGTTGTTTTATAGAAATTACACTGGATTTTCCCCTACAATAGCCAAGGAAATTTGTTTGAGAGCCGATTTGGATTTTGATATCAAATACCTGTCTCTTATACACATCTCCGAGCCCACGAGACCGTTATTCTA
>NZ_CAMXVC010000010.1 GCF_947252345.1 uncultured Finegoldia sp.
GTATATTATAAAAAAGTACTTGTTTGTTTTGTAAAATAAATGGCTTATGATAAAATATATTTATGATTACATATTAAATAGAGAGAGAGTATTATGGATTTAAAACAATTAGAGACATTCATTACTGTTGTTGAATGGGATAGTTTTTCAGAAGCGGCGAAAAGGTTGTATTTGACGCAGCCCACTATCAGTACGCATATCAAACAAATCGAGAATGAACTAAATACTGAGTTACTAAAAAGAACAACAAAAAAATTAGAGCTAACTCCTGAAGGAAGAGAATTTTACAACTATGCGAAATCAATTTCGAGGATTATGCAGAGTATGGAGGATTCTTTTTCCAAGAAAAATCTCACAACTTTTAACATCGGAGCAAGTTCTGTGCCAGCGACATACATTCTTCCTTCTCTTCTATCGAAATACCACAAAACCCACATCAAAACACTCGTCAATATCATTCAATCTGATAGTTTGTCGACGATTGACGGAGTCATCAACGGCTCAATCAACCTTGGGATTGTCGGTATGACTACGATGGATAAGGAATTGACGTTCGAGAAAGTTTTAAGCGACAAGCTCGTTATTGTAACTCCATACAACGATTACTACAAAACTTTGAAACTCAACAACGTAAAAATAGGCTCCATCTTGAAGGAGCCGATAATTTTTCGTGAACAGGGCTCTGGAACATTGAAAGAATCCATGAAGATGATTGACGCTCTTGGAATTAGCAAAAATTCCCTCAACTTAATCGGAACTGCAAACAGCACCGAAACTCTGAAACAGTGTATCAGAAATGGAATGGGAATTTCTATTATGAGTAAGCTTTCTGTCGATGAAGAAGTCAGAAACAACGAACTCATTTCTTTTAAAATAGACGACTTTGAATCTGTGAGACACTTCTATCTCGTTTATCGTTCGAACACTTTGCTGTCTGAACCTGTGACGGATTTTGTTAAATTTGCAAAAAAATATTTGGAAAATAATTTCTAACAAAAAAACCGCAGTAAGCTATTGACTTGCTGCGGTTTTGTGATTTCAAAAATTCTACAAATTCTGTTTTATATTTTTTTGTTTTTCTTTTCTGTCGATAATTTTGGCGAATATTAAGCTTACAACTGTAAGTAAAACCACCAAGAAAATCGCCTGATAAAATTCCTTCGAGCCGACGTTCAACACTTTGTCTCCCAAATTCAAATACACCAAAGTGCCTGGAATTATTCCTAAAAACGACGCAATCATATATTTTGACATGCTTATATTTGTGAGCCCAAACCCGTAATTTATCAAATTGTACGGTATTAGTGGAATCAATCTGCAAATAAACAGAAGCGTGAACAATTTTGAGTCCGGTGCGTTCAGTATTCTGTCACGATTTTTCTCGGAGAATTTTTTGTTAATCATCTTCACAACGTAATCGTGTCCGATTTGGCGACTCATTATGAACATAACAAAGCAATTCATACTCGCTCCAATTATAGTGTAGATACTTCCTTTCACAAGTCCGAAGCTCACTCCGCCAATCAACGCCAACGCTGGTACGGGGAAAAATCCTATCGGCAAAATCGTGAACAACAAAATGTAAACAACCGCTCCCCAAGGGCCTGACTTTGCTACTACATTTCTGATTGAATCGTACGGAACGAACACCATCAATCCAATTGTCAACGCCACCAATAAAATTATCAAAAAAATCTTCTTAAACTTTTCCATTTGTCACCTACTTATTATATTTGAATTTATTTTATCCTACAAATTTATGATTTGCAAATAAATTAAAAAATGCACACAACTTTCGCCGTGTGCATTTCATTTTAAACTTTCAGCTCAACAGAGTATTTCGTGTCGTATTTTGAAATAACTGGTTTGACATCTTCTTCGATAAATTCAACAACTTGTTCTGGGCATCTTCCGATGTAGAGTTTGCCGTCTAAAAGTGAATTCAAATCGTCTTTGTTTAGATTAAACGCTTCATCTTTTTCCAACAACTCCAATAAATTGTTGTCTAGTCCTTCTTCTTTTACTCGTCTACCTGCGACCATAGAATATTCTCTGATTTTTTCGTGAAGTTCCTGTCTGTCGCCACCGCGTTTTACAGCTTCCATCAATATATTTTCCGTCGCCATAAATGGCAATTCTTCATTGACGTGAGCTTTGATTTGGTTTTCGTAGACTACAAGTCCATCAGTCACATTGATTGCAATGTCCAAAATGCTGTCAATCGCCATAAAACTCTCCGGAACGCTCAATCTTTTGTTCGCAGAATCGTCCAGCGTCCTTTCGAGCCATTGAGTGCTCGCCACAAATTGTGGGTTTTGCACCAAACTCATAACGTATTTTGCAAGCGATGAAATTCTTTCACATCTCATTGGATTTCTCTTGTAAGCCATAGCCGATGAACCGACTTGTGTTTTTTCGAATGGTTCTTCCAATTCTTTTCTGTTTTGCAAAAGTCGGATGTCGTTTGTCATTTTGTGGGCTGATTGTGCTATCGATGATAGAGCTTGAAGAACGTGGTAGTCGATTTTTCTCGTGTAAGTCTGTCCACTGACACTTACCGCCTTTTCAAATCCCATTTCTTTTACGATTTTCTTCTCCAATTCTTTTACTTTGGCGTGGTCGTTGTCGAAAAGTTTCAAAAACGACGCTTGTGTTCCAGTCGTTCCCTTTACGCCTCTCAATTTCAAATTTTCTTTTCTGTAGATGACCTCTTCCAAATCCATAAGAAAATCCTGAATCCACAACGTAGCACGCTTACCAACAGTTACCAATTGCGCCGGTTGGTAGTGAGTGTAGCCAAGTGTTGGCAAATCTTTGTATTTAATCGCAAAATCCGACAAGTGTTTTATCAAAATCGCCAACTTTTTCTCTACGATTTCGAGTGCATTTCTCATCACTATGATGTCAGTGTTGTCAGTTACATAGCAGCTTGTCGCTCCCAAGTGGATAATTCCAGCTGCGTTCGGACACACTTCGCCGTATGTTTTGACGTGAGCCATTACATCGTGGCGAAGAATTTTTTCGTATTCAGCAGCCTTGTCGAAGTCGATGTCTGAAATGTGTGATTGCAATTCTTCTATTTGTTCGTCTGTAATATTAAGTCCCAATTCTTTTTCCGATTTTGCAAGTGCCAGCCACAATTTTCTGAAAGTTTCAAATTTCACTTGCGAACTGAAGTTGTGGCTCATTTCAAAACTTGTGTATCTCGTGTTCAATGGGCTTTGGTAAATATCGTTGTTCATTATTTCTCCTTGAAGTATTCTACTGCGTTTCTAAAAATATTTTGCTTGTCGATGTCGTAAATATTTTTGTACAAATCGTCTGCGATTCTTTCAGTGTGACACATTCTTCCAAGAATTTTTCCGTCAGAGGACAAAATCCCCTCGATATTGAAGTCAGAGCCGTTCGGAGATATCTTGTACGCCGAGAAAACTTGCTCGTTGTCCAAAAGTTCTTGGAGTTTGTCTTCCTTGATTACAAATCTTCCCTCTCCGTGTGAAATCGGCATTCTGTACGTCTTGTTCAAATCAATTCCATTTGTCCATGGGCTGTTATCAGTCAAACAAATCGTGTCGACAAATGTCGCGATGTGTCTTCTGTTTGTGTTGAATGTCAAGTTCGGGTCGTCTTGTCGTGGCGATGTAACTTTTCCGTAAGGAAGAAGTCCCGTCTTCACCAACGCTTGGAATCCGTTACAAATTCCTAAAACCAATCCGTCGTTTTCGTTCAACAAATAATCTATCGCACTACTTATTTTCTCATTTCTCAGGATATTTGCCAAGAACTTTGCCGAGCCATCAGGTTCATCTCCAAGTGAAAAACCTCCAGGAATGGCAAATATTTGCGCTTTTCTGATTTTTTCTGCCAAAACATCGATAGAATTTAATATATCTTCTTGGCTTCTGTTTTTGAACAGAACAATCTCGCCTTCTGCTCCATTTTCTTTGAACGCGTTCAACGTATCCCATTCGCAGTTTGTTCCAGGAGCAGCCAAGATTACAACGCGAGGAGTATCAGTTGGTTTCTTGGATTTCATTCTGCGTCTTTCGATTTTTTTGTTTTCGATTGGTTTGTATTCTATTTTTTCTTTCGGTGTGAATACTTTATTTAAAACTTGAGTGTAGCCCTCTAGTAATTTTTCTGAATCCAATTTAACGTCGTTAACGATAATTTCGTCTGCAAAATCACCGATGTGTTCGATATTTTCGTCGTCGTCAATGTATTCAACAGCGAAACTTCCGTACATTGGGTTGTACAAATTGTCGAATTTGATATCAAATCCTGTGTTTCCCACAGATTGTTCGAAAATATTCGCCAACAATCCTTTTTTGTCCAAGGCAATCGCAGAAATTATATTTTTCTTTCTGATTTGTTCCGTGATAAAATCGAAATTTTCTTCCAATTTTTCGAGATTCAACGTTCCGTCTTCTTCGTAAGGAGTTCTCACAAGACCGATTTTGCCTTTACCTTTCAAATCATTTGTAATGATGTTGTCCACATCTTCATACGTCACCGCAAATGAAATCATCGTTGGAGGAACTGTGATGTCTTCGAAATTCCCACTCATACTGTCTTTTCCACCGATTGGCATCGCTTTGAAATATTTGGAAACAGTGAATGCTCCGAGTAATGCCTTCAATGGTTTGGACCAGATTTTTTTGTCGAGCATTTTTTCGTAGTACTCTTGGAATGTCAATCTTATCAAGTTTTTGTCAGAACCCAAAGCGATTAATTTGCTGATTGATTCTACAACTGCATAGTATCCTCCCAAGTATTGGGATTGCGCGGACAAATCAGCGTCAAATCCGTAGCTCATCATAGATACGGTTTTCATAATTCCGTCCATCGTAGGAATTTTTGCAACCATAGCCTGCGAAGGATTCAATTGCAATTTGCCACCCATTGGATTGATGACCGTGTTTCTTCCGATTGTGGAATCAAACATTTCTATCAAATCTCTCTTGGATGTTATGTTAAGTTCACCAACTTTGTCGTAGAATTTGTTCGCATCGGAGCATTTTCCCGTCAAAATTTCCGGAACATCTTCTGATACAACTTCAACTTCAGCGTTTCTGTCTGAACCATTCGTGTTGATGAAATCGTAGCTTATATCTGCAATCAAATCATTATCGTAGAACATTCTCATTCTGTTGGTGTCCGTGATGTCTGCTACGACAGTTGTTTCGATGTTTTCTGCGTCTGCGTATTTTACAAATTCTTCCAAATCCTTCTTGGCGATGACGCACGCCATTCTCTCTTGCGATTCGCTGATGGCGATTTCAAATGGTTTTAGTCCCTTGTATTTCAATGGAACTCTGTCCAAATAAATGTCCACTCCGTCGTGAAGCTCGCCAATCGCAACGCTCACTCCACCTGCTCCGAAGTCGTTACATTTTTTTATCAAACTTGCAAGCTCAGGAATCCTAAAAAGTCTTTGAATTTTTCTTTCTTCAGGTGCGTTTCCTTTTTGAACTTGTGCGGATTCCGTTTTAATGCTTGTAACTTTGTGGCTCTTTGATGAACCAGTCGCTCCACCAATTCCATCACGTCCAGTTCTTCCGCCGAGTAAGATTACGATGTCGCCTTTTTCGGGCTCAATTCTCTTGACATTTTCAATTGGCGCTGCCGCCATCACAGCACCGCACTCCAATCTCTTGGCAACATATCCGTCGTGGTAGATTTCATCTACAAATCCAGTCGCCAATCCGATTTGATTTCCATAAGAAGAATATCCCTTCGCAGCTTCTTGCGTGATTTTTATTTGAGGAAGTTTGCCCTCCATCGTGTCTTCTAATGAAGTAAGAGGATTGCCCGCTCCCGTTATTCTCATAGCTTGATAGACGAATGCTCTACCGCTTAATGGGTCTCTGATCGCTCCTCCCAAACAAGTGCTAGCTCCACCGAATGGCTCGATTTCTGTTGGGTGATTGTGTGTTTCGTTTTTGAACATCAACAAATAATCTCTCATCTCAAAGGCGCCGCCAACTTCTACTCTAACTTTTATTTTCACAGAACAAGCGTTGATTTCCGATGAAACTTCCAAATCCTCAAACTCGTCTTTGCTTCTCATGTATTTTGACAAAATCGTCCCGAAACTCATAAGGTTGATTGGTTTTTCGATTTTCAATTCTTCTCTTACTTTCAAATACTCGTCGAAACTTTTTCTAACAGCTTCATCGAGTTTGGTTTTACAATCAAAGTCAATGTCCAAGAACGTGTTGAACGTTGTGTGTCTACAGTGGTCAGACCAGTAAGTATCCAAAATCTTGATTTCCGTCTCGTTTGGATTTCTGTCTTCTGATTTGAAATAATCTCTAATGCACTTCAAATCCTCGTCATTCATCGCAAGTGAATTTTCTTCGACGAACTTTTGAAGCTCATCATCCTTCATATCTGTGAAACCATCGTACGTTAAGTTTTCCAAATTCTTCGGATTTTCTTGTTTCAACGTAGTAGGAATGCCCAACAAACTCACTCTGTGGCTGTCTACTGGATTTACCAAATATTTTTCGATTTTTTCCAAATCGTCTTTCTTTGCACCTTCGATTTCGTAAACAGTCGAAGTCTTGCAGTCAAATTCACAATCCAAAATCAAGCTAACCGTGTCAAGCACGCCTTGTTTTCTCTGGTCAAATTGTCCCGGCAAATACTCCACAGCGATTGCGTTTTTCATATCTGCTTGTAACTTCAACGCATCTTCACCGTAGAACACATCGTCCACGGATTTTTCGCAGAGAACCGTGTCGACGATTTTTTTCAAATTATCATCACTGATTTCAACATCGTATCTCTTGTATATTACAAATTTGTCCAACGAAATTCCAAGTAAGTTTTCAATTTGCTTTTTCTTTTCCTTAGATTCATAATCGTACTCGTCCTTTTTTCTGACATAAACTCTCTTAACTCTTGGCCCTATATCAGTTCTGTGATACATATTCTTAAAATCCACCTTTTCTATATCTTCATAACAAGCTTTAATCGCATCATCAAAATTCTTCTTAGAATTTACAATATTTAACACACGGCCGCCGTTTGTAACTATTTTCCCGTCGACTTTTTTCGTTCCCGCATGGAACACAACGCTGTCCATATCAGAAATTTTAATCTCATCATTCTTGTCGTATTTTCCGGGATATCCACCGGCACTCAAAATGACACACAACGCCTTGTTGTCATTTATTTTCAAATCGACATCGGATAATTTTCCTTCACTCGTTTTCATCATTATGTCCAACAAATCATTGTCGACAAGTTCGAGCACAACTTGTGTCTCTGGGTCTCCGAATCTAGCATTAAATTCCAAAACATAAATTCCATCGTCTGTTATCATAAAACCGATGAACAATAATCCTCTGAAATCAATGTTTTCCGCTTTTAATCCCGTTAGAATTTTATCCAAAACGCTGTCTTTGATTTTATCCACAAAAACTTCCGCTTCGACATTCGGAGCGTAAGTTCCCATACCGCCCGTGTTTGCTCCAGTCTCTCTTTCGAAAATCTTCTTGTGGTCCTTCGCAGTCGGAAGTGGAAGAATCGTATTGGAATCTGTGAAACAAAGCAAGCTCATTTCAAATCCATCCAAGAATTGCTCGATGACAAGCATCTTGTCCATCTCCAACACTTCTTTTATGATTTTTTTCAAATCATCTACATTGTCTACGATAAAAACGCCCTTTCCAGCTGCTAGTCCATCTCTTTTTACGACAACTTTTCCATTTTCTTCCAACAGTTTATCTGCAAAATCAAACGCTTCATCAAAATCTTTGCTTTCCAAATACTTCGCTGTTTTGATGTCGTATTTTTCCAAGAATTTTTTCGTGAATGACTTTGAATTTTCAAATTCCGCAGCTTCTTTTACAGGTCCAAATATTTTAAGACCATTTTCTTCGAACAAATCTGAAATCCCATCACACAATGGATTTTCTGGACCAACAACTGTGAAATCAATTTTATTTTTCTTCGCAAATTCAAAAAGACCATTTAAATCGTCAGCTTGAATATCCACGTTTACTCCGATACTTTCTGTTCCAGCGTTGCCCGGAGCGAAGAAAATTTTTCTGTTCTCATCAAAAGATTTTATCTTTCGTCCCAGTGCAAACTCTCTGCCCCCAGAACCTACAACTAAAATTTTCATAAAACCTCCCCATTAATGTTTGAAATGTCTGTTTTTCGTGAACACCATACTGATTTTATACTCATTGCATTTGTCGATGGAATCTTGGTCTTTGATGCTTCCACCCGGTTGAATGATGGCTTTGACTCCCAATTTGTGTGCAAATTCCACGCAGTCTGAAAATGGGAAGAACGCATCCGATGCCAATACGGCTCCTGTAAAATCGACGTCTGGATGATTGTTGGCGATGTTTTCCAACGCCCAAATCCTAGATGTTTGTCCTCCACCAATTCCCAATGTTTGAGAATTTTTTGCAAGTACAATTGCATTTGATTTTGTGAATTTAACCACCTTCATAGCAAATTCCAAATCCTTTTTGTCATTCTCGCTTGGCTTTTCATCTGTAACGATGTTGTACTCGTCGACTCCGAAATCCTTGTCTTGGATTAAAACTTTTCCGTTCAAATATTTTATGTCTTCTTTTACCGAGTCGTTGTCGAATTTTATCTTAACAAGTCTGATGTTTTTCTTTTTAGTCAAAATTTCAAGCGCTTTTTCGTCGAAATCTTTCGCAGCGATAATTTCCAAGAAAATTTGACTCATTTCTTCTGCGCATTTTTCATCTACAACTCCATTGATGGCGATAATTCCACCGAAAATCGAAGTTGAATCTGCGAGGTAGGCCTTGTGATAGGCTTCTGAAACGCTGTTGGCAATGGCAACTCCGCAAGGAGATTGGTGCTTCAATGCGACACAAGAATTTTCTCCCAATTCGTCTGCCAATTCCACCGCGACGTTCAAATCGTTGTAATTGTTAAAGCTCATCGCTTTTCCGTGAATAACTTCGCAGTCTGTCAATTTGCCTTTTACAAATGGGTCTGTGTACAAATTTGCACTTTGGTGAGAATTTTCGCCGTATCTAAGTTCGTCTTCTTTTTTGAAGCCAAAAGTTCTGTACTCGCTGTGCTCACCAACTTTTTGTTGAAAATATCTGGAAATTATAGAATCGTAAAAAGCCGTCAAGCTAAAAGCCTTCATCGCCAATTTTTCTCGGTAAGCTAAGTCCACGTTGTCGTTTTTCAATCTGTCGATAAGTTCGTCGTAATCTTCTGGGTCTGTCACAACCAAGACGTCCTTGTAGTTTTTCGCCGCACTTCTAATCAAAGTCGGCCCACCTATGTCGATGTTTTCTACGATGTTGTCGTGGTCTTTCGTCTTCAACGCATTTTGGAAATCGTACAAATTAACCACAACGATGTCGATTGGTTTTATATTTAATTCTTCAACTGTTTTCTTGTGTTGGTCATTGTCTCTCTTGTACAAAATTGCCCCGTGAACGTACGGCGACAAAGTCTTCACTCTACCTTGCAAAATCTCTGGGAAATTCGTGACTTTTGATATGTCCGTTACATTTACGCCCGATTTTTCGATTTCCTTGTAAGTGCCACCTGTCGATATTATTTCATATCCCAAGTCTTGTAGGCTTTTCGCCAATTTTCCGACATTTGTCTTATCAGTAAGTGAAATTAACGCTCGCATGAACTCTCCTCCAATTTTTTAACGGCATCTTTCAAAATGCCATGTTCTATTTTCAAAACCTTCTTCGCTATCTCGTCTGGATTTTTGCAATCGGAAATATCCACAGTCCTCTGAAGTAAAATATCTCCATCGTCCAATTTTTCATTCACGAAATGCACAGTAGCACCGCTGATTTTTTCCCCATTGGCAAAAACTTTTTCGTGAACGTGGATTCCATAACAGCCCTTGCCTCCGAATTTTGGAAGCAATGATGGATGGATATTTACAATTGTAAACTCATTTATAATTCTCTTTGAAATTTTAGGCAAGAAACCTGCCAACACTATCAAATTTACGTTTTTTCTTTTTAAATAATCAATAATTTCTTCGTCGTTTGTGGACACAAAAGTATCCACGTTAAAATTCTTCGCAAATTCTAATCCCGCTGCGTTTTTGTTGCTCACAACGCAGACAATATCGCTTTTGAAATAATTTTCTCTTTTCGCATCCAACAATGCCTTCAAATTTGTACCCGTACCTGAAATAAATACCGCTATTTTCATAATTCACCTATATCAAAATCGGATCGACCGGATAATCTCCATCGAAGCACGCTTTGCAGAACTTGTCATTTTGGTCTTTGCTCGAATTAATCATTCCCTGCATCGATATAAACGCCAAGCTGTCTGCCCCGATTTTTTCTCGGATGGCTTCGATATCCATATTCGCCGCAATCAAATGCTTTCTCGACGGCGTATCAATTCCATAATAACAAGGAAATTTCACAGGTGGCGATGTGATTCTCATATGAACTTCGCTCGCTCCTGCTTCTCTTATTCTCTGAATCAAATTGGCACTCGTCGTCCCTCTCACGATTGAATCGTCAATGAGGACAATCCTCTTGCCCTTCAAAACGTGACGTAAAGGATTTAATTTTAATTTTACAGCCATCTCTCTTTCTTCCTGCGTCGGTTTGATGAAAGTTCTTCCCATATATCTGTTCTTGACCAATCCTTGTGCATAAGGAATGCCGGCTTTTTGCGAGTAACCAATCGCCGATGGAATGCCGGAATCTGGAACTGGAACTACCAAATCGACATCGCATGGGGATTCTTGTGACAAATACTCTCCGCATCTTCTTCTGAAATTGTACGCATTCGTTCCGTCAAGCGTCGCGTCTTCTCGTGCGAAATAAACATACTCGAAGAAACAATGACAAGTGTTTTTTTCATCAGAATACATCTGTGAATTTATTCCATTCTTGTCGACTACGATAATTTCTCCCGGTTTTACATCTCTAATCGTGGAATCGCCGATGATTTCTATCGCTGCGTTTTCCGATGCAAACACAACATCTTCGTCATTAACTCCCATAACGAGTGGACGAATGCCCATCGGGTCACGAAATGCGACAAGCTTATCTTTCAAGCACAACACGATTGCATAAGCGCCTTTGATTAACTTCATAGTTTTTTTGATAGCCTCTACGATATCTCCTTTGTAATATCTCGCAATCAAAAACAAAATAACTTCGCTGTCAATCGCAGTTTGAAACATAACACCATCTTCTTCAAGTCTCGTCCTTAAAATTTGATGATTGATTAGATTTCCATTATGTGCCAAACTCATCTCAATCCCCTTCGCAAAGGCCATCAAAGGTTGCGTGTTGTAATCGTGAGAGCCCCCAGCTGTAGAATATCTGACATGGCCGATTCCAATTTTGCCGACAAGATTATTCAAATTTTCTTCCTTGATGACATCGATGACAAGACCCATACCTTTTTCTCTATGTAGATTCTCACCATTGCTGACGGTGATACCGCACGATTCCTGTCCACGGTGTTGCAAGGAGTTAAGTCCGAAGAATAATTTTTTATTAACTTCGGACTTAGAATATATTCCTATAACTCCGCACATCCTAGCCTCTCATTCTGTTGAGAACTTCTTTGTAACCTTCAGTCAAATCTCCCAAATCTCTTCTGAAAATATCCTTGTCTAATTTTTTGTTAGTGTCTTTATCCCACAATCTGCAAGTGTCAGGGCTTATTTCGTCAGCTAGTAAAATTTGTCCGTCATCAGTTTTTCCAAATTCTATTTTGAAATCAACTAATTTCAAATTTATTTTCAAGAAAAATTCCTTCAATAATTCGTTAATCTTCAAAGTTTCATTTCTCAAATAGTCGTATTCGTCTTTTGTGATAAGTCCCAATGCGATTGCGTGGTCTTCGCACATCAATGGGTCACCCAAATCATCGTTTTTGTATGACAATTCGAAAGTTGGTTGTTTTAAAACTCTTCCTTCTTCAACTGCGTATCTCTTCGCAAAAGAACCGGCAGTGATGTTTCTCACGATAACTTCAAGAGGCATAATAGTAACTTTTTTAACTCTCATATCTGTTTTGTTGATTGTTTCGATGTAATGAGTTTTGATGCCGTTTTTTTCAAGCATTTCAAAAATCATAGTAGTAATTGCCAAATTAAGTTCGCCCTTGCCTGCTATTGTAGCTTTTTTTTCTCCATTTCCTGCAGTTGCATCGTCCTTGTATCTGATGATATATTCATCAGCCTTTTCTGTTGAATAAACTTCCTTTGCCTTACCTTCGTATAATTTTTCCATAATACCCTCCTAAAATAAAAAAATAGAGAACTCCAGATAGAATTCTCCTAATTTTTTTGACAAATATACACTTGTTGTAGGACGCAAAAACGGCATTTCAATTTGCCCCTCAATTTGTTGATAAGGCTCAAATCGTGATTAGTAAATCTCAAATCAAAAATCTTTTTTTTGAAATTTATTAAATAATAATAAAAGCTCATCATTTTGCCCCCACTAAAATAATTTACAATATATTATATCACAGGCAATTGTAATTTGCACTATGATTTTTAAAAAACAAAAATATTTTTCAAATCGATTTTGTTCCAAATTTAAACATCAAAAAACGGATTTGATTGCTCAAATCCGTTTTCATATTAATTGTCACTTCTTGCGAATCCGTTTTTCATTTCCAAACTTGCTTGGAACAATACGTCGTGAAGCAATTTGTCTGTTTTTTCTTTCAAGAAATCTGCCATTTCTTGGTTTGCTTTTGCAAGTAATTCGTGAGCGTTAGCTGAATTTTTGGCAAATTCTGCGTCGTATTTGTTGATAATCTCGTTGGATTTAGATTGAACGCAGTCTTGATATCTTTCGATGAAGATTGCTGTTTTGTTGAAATGTGCATCGCAAAGTGCTGCTATGATTCTGTTAGCCCAGTAGAAGTTTTCTGATGTAGCCTTTACTACTTGGTCACCTACATAGCTTGGAGTTGTTTCTACGTTTGCATAAAAGGCAACTGCTGCGTTGAATGCGTTGCTTCCAAATGATAGCCATTGAATTGCTCTGATTTCTTCCGGAGCGTAAGGTCTGATTTGTGTGAAATGTGTTACATTGTCACGGCTAATTCCAAGTGGACGATACATTCCGCGATAATTTGGGTCGCCGTGTTTTGCGTAACAATCGTAAGGTGTTCCTTCGTAGTGGCTGGACAATATTGTCTTCATATCTTCGATTGTGATTTTTCTTTCTGGAACCATTGCCCATGGCAAATCGTCAGATTCCGGTGTGAACTCAGCGTCGATTCCATCCCAGATCAATGAGTTAGGATTGAAATATCTAAGCATAATCCACGCTCTTGGTGTGTTGTATGTGTGGTCAGAGTGGTCGTGTGAACCGTAAGCCAATCTTGGATTTACAAAATCTTCTTGGTCTAAGAATAGGTGGTGTTTTTCTGACCATTCTTTCAAATCTTTTGAGCACATAAATTCTTTTTGTTCGCCGTAAGCATCTTCAAAATCAAAATAATCTATTCCCAATTGGTTTGGCATTACAACGTATGCGTCATCTGGAATTTTTCTCGCCATCCAATGATGTCCGCCGATTGTTTCCAACCACCAAATTTCATTTACATCTTGAAATGCGATTCCGTTTGACTCGTAAGTTCCGTGTTCTTCCAATAATTTTCCCAATCTCTCAACGCCTTCGCGTGCAGAATTGATGTAAGGTAGAACGACTGTTACAAAGTCTTCTTCGCCAAGTCCACCGTGTTTTTCTTCTTTTGTTGGGTATTGAACAAGTGGGTCTGCCCCTTGAACTCTGGCGTTTGTTGTTATTGTTTCAGTCGCACTCATCGAAATATTTTTTTCGTTGACTCCTGAAGCTGCCCAATCTCCTTCTGACTTGTCAGAGTTAGGAAGTGCTGTATATCTCATAGGATTGTCAGGCAATTTTACTTTGCATCCCGACAAAACCGATTCATAATCTCTTGGTTGTTCTTCTGGCTTTACAACGATAAATCTCTTCGCTGTAAAAATTCCTGATGGAGAATCTTCGCTTCTCGAAATTATTGTAGAGCCATCGAAACTCGCATCTTTACCGACTAATAATGTAGTACATGCCATACTTTATTCCTCCTTTTTATTTGGGATACTTGTGTAATATCCAATATCATTATACCCCTTTTTTATGAGCTTAACACAATTTAATTTTATTTATTTTCGAAAAACTCCCCATATAAATGGAGAGTTCGCCGTTAATTATTCCTCACGAAGTGCATTTATCGTGTCATCTGTCAACACTTTCAGTTTTTCAACGTAATTTGCGTCGTGATTTTTTTTTGGTATTAAAATTATTCTGTCATTTTCAAAAACACATTCAAACTTATCATTTGGTTTCAAATCGTATTTTCTCATAATTATATCGGGGATTATTATTTTGTTTTCATTTTCTATTTTAAAATTCATAAATCTCGCCCTTCTCAATCAAATATTATGCAAAATCATTGTAACAAAAATTTATGAAATTTTAAAGTCTTCTAAGATTTTCTGACTGTTTGTTTTTTAATTTTTGAGTAAATAACGAATACTATCATTCCGATTACTGCGTTTACAACAATCGCTCCACCAGGTTTTATATCGAATTGATATGATTGAACTATTCCCAACATCATATACAAAATTCCCAAAATTATCGTGATGATGTATGTTTTTTTGTAGCTTTTTGCAATTATCAAAGATGTCGCAACGGGTAGAACGATAAGCGATGTCACCATCAACGCTCCGACTATTTTAACCGCAAGTGCGATTGTGATTGCCGACAAAAATGTAAACACCGCATTGATTCTCTCGACTTTTACTCCCGCAAGTCGTGCAATGTTTTTGTCGATTGATATCGCGAGAAGCCCCGAATATTGTGTGATCGATACTAAAAGTATTAGAACAAAAATCACCGAAATATTTAGCACATCCATATTTGTGACGGAGGAAATACTTCCGAAGAGATACGATTCAAACGAATTTCCGCCCGGTGCGAAATCCGACAATATCGCAGCGATGCCAAGTCCTGTACTCATTATTACAGCCGTCGCCATATCTCCGTATTGCGGGAATTTTTTTCTTATCAGCTCTATCAAAAACGCCGCTATCACGCACACAATTGCAGAGCCAATCAACGGGTCAAATCCCAGTATAAGTCCAAGGCCTACCCCACTCAAAGCCGTGTGTGAAAGTGCATCTCCAATCATCGAAGTTTTACGATTGACCATTATTATCCCAATCATCGGTATCATAATTGCCAACAAAAATCCTGCCACCAATGCCTTTCTCATAAATGCAAATTCTAGCATTTTGTAAGCCTCCCTTCTATCATTTCGTATTGTGTTCTGTCGATATTCATCGCTTCAATCTCTTTGATTTCATGAGTAACCATCACCACTGTGATGTTTTTTTCTTTGTTCAATTTGACAATTGTCTTGATAAATTTTTCTTTGTTTTCCTTGTCAACTCCGGCTGTTGGTTCGTCCAATATCAAAATTTTAGGCTCGTTAATCATCGCTCTCGCAATCATCGCTCTTTGTTGCAAACCTCCCGACAATTCATTGACAGGGCGATTGATGTATTCTTCCATTCCCAAATCTCGCATTATTTTTCTAGCTTTGTCGTAGTGAATTTTGCGAGGGATTTTTACAAATCCAAAATCCTCATACAAATTGAGAGTCACAAGTTCCAAGCAAGTTATTGGAAATGCAATTTTGTTGACAATATTTATTTGTGGCACATATCCAATATCTCTGTAACTTTTGTAGTCTTTTATGTTTTTGTCGAGAAGCTTAATTTCTCCATCGTTTGTTTTCAATTCTCCCAACATCAATTTTAGAAGAGTGGATTTCCCACTGCCATTTCCTCCCAAAATCAAAACCATTTCTCCGTATTTGATATCCAAGTTCAAATCCTTCAACACCAAATCCTCATTGTAGCCGAAGTTGAGGTTATTTATTGTAACTGCGTTCATTTACACACCTTTCTTCTTCATAGACTCATATAAATTTTTCAAATTCATTTCAATTAGTTCCATATATCCTTGGTGTTTGTCCGATTGCTCTTTTGTGACAAATTCCATCGAAGCCAACGGCTTTATCTGTCCTCCCAATTCTTCCGCCAAAGTCTTGGCTTCACGAGGTGGCTTTCCATATTCGTAAAAAACCGTGTCGATGTGTTTTGTCTTTGCAAAATCCACCGCTTTTCTAATCGTTTTAAGACTCGGACTTTCCATACTAGTCAGTCCCTCAAGTGGATATTGAGTAAGCCCAAAATCCCTGGCTATATATGCGTAAGCGTAATGTGTTACCAAAAAGCTTTTGTCTTCTAATTTGCTGAATTTTTCTTTGTATTGTGCGTCGAGGTCTGTCAATTTGTCGACGTATTTCAATTTGTTTTTGTGGTATAATTTTTTGTTTTCAGGATATTTTGCAATCAACTTGTCTTGGATTGCGTTCAAATATCTCTTAGCATTGACAACCGATAACCAAGAGTGTGGGTCGTATGTTATCTTGTCAAAACCTGATGATGAACCTTCCATCACCGATTTTAATTTGCCCTCATCTTCAAGCAATTTTCCGTTCGTATCTTGTAAATAATATGGAAGCAAATCTTCGCTTATTCTGTCGCTGACGAAAATCCACTTGCCATCGTCTTTGATGTTGTAGAAAACCTCTCCGGATTCATGTCCCATCTCGATTCCGTAAACTTTTCCTTCTTCCACATCAAAAGTGTTTTTTTGGTGAACTATCTCACCTTTTTGATTCATAATTTGCTTAGCCTTATTGACTAATGTTTTCGTGTCCTCGCCGTTATCTTTAAAAAACGCAACTCTCATTATATCTTCGTGCGTGTGTCCGAAATCAATTTTTCTCTTTCCTTTTGTCAAATCAAGCCTTGCCATATATTGGAAGTCTCCTCTAGCGGCTGCTCCCTTGTATGTTATAAGCTCGATTGAATCTGATAATTTTAAAATTTCCAAGTTGGGCAAATTCTCGTGAACTTTGTCCACCCAGTGCTCCATATTAGCTCCGTTTACAACCAACAAATCGGCGTCCGCTAATTTTTTCATATCCTTAGCTGAAGGCTCCCACAAATGTGGCTCCTTGTCGACGGGCATAAAAGTTTCAACGTCGCAAGTGTCTCCCGCTATCATCTTGACCATTTCATGCACCGGGAAAAACGAAGTGTAGATAACAGGTTTGCCGGAAGAATTTTTATTTTTCGAGCAACTTGCAAACAAAATCATACAAAAGACTAACAATAAACTCAGAAGTCTTTTTTTCATTTAACATCTCCTTTTCCACAACAAAAGGGCAGAAAACCCCTGCCCTTCGTCATTTTTATTTAACCTTATTCTTCAATCTCTCCGATAATTTGCTTATCAGTTGTATTTGGTTTTACGAATGTTGGGAACCATCCTTCTTTATTAAATAATTCTTCTTTGTCGTTGCCGTATCTCATGTGGAAGTGTGTCAATTCTTCTTCTCCGTGAATTGGCATCATCAACAACACTTTGTATTTTGCATTAGCATCAGTAGCTTCAAAAACATCCCATTCCAACATATGTGTACCGTGTTTTACAGCTTTCTTTTCTACATATTTGTATTCATTTTCAGCTAATTTTTCTCCGTTTTCAGATGGAATTTTGCTTGTAAACGTGATTTTGTTTCCTTCAATCTTCAAACCGTTAAATTCACATTCTCTTTTCTTGAGATAATCTTCTTTCGCTTTTTTCTCATCGACATTTTCCTTCTTCGCCAATGTTTTGAAAGCTCCTTGAACTTCTGGTTTTTCCAAATAACTTCCCATATTGTTCCATTCGCCGTTCCAATCGGACAAGCTTACTTCTTCTTTTTTCTCATCCGCTTTAGAATTATCATCCTTCTTCTCTTCTTGTTTTTGCTCTGTCTGTTTATTTTCTTCTTTTGGCGCATCTTTTTGTGCACCACAACCATTCAATAAAAGTGCCGCAGACATTACTCCAACCAAAGCCAACATTTTTATTTTATTCATACCATTACTCCTTAAATATATTTGCTAGAATGATATAAAAAGTTTTAAAAATCCCAATACAAAACTGAATGCATTCTTATTTTATTAATTTATTAACTTATCACAATATTTTTTTAATATTAAGCTAAAATTTTTATTCGATCGTAAATATGTAATAAGTTTTTGGAAATTAAAGAACTTATTTTATTGCAAATTACGTCTAATTTGCAAATTTAATTGTAAAAATATATCATACTAACTTTATGCAAATAAATTTTATCATTAATTTTTCTTTCTGTCAATAATGATTATCATTTTTATTTGCAAAAAACTCCGAGATTTTTCTCGGAGTCAAAATTTTTATTCTGTTAGAGCTTTCATCAATATTTCTCTAAATTTTTCAATGTTGATTTTCGTGATTACTTTGCAATTGTATTCGCCGTTTTCTTCTTTCAATAAATCTCTGTAGCTCATTCCTCTTGTTTCTTCGTTTTGCACATCTATTTTGATAAACATATCTTCTGTTTCAAAAACATCTGGATTGTCCAACACGATTACTGAACAAGGGTCGTGAATGCCGGCGTCATTTGATGCGTAGTATTTCAAAATCCTGTGGGCGAATTTTGTTTTTTTGTTTTCAAATGTGTCCAATAATTTGATTTGTTCGTCTGTGATGCTGGCCTTTTGTGTTACGTTTAATCCAGCCATAATTATTTTCACGCCACTTTCGAATACAATTTTCGCTGCTTCTGGATCTACGAAGAAATTGAACTCACTTAGGCTAGTTACATTTCCCACAGTTATTGAGCCGCCCATAATACTTATTTGCTCGATTTTTTCTTTGTCTTCTGGAAAAGTTCGAAGCAATAGCGCGATGTTTGTAAGCGGTCCAACTGCGATAATCGTGATTTTTCCAGAAGATTTTTGAATTATTTCGTGCATCATCAAAACAGAATTGTCGCTTGAAAGTTCTTCAACTTCATCCGATTCAATCATACTTCTAAATCCCGCAATTCCATCGTCACCATGAACTGTTGCGAAGAAAGGTTCTCTTACAAGTGGAACTTTTTGGCCTTTTCCCATCGGAACGTTTATGTCCAAAAGTTTTGCCAAGCACTGCATATTTCTCGTAGTGTGCTCGATTGATACGTTGCCGCTAACCGATGATAACGCCAACAATTTTAAATTTTTCGCGTGTTTCATCGCAAATAATGCTGCAGCGTCATCAACTCCTGGGTCAAAATCTATAATGCAATTAATCATTTTTTCCTCCAAATTCTTTGATGTAGTCGACAAAATCATCCACCGACAGCAATTTCTCGTTCAAATTGATAGAGTTGCAAAGTCTTTTTATCACAGGTGGTTGAATGTACGCTTTTTTCAATATTTCGTCTTCGTCAAACACATTTTTCTTGTCATTGTCTTCTATTATTTCTTTGTTTGACATAACAATAACTCTGTTGAAATTTTCAACTACAAACTCCATATCGTGTGTTATCGTGATAATGGTTTTGTTTTCTGAGTGCAGATAATCTATGACTCTTTTCAAGCAACCCATTGAATAAGCATCTTGTCCAGCTGTCGGCTCGTCAAATATAAACACGTCGCAGTCATTTGCAATTGTGATTGCGATTGTGATGAATTTTCTAGTGCTGTACGGCAAATCATAAGGATGCTCATCCAAAAACTCAGATAATTCACATATTTCACAAGCTTTTCTGACACGTCTGTCCATTTCTTCTTCATCGACTTTCAATGCTCGAAGCGAAAATGCAACCTCATCATAAACTGTCTGATTGAAGATTTGGTCGTTTGGATTTTGGAATACATATCCGACTTTTCTTGAAATCTGAGCTGTTGTCATATCTTTTGTTTTTTTGTCGTCCAACAAGATTTCTCCTGAAGTTGGTCGTAAAAGCCCGTTCATCAATTTTGCGCAAGTTGATTTGCCGGCTCCGTTTTGTCCTACAATCGCAACTTTTTCTGAAGAATTTATAATCAAATTCAAATCGTTGATTGCCTTGTGTCCGTTCGGATAAGTGAAGCTGACGTTGTTAAAATTTATTTTGCTCATTAGTCTTCCTCCAATTCAGATTTGCATTCGTCCAAAGTTATCGGAACTTTTTTGAAAAATCCCGGCTTTTCTTCGTTCATTCTGTAAGAAAGTTTCGACACGATTGGCATCGACACGTTGTGTTGTTCGATTTCTTTGTTGGATAGCACTTCGTGTGTGTCAGCGTTGAACACTATTTTTCCCTCATCCATTACTACAACACGGTCAGCGTATTCTGCTATCAAATCTATTTTATGTTCAACCAATATTATCGTCTTGTTTTCCGATTTCAAAAGTTTCAATATGTCGAAGATTTCCTCTGTTCCTAGTGGATCCAATTGGCTTGTTGGCTCGTCAAATATCAAAATTTTTGGATTCATAACGATAATTGACGCGATTGCAACTCTCTGTGATTGGCCACCTGATAGTTCGTTAGGATTTTTGTCTTGCAAATCTTCTATCTTCAATAATTTGATGACATCCGATACTCTTTGTTTGATTTCTTCTCTCGGAACTCCCAAGTTTTCAAGACCGTAGGCAATTTCTTCGAATACGGTTTTTTTGATTCCCGAAATTTGACTAAATGGATTTTGGAATACAAATCCCACAAGTTCTGCCATCTCACCGCGTTCAATGTCATCAATGTTTTTCGAATCAATCAAAATATCTCCGCTGATTTCTCCTTGAATAAAATCAGGGACAATTCCTCTGATAATGTTGCACAAAGTCGTCTTTCCAGAGCCGTTCTTGCCGATTATTCCGACAAATTCTCCTTTTTTGATGTACAAATCCATATTCTTGATGGATTCTTCGTCTTGAAGTTCGTATTTGAATGAAACATTTTTAAGTTCTATCATTATTTAAACCTCCACACAAGTGCTAGTACAACCAAAATTATGAATACATAAAAAATAATCTTGTCTGCTGTTGTCTTTTTGATTTCCTTTAGGCATGTTTTCTTATTTTCGGACGAAAATCCACGTGCTTCCAACGTTATTGTCTTTTCGTCGATTTCAGAAAGCGAAGATATAATCAAAGGTCCAAGTGAAGGGAAGAAAGCTTTCGCTCTGTTCTTGAGAGAACCCTTTGTTTCGATTCCACGAGCTTCTTGTGCTTTCAAAATCTTGGAACTCTTTTTAATCATTTCAGGAATCATCGTCATTGTCGCCATAATGACGTAGCTTGTAACGTGACTTACCTTTTTTTGTTGAAGCGATATCATCAATTCTTCGATGTCAGTTGTCTCGAAGAACAACAAGAACAAACTGATGAGAGTTAGTATGAATTTTGTTTGCTCCAACGCATTCAATATTCCGTTCAATGTCACTCTCATAAATCCAAGATTCAAATACACGAACTCATTTGATTTGTCCAAGAATAATTGGAACAAAAACATTATCGACAATACAAATATCAAAACAAGAGACAATTTCTTGGCGAATGGTTTGAATTTGTTATCAAGTGCTGCGAGTATAAGACAAACAGGTAGCACGAAAAGATAAGCGAATTTCCATGGCAATACCAACGAAATCGTCGATGCAACTATAACTATGAAAAGTTTTGTTGTTGGGAAAATTTTAGAAATCATTTTTCACCTCTCACATATTTATTTTTCTTGTGCCTAATGTATTCAATTCCATTAGGATATCTCAAAAGATTTCTGTTGGGAATAGATTTGATTAAAAAGTATACCGCAAAAGAAGTCAAGAATTTGTCCAAAGTTTCAGTGAGAACCGTAGAGCCAATTACAGATTCCCATAATCCTTTTCCCGTTGCAACTAAAAAAGTTGTAATAGCACTTCCGCCGCTCGCACCTGTTACTCCACCGAATACAATAACAGTGATTGGTGCAGAAGTAATCATCGCAACTAACCAAATAAATATACCAACTATAAATGTTTTAACAGGAGTTTTAAACATCCCCTTCTTTCCACAAACTCCAGCAATCCAACCAATCGCACCACTTACGACTAGATAAGGAAGTTGTGTTGGGTTTGTAACCGATGTGACAATATTTGTGACAACTCCTGTGATAATTCCAATCCAAGGCCCACACAAAACTGCTGTGAACACTGTGCCGATGCAGTCCAAATACACCGGAAGTTTTAATGCGGCGTTGAGATTTGCGCCTACAAAATTGATAGCTATCCCCAAAGGTATAAGTAAAATTACCGACAAGTTATAGCTCATCTTTGACTTAGATTTCATAAATTCCTCCTAATTTTATTGCCACAAAAACATTTGCGACAATATGATTTTATCATAATTGACGTCAATAATAAATAATTTGTTGTTACAAATAACAAGAATTTTTTTTGAGAAAACAAAATTTTTTACAGCACAAAAAAAAGCACTCAATGAGTGCTTTTTTTATAAATTCATCGAAAGAGATACGAGTCCTCTTTCTTTGTCTATTCCAATTATTTTTACTTTTACGGTGTCACTTACTTCGCACACTTCTCTTGGGTTTTTGATGTAGGAGTTGCTCATTTTCGATATGTGGCAAAGTCCGTCTTCTTTTATCCCGATGTCGATGAATGCTCCGAAGTCCACGACATTTCTGACAGTTCCTGTGACTATCATTCCTTCTTGTAAGTCGTCGATCGACAATACGTCTTGTCGTAGAACTGGCTTTGGCATTTCGTCACGAGGGTCTCTTCCCGGTTTTTTCAATTCTTCTATTATATCGAGTAATGTTGGCTCTCCGACTTGCAATTGTTCGGAAAGTTTTTTGACGTCGATTTTTTTCAAATCGTGTTTCATAATTTGTTTTGCGATTTCATAACTTTCTGGGTGAACTTCTGTGTTGTCTAAGATTTCATCGCTTTCTGGTATTCTCAAAAATCCCGCACATTGTACAAATGCTTTCGGGCCAATTCCCTTTACTTTCAAAATTTCTTGTCTGCTTTTGAATGGACCATTTTCTATTTTGTAGTCGACGATGTTTTTCGCAGTGGTTTTTGTGATTCCAGATACGTAATTCAAAAGTGCAGAGCTAGCTGTGTTGATGTTGACACCAACTGTGTTTACGCAGTCTTCTACGACTTCTTCGAGTGAGGATTTCAATTTCTTTTGGTTGACGTCGTGTTGATATTGTCCGACGCCGATAGATTGTGGCGAGATTTTAACCAACTCTGCAAGTGGGTCTTGAATACGGCGAGCGATTGAGATTGCTCCTCTTATTGTTACGTCCAAATCAGGAAATTCTTCGATTGCAAGTTTGGATGCAGAGTAAATACTTGCTCCTGCTTCGTTTACAATTGCATAATAAACTTCCTTGTCGATTTGAGCCAACAAATCCGATACGTATTTTTCTGTCTCACGAGATGCAGTTCCATTTCCAATGGCGATTAATTTTACGTTGTATTTGTCGATAAAATCCTTCATTGTTTCGTCTGCTCGTTGTATTTGTTTTCTCGCATCAGTGACATAAATCACTGAGCTGTCGAGAAAATCTCCAAATTCAGAAATGACCGCAACTTTGCAGCCTGTTCTAAATCCAGGGTCAAGTCCGATAATCGCTGTGTCTTTTATCGGAGGTTGCATCAAATACGGTTTCAAATTGCTCTTGAATACGCCGATTGATTCGTCGTCTGCCATTTCTTTCAAGTTCGCACGAATTTCCGTTTCAATTGACGGAACAATCAATCTCTTGTAGCTGTCTTTTACTGCTTTTTCGATTAGCTCATAGGATTCAAATTTGTTGTCCTTGGCGATTTTTCGCATTATTTTGAAAATATTGTAATCGTCATTTAGCAAGAATGAAACTTTTAAAAACCCTTCTTTTTCACCACGGAAAATCGCAAGAATCCTGTGAGCTTTCAATTCTTTTACTTTTTCTTGAAAATCGTAGTACATTTTGTATGTTCCGGATTCATCTTCGTTTTTCTCTTCAGTTTTCAAAACGGCGTCTGTGACGAATGAACTGCGAACGATATCTCTGAAGATTTTTTGCTCCGATACAACCTCTGCAATGATGTCCAAGCTTTTCGCTACGGCATCATCAACGGTTTTGATTTCTTCTCCATTGACAAATTCTGATGCTTTTTTCTCTATCTCAGCTAGCGAATGAGTCTTCTCCATTATCATATCCGCAACCGGTTGAAGTCCCAATTCTACAGCGATTGAGCCACGAGTTCTCTTTTTCGGCTTGAACGGAAGGTAAATATCTTCAAGTTCTGTCAAGATAGTCGCTTCATCGATTTGTTTTTTCAAATCATCTGTGAGTTTTCCCTGTTCGTCAATAAGGCGAGTTATGTCTTCTTTTCTCTCTTGTAAGTTTCTCAAGTATGTAAGTCTGTCGTTTAATTGTCTGAGAGTTTCGTCTGTCAAATTTCCCGTGATTTCTTTTCTGTAACGAGCGATAAACGGAATTGTGTTGCCCTCGTCTATCAATTCAACCGTCTTAACAACGTTATCATATTTTATGTCTAATTCTTCTGATAATTTTTGTAATATGTCCATTTCATTCCTTCTTTTTCTAAAACTATAATCTATATTTTAACATTATTTTATTTATTTTTCCACAACAAAGTGATTTGAACAAAAAAACCACCTAAAAATTTAGATGGCAGTTAAAATTTATTTTAATTTTTTGTTGTGCTCTTGTTGTTGTCTTTCCAAAAATATTTCTTTTTGAATGAGATGTGTTTTTCTCAATGAACCAAAAATATCAAACCCGAGCATAAAAATCGTCGAAGCTGATACGTAGTAAAAATCTGTGAATTGATACAATCTAAATCCCATTGCAGGTGGCGTCATTTGCCCGATGAACAGCATCATAAATATCGCTACAAATACAATCGAAAAATCGAATTTGAATACGAATCCGTGAAAATACCCGAGTGCAGATGATGTTACCAAGAAAAAAATTAGACAATGGTCAATCAAAAATCCATGTGCATGAGACAATGTGTATCTTATGATTATCATAAACAATATGTAAATTAATGCGTAAATTAAAAATTTCGTCCTCTTTGACATTTTAAATTTTCCTTTTGTTTTTTGCCGTTATGATTTGCGATTTGTAATTATTTATTATTATTTTATCATAATTTTAAAGTGTTCACAATTCAAGTTTTTTTCGCAGTCAATTTTTCTTGAAAATTTGCAAATAATATATTAAAATTAATCGTAAATAGGAGGAGTTTATGAAACCTTACATTGTTGGAGTTGCTGGAGGAAGTGCTTCCGGTAAAACTGAAATCGTCAAAAATTTAAAAAATCATTTCGCCGATAAAATCGAGATAATCGAACACGACAATTATTATTATGCGCACGATAATCTCACATTAGAAGAACGTGCGAGTTTGAACTACGATCATCCACAATCTTTCGAGACGGATTTGTTGATTGAACACGTTAAGAAAATCATTAATAATGAAGAGATAGACATTCCAACTTATGATTTTACAATTCACACGAGAAGTTCTGATACTTTGAAGAAAACACCAAAGCCAATTGTGATTGTCGAGGGAATTTTGGTGTTGGAGAATGAAGAGCTCAGAAATTTGATGGGTATGAAGGTGTTTGTCGATTGTGACTGCGATGTCAGATTGAAACGAAGAATAACAAGGGATACAGTCGAGAGAAATAGAACTGTGGAATCTATTTTGAATCAATATATGGATACTGTGAAGCCGATGCACGAGCTTTTTGTCGAGCCAAGCAAAAAATATGCTGATTTGATTATTCCAAAAGGCGGAAGAAACAAGGTTGCGATTGACGTTTTAATCAATCATTTAAATGCAAAATTGTAATTTAATTTGTTTTGCTATTGACTATAATCAAAATCTAGTATACAATCTTTAATAACTTAATAGAAAGCGTTGAGTGTGACCAGTACCGGTTGTTCGGGAATTACAACACATGAGTTTTCAAGGTAGTTTCATACTTTGCGTGAAACATGAGCTTTTGATTAGAAAGGTGGTACCGCGTAGATTCGCCCTTTCGTGTCAAGAGTTTTTTTATTTTAAGGAGGAATTTTATGATTAATTATGAATTTGAACACGAGAACGTCTTTGATGAGCTTGTGGAACGTGGATATTTTGAACAGGCAACTTACGAAGATGAGTTGAGAGATTTGCTCGGCAAAGAGAGAGTTCCATTTTATATCGGATTCGATGCTACTGCAGACAGTTTGACAATCGGTCATTTTATTCAGCTTATGGTTATGATGAGAATGCAAGCTCACGGTCACATTCCAATTTGCCTTTTGGGTGGTGGAACAACTATGATAGGTGACCCATCCGGCCGTAACGATATGAGAAGCATTATGACGAAGGAAGTGATAGACGAAAACGCTAGAAGATTTCATTTGCAAATGACTCGCTTCATCGATTTTAGCAACGAAAATGCTTATATAGAAAATAACAAGGATTGGCTTTTGAATTTGAATTTCTTGGAATTTATGAGAGAAATCGGAGTGCATTTTTCTGTCAACCAAATGTTGACGTTAGAAAGTTACAAAAACAGAATGAAACAAGGGCTAACATTTTTTGAGTTCAGTTATATGTTGATGCAATCATACGATTACTTGGTATTATACAGAAAATACGGATGTAAATTGCAAATGGGTGGCTCGGATCAATGGTCAAACATTTTGGGCGGCTACGATTTGGTGAGAAAATTGGAAAACGACAAAGTGTACGCAATGACTTTCAAGCTACTCACAACTGCTGACGGAGTGAAAATGGGTAAATCTCAAAAAGGTGCTGTGTGGTTGGATGAAAACAAGACAACGCCTTATGATTTGTTCCAATACATGAGAAATGTCGATGACAGAGATGTCGGAAAATTCTTGTTGATGTTGACATTCCTTCCAACTGAAGAATGTAAGCGCCTCGGCAAGTTAGAGGGAAGCGAAATCAACAAAGCAAAAGAAATTTTGGCTTTCGAGGTCACTAAACTCGTTCACGGAGTTGAAAAAGCAGAAGATGCGTTGAATACTTCTCGTTCACTTTTCAGTTCAAATGCTTCCGATGAAAATATGCCAACGACTGAAATGAAAGCATTGGATTTTGAAAATGGACTTGGCTTGTTGAATTTGTTGACAATGACAAATCTAACTCAATCGAACAGCGAAGCTCGTAGACTTGTAACTCAAAACGGAATTTCAATCAACGACAAAAAAGAAACCGACACGAAAAGAATCATCACTATGGAAGATTTCAACGACGATGAACTCATAATTAAAAAAGGAAAGAAAATTTACCACAGAGTAAAATTGGTATAATAAAAAACAAAAACCTCGGCTCACTTTCATAGCGTGTCGAGGTTTTGTGGTATAATTAAGTAAATTTCAATTACTCGTGGAGGTGTAAATGAAAAAATTATTCAAATTTTTGACCAGTAGAATAATGTTACTGGCAATTGTATTTGTAATTCAAATTTCTTTGTTGGCGTATTTGATTTTGAGTTTTCAAAGAAATTTCGTGTTCATTTACAGTTTAAATATAATCGTGTCATTCGCATTTACAATAATGGTGGTCAACACTGACGTCAATCCGAGTTTCAAACTCGGCTGGCTAATCCCTATATGGATTTTCCCGTTGTTCGGAGCGGTGTTCTATTTGTTTTTCAGAAAAAACAGATTCGTTCGTGCACAGCAAAAAAAGATGGACAAGATAAGTTCATCGTTTAACAACCACATTTTGTCAAATGGCGATGTGATTGACGAGTTGAAAGATGATTCCAAATCAATCGCAACCTACATAAACACAACTGCTCACGCTCCTGTGTTTTCAAAAACGTGTTCGACCTATTTGAAAAATGGAGAAGTTTTCTTTGAAAGTTTGATGCAAGATTTAAAAAACGCAAAGGATTATATTTTCTTGGAGTTTTTCATAATAGAAGAAGGATATATGTTCAATCACATATTGAAAGTTTTGGAGCAAAAAGTAGAAGAAGGAGTCGACGTGAGGATTTTGTACGACGATTTCGGCTGTATGGCAAAACTTTCTCGTAAGTACTACAAAAAGCTGGAGAAAAAAGGAATCAAAGTTCACGTTTTTAATCCGATAAGATTTCTTCCTATGCCCCGCCACAACAACAGAGACCACCGAAAAATCATCGTGATTGACGGTAAAATCGCCTACACCGGTGGGTTTAATTTGGCAGATGAGTATATGAATAAAGTTCAAAAATTCGGCTACTGGAAGGACACCGGCATCAGAGTTACGGGAGACGGAGTGTGGTCATTCACGGTGATGTTTTTGTCAATTTGGGAATTGTACGACGACGAGGTGCTAGATTACAAATATTATTTCGACACAACTGTAAATGACGTGTCCAAAAACGAAGGATATTGCCAGCCGTACACGGATTCTCCGTTGGATGATATTCCAGTTGGAAAGGGAACTTATATGCAGTTGGTGTCACGTTCGAGAAAATATTTTTACATCACAACTCCGTATTTGATTCCGTCGGATGATATGCTGGAATCTTTGCGTGATGCTGCGAAAAGCGGTGTCGATGTCAGAATACTCACTCCAGGTATTCCCGACAAAAAACTTGTATACATGGTGACACGCACTTACTACAAATCGCTATTAGAAGCTGGTGTCAGAATTTTCGAGTACACGCCGGGATTTTTACACGCAAAAAGCTGTGTAGCAGACGACAAACACGCAATCGTAGGTTCTATCAATCTCGATTTTAGGTCTTTGTATCTGCATTTTGAAAATGGTGCGATGTACTACAACTCACACATTGTGAATGATTTAAAGGAGGATTTTTTGGAGATGCAATCAAAATCAGAAGAAATTTTCGTAAGAAAAATCGAAAGCCAAAGCGTATTTCGCAAAATCCTTTCAGTAATACTAAAAGTATTCTCGCCAATGATATGATGAAGAGAAATAATACCATCGACTCATTGCGAGGATTTGCGATTGTCAATATGATAGTCTATCACCTGCTGTTTGATTTGGTTTATATGGAAAATTTTAAAATCGAGTGGTTTGTAAATACACCTGGAATGATTTGGGAGAGATTTATCTGCACGAGTTTCATTTTGATATCGGGATATTGTTTCAACCTATCGAAGCACAAAACAAAGCAAGTTATTAGGCTATTGATAGTCTCAAGTTTATTGAGTGCAACGACATTTGTATTTGCAAATGAATTTTTCATTGTGTTTGGGATAATTCATCTGATTTGTGCTTCTCAAATTCTGACAATAGCGTTGGACAAGCTCAATCCAAACAAAAAAACACTACTCATCTTGTCTGTTGCAATATTCGCACTGACCTACAGAATAAGCGCACATCCTATGAATATAGGCACAAATCTGTTTTGCTTTTTGGGATTTTACAACGACAAATTTTACAGTGGAGATTATTTTCCACTATTTCCGTGGTATTTTATGTATTTGATTGGATATTGCTTGTACGATTTTGTCGATTTCAAATTAAACGTGCAGGAAAATATACTTTCCAAAATGGGAAGACACAGCTTGGCAATATATATAATTCACCAGCCATTGATTATTATGGCAATTAAATTGATAAAATATTTGGGAGGATTTTAATGAATAAATTTAAAAAATCAATCGTTATGTACCACGACAATTCGGGACAACAAGATATTTACGATGTGTTAGAGAAGACGAGTCGCAATATTTTAAAATTGTCGAACGAAACAGTTTTTTTCAAGAGCGAAAAACAGGGAGACTTTTACAAAAAATGTGAAGAATTAAAAGATTTTGACCTTGTCGTTGTCGTAGGCGGAGACGGAACAATCAACGAAGTAATAAACGGATTGTACCACTACAATTTGAATCCGATAATCGGAATAATTCCCGCAGGCTCGTTCAACGATTTTTCAAAAACATTGAACATCGGGAAAAACCCACTCGAAGCCAGCGAAAATATGTTGGATGCGCAAGTCAAAGAGTACGACTGCATATTGAACGACGACAAAATCGCCCTCAACTTCTGGACGGTCGGAATCGCAACTAGTAACGCTATAAAAATGCAAGACACCGACAAATCGACATTCGGCGTCCTCACATACATCCCGAAAATTTTTGAAACACTTTCCGAAGACAACATCTTCAATTACGAAATGGAATTGGATGGCAAATTGATTACAGGCTCTGCCATTATGGTATTTGTCGCGAACGGATTGTACTCCGGTTCGGTCGAGCTTCCAATTTCGGACATCAGTCCAAGTGACGGTGTGTTGAATGTTTTTATAGTTGAAAACACCAACTTATCCACGTTCAAAGCATTGTTCGGAAAACAAAACAGCACTGATTTTAACGAAGAAAACGAATCAATCACAACCTACAAAGCAAAAGAAATAAAATTTATAAAACCCGAAGGCTTATCGGTCGACACAGACGGAGAATTGTACCAACAAACTCCATCCTCATTAAAAGTCTTGGAAAAAAGATTCAAATTCTTGTACAAACCACTTGAACAATAAAATCAAAAAGCTAGTCTGATTTTCAGACTAGCTTTTTAGGTTAAAATTCCATATAAAAAAGAGACCATTTTGATGGTCTCCCGTTTAATCTAAGGTTAAAAAACAATATTAAGGGAGGAGATTGTTTCTTGAGATTAAACTTACTTTGTTTACATTTATATATTAGCTTATGATTGTGTATTAATTATGTTGAAATTAGTCGTGATTAAATTTTTTAACAAATTCTTGAAAAATTTTTGTTTTTTCAAAATAAAAAGCCATGCAAGATAATTCTCACATGACTTTAAAATTTTATTTTGTAAATTGCTTTACAACTGATTCACTAACAGATTTTTCTCCTCCAAATACGTTGGCTTGTTCTATTTTCGATTCCTTCAATGCGTCTTTTGTCGCTTGTGGGATTTCGTTTGTTTGTGTCAATAGTATTGGGCAGTCTATTGTTCCTACTACTAAGCTGTCTGCAAAGTTTTCTCCACTTGTGATGTTAACTTCTACTCTGTCTTTGAAGCCGTATTCGTAGATTTTCTTTGCTGTTTCGTAACGGTTTGCTCCGGCAATTCTTGTAGGGCTTGGAAGTTTGTTTTCCAATTCTTTGGAGATTGTATTTTCTCCTCCTACAATTATTACGTTTTTGATTTGTTTCATTACTTCTTGTGTTGGTTTTGGTATGTTGTTTGGTTGTACTAGTAGGATTGGCATATTTTGTTTGTTTGCAAGAGGAGCTACTGTTAGTGCGTCGGCAAACTCTTCTCCGCTTGCGATTATTGCTTGTGTTGTTGCTGTGCGTTTGATTATTTCTTTTGCTATTTTTGCGCTTGTTTCGTAGCGGTCTGTTCCTGCTATTGTTTGGAGGTTGTATTGTGTTAGGCTGTCTTTTGTTTTATCTACTGAGTGTTTTCCTCCTATTACTACTACGTTTTTTGCTCCTAGTCGTTGTATTTCTTGTTTTACTATGGTGTCTAGTTGGTCTTTTTGTACGAGTAGGATTGGCGCTTTTAGTGCTTTTGATAGTGCTGATGCTGATAGGCTGTCTGCGTAGTTGTCGCCACTTGCTATTATTACTGTGTCTGCTTTTTTGTAGTATTTTTTGGATATTTCTACTGCTGTTTGTGTTCTGTTTGTTCCTGCTGTTCTTGTTGTTTTGATTGGTTGTTGTTTTTGTTCTTGTTGTTGTTTTTGTTCTTGTTGTTGTGTGTTGTTTTGTGCAGGTGTTGTTGGGTTTGGCAAGTTTGGTGTGCTTGGTGTTACTGTTCCAGGTACGCTTGGTGTTGGTGTTCCAGGTACGCTTGGTGTTACTGTTCCAGGTGTGCTTGGTGTTGGTGTTCCTGGTACGCTTGGAGTCACTTTTGAAGTTTTGTTTTCTTTTTCAAAATCTTTACAAGCATCTTTTATCGCGTTGTAAATTCCTTCTCTGTGATATTTTGCTCTGTCGTCGCCTTTTCTTATCTTTGCGATTGAATTTACATCATTTTTCAAAATTTCGGAATAATTCAATCCTTCATAGTCGTCCAATGTTTCCAACGCCAACACGTGATAGCCCTCATTGTCTTCGTCGACGTTTAATATTTCGTTGCCATAATCATCTTTTTGACCTTTTCCAATCGTGTACGACATATCCAAGACGTACAATATTTTTCCGTCTTTATCAAAATAAACATTCATTCCAATATGATAAGAAGGAATTGGAAGTGGCGTTTTCAATTCAAAATGGCCTTGCTTCATAATTGCATTTGCCATATTCCCTTTGTTTTCAACGATGTTGATTAGGTTTTGCAATTCTTTTGTTAATCTGTTTAATTTCTCGCCGTTTACAGCGGAATTGTTGTAAGATTTCTTCGCATAATCGAGCTTATCTTTTAAAATCTCAGAATTTTGTGGGTGATTTTTGATAGTGGCATCCGCCAATTTTATCAACGAATCCAACTTATATCTACCAACGAAAAATTCTGCATCGTGGATGAATTTTAATTTAGTGCCTTCGGCCAAATTTTCTTGTTTCAAAAGTTTGTCCGCTTCGATTTTCATATCGTTGAATTGTTTTTGAGTGTCCTGTCTCAATATCGTCAAATCGAGCTTGTTCAATTCATCCAACACTTTTTTCAAATCGTCTTTGCTCTTAGTGATTTGTTCCGGATTGACAACGAAATTTTCTCCATCTGCCAATGTTTTATTCTTGATTTTAACCAAGACTTTTTTGTAGATGTTGTCTGCTTTATTGTCATCAAATGCGTTAAATTTGATTTCCTTGATTTTGTCAGAAAATTCAACTTCGTTCAAGTTGTTGTATCTAAAAGCTTCTTCCTCTACGCCTTCCAAATTTTGTGGCAAAGTTAGATTTGTGATGCTATTTTTGTAGAAAGCTTGAACTGGTATTGTTTTTAATTTCGTCAACGAACTCAAATCCAACTCTGAAATTTTGTTGTTGCAAAAAGCCATCTCGCCGATTTTTTCCACATTGTCTCCCATAAAAAAAACAGTTTGCGCGACGTTGTTTCTAAAAGCGGACATTCCGATTTCTTTTACATTTTGACTTATGACTATGGCAAAAATCTTGTTGATGTGAAATGCGCTGCTTCCGATGACTTCGAGATTGTCGTTTAGGCTTAGAGTATCAATCTTGTTGTTCATAAAAGCTCCGTCTCCGATAGTTTTTAAATCCTCTGGAGCTTCAAATTCTGTCAAATAATTAGATTGGAATGCAAATTTGCCAATTTTTTTGATTGTTTTTGGCAAAGTTACGCTCACCAAGTCATACTTGTTCAAGCTATTTCCTTCAAAATCAATATTTCTAAATGCGTCATCGGCAATCTCGTCCACAACAGTCTCGCCGTTTTTGTCTGGAATTACGAGATTTTTGTTCTCACGAACTTTTAGCTTTCCTATTTCAGAAAATCCTAAAACTTTTCCTTTTTCAAATTTAAAATCTTTCTCATCCCATTTCGAACTGTCGATTTCAAGCGGAGTAGTCTTGTCTTTTTCCGTTGGGTTTACAATGGCGTGAGAGTCCTTATTTTCGATAGTTCCTTCGGTTTTTATGACAACCATATTGGCGTAATTTTTGTCGCCGAGATTTCCGTTGAAGGCAGCTTCTTCAATTTTTTTCACGCTTTTTGGAAGGTTCACTTCTTTTATTTGATTATCTTCAAAAGCTCGTTCTGTAATCACTTCCAACTTATCTCCTTGGAACTCCAATTCTTTTATCTTGTTGCTTTTGAATGACCCTTCTCCCAAGTGTTCGAGATTTTTCGGCAAGATTAATTTCCCTTCGATTTTATTATCGAAGAAACATTGTTCGCCAATGTATTTTAAATTTTCTGGCAATGTGATGCTCGACAAATTCAAATGTGCAAATGCGTAATTGCTGATTTTTGTCAAGCTGTTTGGCAATTTGACGCTTTTGATATTGCTGTTATCTCGAAAAGCATCTTGACCAATATAAGTATATCCTTCGGGAATCTCCACAGATTCTATGTCTAATTGTTTGAAATCTTCCCCGAGCTTTTTGATTTCATTTTTGTCTACATCTAAATTGTTGACCTCTCCATTTTCGCCTTCTCTTTGAGTGTACTCGGCTATCTCACTGCTCTTATCGTACAAAAAAGCGAAACTCGCGATTTTTTTCAAATCAACATTGTCCTTGCTTTTTGCTGGGAGTACAACATTTTTAATTGTCTTTAGTTTTTCAACTCCTTTTTTTGAAAAACCGTACACCGTATCATTTTCGATTACAAAATCGTCTACGGTGAATTTGTTGTCCTGTGCATTTGAATTAAAGCTCAATCCAAAAACCAAAAGACAAGCAAAAATAATAGAAAATATAAATTTTTTGTTCTTCATTTTACCCTCCTGTGATAATGATAGTCTTTATTGTTTTGAGAACGGATTTATTTTACCTCAATTTTTTCTCCGATTCAATGATAATTATTATCGAAAATGCTTTATTAATAAAATTGTTTCGTCATTATTTTTCCAAGAAAATTAATCAAAATAAATAATTGATATTTGATTTGTAATCTTTTTCTTTGTAAACAAAAAAACACAGCTTTTTTCAATTAAAGCTGTGTTTAAATTATAAATTGTTTTTCATGTCGGCCAACTCGTCCTCGATTTTTTTCATAATGTTGTGCCAAGAATGGTTTAGCACCAAATCGTGGATGCGTTTCGGAATTGGCTCTTTGTTTTGCACTCTGATTATTTGTTTTTCGATTGCTCGTGATAGTCTTTCGACAAATGGCTCTATCTCAGATTCGTATGGCTCGTCAATTGATTTTAATCGTGGCATTTTGACAAATTCAACCGCCGTACTGTTGTTTATTTCATCTCCCAATGTTTCGATAAGCCCTTCGATTTCTGTGACTACAATTCTCATTCCACAACCCAACGCTTCTATGGCGATGAGTCCAAGCCCTTCGTAATAGCTTGGAAGAACGTATATGTCTGACGCTCTCATTTTGTCGGACAGTTTTTTCTGGCACGAAGTGTTGTGCAAATCAAAATTAAGCGAGTTTTTGGTGTTGTCCCACAACTCGACTTTTGTTTCTATGTCTACATCTCCCACCAATGTCAATTCCAAGTTGTCGTATTTTTCTTCGAGTTTTTTAAACGCTTTGCAAAGTTCGTACACTCCTTTTGCACGCGATAATTTTCCCGCAAACAAAATTCTGATTCTGTCATTTTGAGGGTCCTTATCTCTTTTGTAAAAAATATCTGCGTTATATCCTCCACCCATAACACGGATTTTGTCTTTGTCAATTCCAAAAATCTGTGTGATTGGCTCGACATCTTTGTTGCTAAGCGCTAGAACTTTTTTTGCACGATTCAAATCGTTCACCATAAATTCATATAATTCCGGATTCAAATTCGTTTGTCTGATGTCCGTCCCATGATTAATTATCATCGTCGGCGTATCCTCGAAAATATCCAATACGATGCTGCTCAACATCCAGCAGTGATGCGTCACTATGACGTCGGGTTGAAATTCTCGTTTCGCTTGATTTAGTTTTCTCTTAAATTCATCTACCCAATCTTCAATCATAGCGTGTGTCATTTCGCTGTATTTTGTGGATTCATAGGGCATTTCGTCGCTCATACCAACGATTGGAAAATTCAATCGTTCGCTTTTAAATTCCACAGGATATTTCGTAACTGTTTGAGCGAAATTTGTTTTTATATCATCTTGTATTCCAAAAACCACCGCATTTTCGTGGTCGTGCTGCATATATTCTACGAGATTTGTAAAATACACGCCACTTCCAGTTTGTTTCGGCAGTTGTGCTATCACGTGAAGTATTTTCATTTAATCATCCTTTTTCGTTTCTTTCATTACTATATTATCATACTGCTGTTATATTTTCTTTGTTTATTTATTGAAATAATCTATAAATCATTGATTATGTTGGAATTTTAATGTATAATAGCTTGTATTATTTTACTAGGAGGCGATTATTATAGAAAATTTAAATGAACAACGCTCAAATCTTCTCGGCAATGAATCCATTCCGAAATTAATTTGGAAGTTTTCAGTGCCAGCTATTGTTGGAATGTTAGTCCAAGCTTTGTACAATGTTGTCGACAGAATTTTCCTTGGTGCCGGCGTAAATCAAATGTCAATCGGTGGAGTTTATTTGATTTTCCCGATTTTTTTATTTTTGCTGGCTTTCGGTATGTTGATTGGCGTCGGTGGTAATTCGCTTTCTTCTATCAAATTTGGCGAAGGAAAAAAACACGAATCGGAAATCATTTTGGGGACTTCTTTTGTTTTGTCAATTATATTCGGAGTTTTAATTTCCGTTATTTTTCTTTTTAAACTTGAATGGTTTTTAAAATTATTCGGAGCAAGCGATACTTTGATGCCTTACGCCTACGATTACGGCAAGATTATCTTGTACGGAGCTCCTTTTCAAATGGTCGGTTACACGTTGAACAATTTTATCCGTGGCGAGGGAAATCCAAGAGCTGCGATGTTCACTATGTTTATCGGCGCTTTCACCAATATAATATTGGATTATGTGTTTATTTTCCCGATGCAAATGGGTGTAAAAGGTGCTGCTTGGGCGACAATCATTGGACAAATCCTGTCTTGTATTTGGGTTGTGAGATATTTTCTGACAGAAAACGCACTGTTGCGTTTGACTAGGGAAACTTTAAAAGTCGATATGCACTACTGCAAGCAAATTTTCGCACTGGGAGTCTCGCCATTCGCGATGCAGCTCGTTGCGAGTGGAATCAACATTATTTTCAACAATTTCCTAAAAATCTACGGCGGGGACTTGGCTACATCATCGATGAGCGTTATCTACAGCGTGTCACAAATCGCATTTATGCCGATTTTTGGAATTAACCAAGGTATCCAACCTATTTTGGGATTTAATTTCGGCGCGCACAAATTCAGACGTGTGCAACACACTTTGAGAATCGCCGTGACAATTGGAACTGTGTATATGATTTTAAACTGGGTATTCACTATGGTTCGTCCAGATTTGTTGGTCAAGATTTTCATTTCACGACCTGAAGATTACAAAATAATCAAGGACATTGCAATTCCTGGACTTAGAATTTACAATTCGATGATTTTCATGCTTGGATATTCCATAATTGGATCGTCATTATTCCAAGCAATCGGCAAACCAAAAATTGGTTTCATATTGACAATGACAAGACAACTTATTTATTTGTTGCCGTTGATGTTGATTTTCCCAAAACTTTTCGGACTTACAGGCGTGTGGTCAGCGATGCCAGTGTCTGATGTTTTATCCACATTAACTACGACTTATTTCTTGGTTAAATCAGGATTTTTGGTTAAAACAATTCACAACGACGACGAATTTGTTCTCGGAATTTAAAAAAGGTTTGAATATTGGGTTCCCAATGTTCAAACCTTTATTTTTTTAGAATATAAATACTGAAACTAGAATAGACACTACAGCCGTTATCATTATCATAGGTAGTTTGTAATCAGAAGATGTTTTCTTGAATGATCCTTTATTGAAAATCGCAACCGTAGCCGATGCTACTACAAAAATTGTAGCTGCTATTTTCAAAAATCCTACAGCATCAAACTCATTTGTCCTGAAAAATCTGTAGATTGTTATCAACAAAATATATCCAATACAATACGCATATAATTCCAACACTCCAAATCTATTTTTTTGTTTCAATTTTACCTCCTTATTTTCCTGCAACTGTTACATTATCGAATGCAATAACTGCTGGAGCTAAGCTGTTTTTGCGAGATTTCAATTCTTTTGAGAAAATCATAGAATCTTGTACGTCTTTTACATTTAATGAAATTGATCCACCTGTTATGAATGATTCCACACCATCTTTTACAAGTCTTGTAAGTCTGAATTCTCCACCGAAATCTCCTGTAGCGCTGTCCATCAAAAATGATGAGAACGCCAACACTTCAATGTAGTCTTGTGACTTCAATTCCTCAACCGATTCATCTCCACCACACACTTCAAAAACTGGAGATTGCCCCATATTTTTGACGTTCAAATAGTAACTGTATTTTGCGTTAGTAACTAAATTTTCAACAACTCCATTTTTGTACAAATCATACTCTACAAGTTTTTTACCTTCTGAATCGACAGGTCTTTTGTTGATTGATGTCTCCAACGTTGGATTGATTTTCATGTTGAAGTTTACTTTTGGATTTTCTCCGAAGAATCTCTCGCCTAATTTTGCCGAGCTGATTTGTTGATAAATCATGGCATCTCTCGCTTGGTCGTAATAGTAATACAAGAATTCTTCGACAGCTTCGTTTGATAAAAGTACTCTCATATTTTCCATTTTTTCATTTCTAACGGCGCTTGATCTTTTTTCAGTTTCCAAAAGTTGTTTGTCGACGATTTCTTCGATTTTGGAATAATCAATACTTGTCAAATCATATCCGTTGAATATTTCGACAGGCTCATCTGCGATGTTGCAGTCAGTTACGATTTCAAATGTAAACTTATTGGATGGATATTCTACATCCACGCCCTTTGATGTAACGACGTGCTTGTGGTTTTCCACTGCGAAAATTTCGCACGAATTTACTTTTGATTTGTAGCCGTAATCTTTGTATATGACTTCGTGTACTTTTTTGAAATTATCCGTCAAATCTTCGCACACTTTGATGTCTTTTAGCGTAGCGTAGCCGTCTTCTTTTTCTGGAAGCTCGTAGTATTTGTTCTTGACGAATCTCGCTGCAAAAGCAGTTCTGTCTACTTTTTCTTTAATTTCATCTTCGCTGTCATTCAAGTTCAACACGACAGTGCTGTCGCCTTTGAATTTATCTCCATTTTCTTCAAAATCCACGAACACTCTCACAGATGTTTCATTTGTCACGCAACTTCTGTTCATATCCACTTTGTCTTTTATCAAAAAAACTTCGTTGGATTTGGACTCAGTGTTGACAACTATCCAGTCGGTAATTTTTTCGTTTTGTTTTAATATATTAATCAATCTTTCCATTAACTTAAAATCCCCTTTGCCTTAATGTATGAACCACCAGTCGATGTCTTAACCCATTCTTTCCAGCCTTTTCCACAATATCCTCCACCGGAAAGCACGATTCCGTCGGAAACTTGTGTAATTGATTGCAACAAATCAGGCACATATCCTGTCAAATAAACCGGGCTTACGATTTTGCCAGTTAATTTGCCATCTATAATTTCTCGTCCCTTCATCGCAACGCATTGAATGCCCCAGTTTTTTGGGTCTTCCATTCCCGATGAGAAACCCTCCAACAAATATCCCTTGTCGACGGATTTAATCATATCCTCAACAGAATCTTCTCCTTCTTCAAAGAAAGTATTCGTCATACGAGTGTAAACTTTTCTCTTGAAGGATTCTCTCTTGCCATTTCCCGTGGATTCTTGTCCCAACAAAATTGCAGACAACTCGTCGCACATTCCGTGACGCAAAATTCCCTTGTCGATAATCACGGTGTCTCTACCCAAATTTCCCTCGTCATCGAACAAATAGCTCGACACTTCGTCGAAAGCTGTAGCACCATCGTGCATTATTATCTTGTCGCTTGCAACTCTCTTGTCTTGGTATTCTTTTCCCTTTGCACGTTCTTTTACATACATATCCATTTCAGCTCCGTGACCGAAAGCTTCGTGGGCAATCAATCCCGTGAAATCCGGGTCGCAAATTATATCGTATTCTCCCGGAACAACTTTTTCTGATGTGAGCAATTCTTCCGCTCTCCTGCAAGCATCATCAGCGGCTTTCTCGAACTCAGAAATCAATTCACTTCCGCACAACCCAGAATTAGAAATGAAATCCAATTTTGTGTTGCCATTTTCACTTGCCGCTGCCATCGCAAATCCAGTTGCATAAGCGTAAGATTGGTACAAATCTTTGTTTTCCGACAAGAAAATTTTGTTAACTTGCGTAATATTCAATCGCAAAGAAAGTTGAACGATTTTTTCGTATTTCGCTTTAACTTCGTCGTGAACTTTTTGCAATGTAGTGATAATTTTTTCGGGATTGTCTTCTTGTGGCAAATTTTCCACTTCAGTGACTTTTTCTTTTGTAATTGCTTCGTCATTTGGAAGTCTGTCGTATTTCACCCTGTCCAAGCCCTCTACGATTTTTTTGCGGTCTTCGAGAGCTATCTTGCGGACATTTTTGCAAACTTCATCGACGTCCACTTCATTGAACGAGTACTCGCTAAATCCCAAATCAGTGTACACTCTGACTACAAATCCACGTTGATAATCAGGAGACGGATTCAACGAAATCGCAGATGTCGACACAGCGTAGCTTGCACCGTCAACATCACAACCTAAAATAGAAACGTATTTGAAATCAGATTTTAAATTTTTTATAATTTCTTGTAACTTAGATTTATTATCTAATAAAAATTTTGATGTAGTTAGTTTTTTCATTTTATTCCCCTTTCATTAATAATTATAGTAAATACTGATATCTATTACAATGAATTTAAGAAAATGATATCATAAAAATCCCTTCGATTTTATCACGCCCTTAAATTGCATCTAGTTGTAGTCAAAAACCAAAATAATTTTATGGGTACAGTTGTGTTATACTTATTCCAACGGAGGCTTTTATGTTCATAAATTTAAACGACGAGGATTATTTGTACAATCAAATTTACAATTCCATCAAAGAAAAAATTAACACCAAACAATTGAAGACCAACGACAAGCTCCCTTCCATCAGAAAATTGTCGAACGAGCTGAATATTTCGATAAACACCGTTTCGAATGCGTATTACCAATTGGAAAAAGAGGGCTACATTCGTTCCAGTGAGAGAAGCGGTTTTTTTGTCGAAAAATCCGGAAATATTTTGCTAAACGATTCCGTTTTTGATGACTGCGATATGATTGTTGACGAAAAGGATGATTTCAAATACGACTTTTCATTTTCGGGCGTTGACAAATCCTGTTTCAAATACAAGCAAATCAGAAAAGCTTTCAAGGATTCAATTAATGAAGATGATGATGCCATCCTGGGAAATGTCGACGGGCTTGGGCTTTTTTCGTTGAGGCGTTCGATTGCAAATTATTTAAAAAATTTCCGTGAAATAATCGTCAATCCCAACCAAATCGTCGTCAGTTCCGGCAGCAACGAGTTGTTGATTTTGATTAAAAATCTTCTCAACAATCCTGTTTTTGGCTTTGAAAATCCAGGATACGCTTATCACGGAATTGGCTTTTACAACAATTTCATCAGCAGAGCAATTGCAGTGAACGAAGATGGAATTGATATAGATTTTCTGAAACAAACAGATGCAGATGTTGTGAGCGTGACTCCTTCTCATCAGTTTCCGACTTCTGCGATTATGCCGGTTAACAACAGGATTGATTTGCTGAATTGGGCGTATTGTAAAGATGACCGCTACATTATCGAAGATGACTACGACGCTGAATTTAAGTACAAGCTGCGTCCAATCGCTCCGTTGAAGACGTTGGATGTGAATGATAGAGTGATTTACATTGGAAATTTCTCCCGTACTGTGACTCCGGCTATGCGTGTGAGTTTTATGGTGTTGCCTAAAAATTTGATGAACAAATTTCATCGTATGTTGAAATCCGAGAGATGTCCTGTGTCGATTTTCGTTCAATCTGCACTGTCCAAGTTCATCGACAGCGGTGATTTTGAAAAGCAAATCAACCAGATGAAAAAGGTGTATTCGAAGAAATACGAGATTATTTTCTCGAAGATTAGTGAATTAAAATACGTTGATTTCGAAAAAACCGACTGCGGAACATCCGTCGTGATAAAAGTCGACAAGAGAATTGATAATGAAATGCTGTTGAAAAATTTGAGAAAAAAATCCGTTTTCATAGAATCCATTGACGATTATTACCTGGACAAAAACACGAATACCAATGTTTTTTTGATTGGATTTGCGAAGATGAGCTACACCGATATTTCCGACGGAATGGATATTATCGTAGATGTTGTGAATAATCTTGTCAATTAGATTACAAAATAATGTAAAAGAGTTATAATAAAATAAGAAAATAATTAGGAGGTTATTTATGCAAAAATACGAAGATTTAGAACCAAAAAAAGTTTTTTATTGGTTCAAACAGTTAAATAATATTCCTCGTGGTTCTGGAAACGAAAAAGCTGTGTCCGATTTTTTGGTTGATTTTGCAAAACAAAGAGGTTTGGAAGTTCACCAAGATTGTCTCAACAATGTCATCATCAAAAAAGATGCCACAAAAGGCTACGAAAATTCCGACGCAGTTATTTTGCAAGGACATATGGATATGGTCTGCGAGAAAGCCGACGATTCAAACCACGATTTCACAAAAGACCCTATCACAATGCACATTAAAGACGGATTTGTTTATGCAGATAACACGACTTTGGGAGCGGATGACGGAATTGCCGTTGCGTTCTGCTTGGCGATTTTGGACTCCGACGATGTATCTCATCCAAAATTAGAAGTTTTGATAACTACTGACGAAGAACGTGGAATGGACGGAGCAAACGCAGTGACGGCTGAGCACTTGAGCGGAACTCGTTTGTTGAACATCGACACGGAAGATGAGGGAGATTTTATTGTCAGCTGTTCCGGCGGTGCGAATGCAATCACAACTTTCAAAAGCGAAAAATCAGAAGGCTTGTCGAGAGCAATCGAGATTTCAATTTCTGGTTTGAACGGTGGTCATTCCGGCCTTGAAATTCAAAAGCAAAACAAAAACGCCATCAAAGTTATGGCGAGATTATTGAACAAAGTCGCTTTGGAAATGGATTTTAGATTGCAAGAAATATCCGGCGGCTCTAAACACAATGCCATCGCAAAAAATGCCCACGCTGTGATAACTGTCGATGATTTGGAAAAAGCTATGAGCATTTTGAATGAAATCGGCGAGTACGTTCGTCACGAAGGAAGAAAAACTGACCCTAATTTCGTATTGGATATCAAAGAAACCACAGTAACTGATTTCTCCTATTCAAAAGAAACTTCTCAGTCAATCGTCAAGTTCTTGTATTTGTTAATCAACGATGTCATCTCAACTTCGCAAGACATCGAAGGTTTGGTTCAAACAAGTTCAAACGTCGGCATCGTCGAAGCAGACGACGAAAAAATCAAAGTAACTTGCTCTGTAAGAAGTTCAGTGAAAAGTGAGCTTCACAATATGTTCGACAAAATAAAATCATTGGCCTATTTGACTCACGGAACAACAGTCATCGAAAAAGAATACCCAGCTTGGGAATTCAACACAGAAAGTGAATTGGCAAAAATCGCCCCTAGTTTGTACGAAGAAATGACTGGCAAAAAAGCCAACGTCACTGCAATTCACGCAGGTTTGGAATGCGGTTTGTTGAAAGGCGTACTTCCAAATTGCGATATGATTAGTTTCGGCCCAGATATTTTCGGTGCTCACACTCCGTTGGAACACTTGAAAATAGACTCTACACAGAGAATGTATGATTTCACGTTGAAATTATTAGAAAAATTAAAATAGCAAAAAATTAAGGAAAGTTCTTTTTGATGAACTTTCCTTTTTTAATTATTTGTATTCATGATTTTCTAAAACATGGATTAAATCTTCATTAGTTTCTTTACTTTTTTGAACTTCAAACATTCCAATATATGAGTAAAAATCTAACACATCAATATCTTTTATCTTTTTATCTATCTCTGAATCCGATATGTTTTCCCCATTCATTATCAATGATTTTTTAAGATAATGTTTGATATCTTTTGGGGATAGTTTTGTTTGATAATTTCTCGATTCTATATTATCTTCATCCACTTCTTTTTCTACGACATACCCATCCTTGTTTTCAGATATTAAAATCCTCATTATCGCGCCTTCTCCAGATTTTTGGTCCTTAGTAGAAATCCAGGTCTTCACCAAAACCATAATTTTGTCTTTACTTTCAAACTTATCCAATATTTTCAACTCGGATAATTCATAATACTTGTAATCTGGTTTTTTAGCTAAAAATTTTTCAAGGTCAGCGCTAATTTTAACTTTATCTGCGTTTTTATCAATCTTGTAATATTTTTCAACTAAGAAAGCTTTTACAGTTTCGTTTATATTGGCTTTCTCCTTCTCGTCAATGTCTACCTTTACTGTCTCATTTTTATTAGCTTTTGGCTCGTCAGTTTTAATCTCTTTTTTTTGACAAGACGATAAAAGTAGCGCCACCACAGCAACGACTATCATCGCTTTTTTAAATTTACATATACCCATTTCTGTTCCCTCATCTTTTATGATTTGATTTGTCCCTACATTCTGATTTTGGCACTAGTATTTTGATTAAACAAAATCGATAATGCGTACAGCTTTTTTTCGCCTATTTTTAACATCTACCCTTCAATTTAATTTTAATTCCACTGCTTGTAAATATTTATTGTTGGTGAATTTATGCAAATTTCAACGCAACAACTGTAAGATAATTCTTTTGAAATAAAAATTCCGAAATCCAACGAGTTTCGGGATTTTTGCTTCTATTTATATATCTCTTTTAATAAATTGTCCAATCTCTCAAGTGCTTGTTCGATGACTTTCGTAGGAGCTGCGATATTAAATCTCAAAAATCCCTCGCAATTTCCAAACGCCCTTCCATCTGTGAACACAAGATTTGCTTTTTCTGCGAGAATCTTGATTAGCTCATCGCTTGTCAAACCCAAACACCTGAAATCCATCCACATAACATAAGTCGCTTGTAGTGGGTTGACGATGATTTTAGGGTATTTTCCCTTGAAGAAATCGTAGACTATTTTTTGGTTAGTGTCCAACACTTTTATCACTTCGTCGAGCCAATCTTCTGCCTTGTCAAATGAAATTCCAACAGCTTCAAGCCCCATAACATTGACATCCTTGCTCCTCATAACATCCAATGTTTGGTTGTATTTTTCTCTCATTGAAGGGTTGGAAATTATTGTATATCCACACAAAAGTCCTGCCAAATTAAACGATTTGCTGGCTGATTGACACACAACTACATTTTCCACCAATTTTCTGTCCAATGACAACACAGAAGTGTGAGTGTTTCCCGGCATAACAATGTCTTGCCATATCTCGTCGACAACTACTGTGACATTGTTCTCATTGGCAATAGTAATCGCTTTTTCCAAATCGTCCTTGCTCCACAAAATCCCGCCAGGATTGTGAGGATTGCACAAAATCACCATTTTGTTCTCGTCCTTCTTGCATTCTGATTCGAATTTTTCGAAATCAATCGAATAATGATTTGTCTCATCGCAAATAAGCGCAACATCATTCATAACCCTGTCGTTTTTTTCAACAGCAAGTCTGAACGGTCCGTAGACAGGTCTCATAATCATAACAGAATCGCCCTTTTCGCTAAAAGCACGAACAGCCGCAAAAAATCCATCGACAACAGAAGGAACTGGAACAATCCATTCTTTGTTTATAGTCGCATTGTGGCGTTTCTCATCCCATCTTACAATACTATCGAAAAATCTGTCAGTAGGAGCACAATAACCCAAAACCAAATTATCTAAGCGTTTCTTCAACCCATCTATGATTTGAGGTGCATTTTTAAATTCCATATCGGCAGCGCTGAAAGGAATAACATCCTTTTTCATATTTGGAAATTGTTCCGAGCGAATTTCCCACTTCCTAGAGCCCATTTCATTTCTATCGTACACCGTTTCAAAATCGTATTTCATTTTAATCTCCTTTAATCATTTATATATTTTTAGTATAACACAAAACAAAAAGAGGGCATCCCCTCTTTGTAAATTATTCGTTCAATTGTGAAGTGCAATACGGACATCTAGTCGCAGTAATATCTATGTCTTTCTTGCAATAAGGACAAGGTTTTGTTGTAGTCACCGTCAATTGTTGCATTTTGCCCTTGAATTTTTCAATAGATTTGATGATGGCAAAAACAACAAATGAAATTATCAAAAATTTAATGAAAGCGTCGATAAACAAACCGTATTGCAATTTAACTCCCAAAATATCAAGAGATAAATCCTTCAAATTAATTCCAGCTATCAAAGCGCCAATAATAGGTCCAACCAAGCCGTTGATCAATCCATCCACCATTTGCTTGACAGCAGAACCCATAATCACTGCAACAGCAAGATTTACAACGCTGTCTTTCATAATAAACTTTTTGAAATCTTCAAACATAACTCAAAGCCTCTACTCGTTCATAAGTTTCTTCTTCTCTTTTTGCAAAAAATAAACCTGCTTTTGCAACTCATTGATAGCGTGCTTACATCTTTTCTTGTTGGAATGAATTTGCATTTGAATGACAGAATCAAACAACTTATTGTCGAAATAATCTAACAAGAAAAAAGTCCTCTTGTATCTGTACCCAACGCTCAAATCCTTATTCAAATCAATCATAATATTGTTGAATTTTCTAATCGCCAAGTCAGCTTTTTCCGATTGGCGCCTAGCCTTGTTCAAATTCGACCTCTTAATCATAGTTGTGATAGTCTTGCCCTTAAAAATATCAAAAACTCCCCAACCGGACGCCGTATTCAAATAAGATTGAACCTGCTTCAAACTCTCTATAGCAATTTCCCCAAGCTTAATAGCCTCGTTGACATTGTATAATCTAGACCCTACTTTTGCTCTCAACATAAAAATCTTCCTTTCATAAACTATTTATACCCCGAAAAAATATTCTCAACCAATAAAAACAAATAATAAATTTTTTTAAATGCAACGCAATAAAAAATCAACCACCGCAGTGATTGATTTTTGCTCGTTATGGTCTTCCCATTTCAACTATTTTTTTCATATAATTGTCAAACATTCTGATTCCAT